>CAMWVQ010000010.1 GCA_947177635.1 uncultured Porphyromonadaceae bacterium | reverse complement strand
TATCGCCGGTAACAACCCCACGCTCTATGGCTATGTAAGCGACGTAAATGCGTGGTTGGACTGGTTGGGGTTGGAAGCATTATCAAGAAGAGCTAATTTTAGAGCAGCGAAAAAACAGGCAGGTATACCCAACTCTACACAATTTACCACTCATCAATTTGTTTTTGATAGCAAGTATGAGAACAGGACTGTTTACGAATTTGATGTGGATGGTAAGAAAAAATACGTCATCTTGCATGAAGAGGATAAATATGGAAGAGGTAAGCATTTTCATGCAGCTGAACCAAACACAAAAAATCCTCATAATCCTATGGTCCCAGGGAAGTATAATCAGTTACCGGGTCACCATCCAGAAAATATACACGGTTTTAAAAAGAAAGGTTGTCATTGATGAAAAATAATAGATTTAAGGAACTGCGTAAATTGAGTATCCAGAAAAGATTGGAGAAAGAGCTTTCTTTAATTGATAGCCGATTCTCTCATTCTAACATTACTGATGTAGGCGTTGATTACCACGAACTCGTTAAGGTAGCAGAAACGCATATAATAAGTAAAATTATAGCTGATGGGAGCTATGTAGATAATGTTGACAATATTATATCCTCATTTAACATCTTGGTGAAAAAATATATTGAGCAAAATGGAGATTCTGATTTTAGAATCATCATCCCTTTTGATGATTATCATTTTGAATTGTCAACTAATTTAAGCCTAATTATTGCAAACTACGAAAAAATAATAGACTCATTCTTCAAAATAGATAATCGTATTATCGAAGAAATTCTCATTTATAAAGAAAAAGAACGAGCTGGTCTATGCCTTTTTAGAGAAGAACATAGATATTTCATTGCTATTTGGTAATCATAAAGTTCATGTTGTTGTCGGACAGTCATATGACGATGGTAGTAGGGATTGACGTTCACGTGACGACGTCACCGCCCTTCAACCCTCTGCATCCCTACATAGGGATTGTCCTTGACGTTGCCGACTACATACCGTTCCTGGGGACCAACGTCACGGTCAACGGGCTGAAGCGCGGAGTCTCGGACACCGGCGGCATTATCATCCCGCTGATGCACATCCCGCTTGTGGGTCCGTTCCTGATGTCAGCGATGATAGGTCACGAGAGCATGAACTTCTTCGCCTCGGAGATGGTCTTCTGCGACGGCGTCCGGATGAGCCCCAAGGGCCATCTGGTGATGACCTGCAACGACGTGGGGATACCACTGTCGGCCACTCTGGGCGGCAAGCCCAAGAAGCCTAAGCTGGTGCCGTTCCGCTACTATAGGCAGTACGAGGACGCCGAGACCGGGCTGTACTACAACCGCTTCCGATACTACTCTCCCTAAATGGGCATGTACATATCATCGGACCCCATCGGTCTCGCAGGTAACACCCCGACAGTGTACTGATATGTCGAGTATATTAATACGTGGCGTGAGGTTTGGGGTTAGATGCAGATTTGTTTGTAGCGATTTATCCCGTGCATCTACACCGTTGAGTAGATTCCAAATTCATCACGTAAAGATAAAATAGGATACTTATTAAATTAAACTAGGTGGTATTACTGTGAGTATGACAAATGCAGATTATACCTTAACTCGTACTAGAAGCATAAATATCCTATATAGAACAAATGAGACAAATGTATTATTGGAATTATTCTGATATACAAGAACAGAAAAAGTTATATTAGCCATGTATTTGTGAAAAAAATACTATCTTTGCAGTGTAGATTAGAATTACCGTGAAATAGAACCCAAACCAATGTATATAATGTATGTGATTTATAGATTAATGAGATTTGACTAATAGAATTACAGCCATAATGTTACATTGCTGATAATTGCCTTAAATCCCATAATTTAATTTATAAAACGATGAATTACATTGTATAACATAAGACCTCCGTTTTGGGGATGAATGTATTAAAGAGCGAAGACTAATCTATATTTTCGTAGTATCGCACTTAAATTTGGTGCGATTTCAATAAATGTTTCTTCACAGTTATGGAACCTATTGTATTTATTGCAGGACCTATATTTTCAGAAGGTGAACGCGAATACAACCTAAAGATTAATATGATATGTCAATCCTTAGGCTTCCGGACTTTTATGGCCCAACGAGATGTCGGTCTAGTTGCGAATACCACTCTTGAAACGGCTTTTTCTATTGATGTTGAGAATTTACAGAAAGCAGACATTATTGTCGCGAACCTTGATGGAATTGATGTAGATTCCGGCACTGCATGGGAAATAGGTTATGCATTTCAAATGAAGAAACCAATTATCGGTATAAGAAGTGATGCACGAATGTATCGTAAATTTTTGCCGGTTAATCTTATGATTTACCTGTCTTGTACCCAAATCACAACCCTTTCGAAATTAAAGAGAGTGTTGTCAACCATAATGTCAACCAATATAAACAAAGCCTGCAAATAAAGATATGAACAAGACATTCAAAGAGATTCTTTGCAACTACCATAAGCCTGTAGTCCATATGTATCAAAAAAATCAGGACAACGAGTTGATGCTTTGTTTGGGTGCGGGAGCAAGCCGGCATTGGAAAATCCCCAATTGGAATGAACTGATAAAACGCATTTCAAATAATAAGGAGGTGGATGGACAAACTATTTTTAAGTCAAATCTATCCCTTACATCAAAAGTTCAAGCTCTTTTTGAACATTATAAGAATAAACACTCATCATCATTAGACCGCACTGTACCATTTTATGAAGATGCGATGCGTATGGATTGGATAAAACTAATCCATACAGAACTTTACAAAAGCAAGTCAATCAAAAATCTTAAGCACCCATATCTATATGAGTATCTTAACATCATAAGAAAATCGCCGATAACCATCAATTATAACTTTGATAATTTCATAGAACAAATTCTCAGAAAAGAGAATAAAAATATATCAGGGAGCTATACTTCCAAAGAATTTGTGTCTACAGATAAGCCCTCTGTAAATTTCAAATTAAACAAAAGTGTGATTTATCACCCCAATGGTTATCTTCCAGAAAAGATAGAAGAAGGCATTAGTGATCATTTTGTCTTTTCGGAAAAATCATTCCAGGATCAGTTGTTAGAGAGCATAATGGGCCATTATAGTCCATTAATGTATTTTTATTCAAGATATACAGCGTTGTTTATCGGAGTGTCTTTAGAGGACCAAAACCTTAGGCATATGTTACGGCAAACCGCTGTCATTAATCCGGGCCATTATCATTATTACATTTTCTACAAAGACCCCAAAAATTTCAACTTATCCGTCAAGGATATGAAGGCCATTCAAGAAAGTTATTTTGATACATTTAACCTCATTGTATTATTTCTTGATAATGACGGCATAAAACAATTGGGAGAGTGTCTTAATATGGATAAAAGTGCTTTCTCAAACTTATTAAGGGAAAATGGATTGTCTCCGGTTCTAAATTATTATATTTCAGGTGCTCCTGGCACTGGCAAAACTTCTGCATTAGAAATGCTTAAGGACTTCAAAATATGTAATGAATGGCCAGGGGTGAAACATAAGAACCTTGATAAGGCAGATACATTGTTATCTCCCGAAGAAAGGAAAGAATTAGATGATTGGATTACAGAGCAATTCAGATTAAAAAACAGTATCGTGTACGAAGAAAATCGATGCATACAATTGATTGACCGTTCACCTTTAGATCCTATTACTTACGCAGCTTCCGGTGATTTAGTGCAAAAAAGAGCAATTGAATTATTGCATTCTTTTAAAAAAACAGAATCTGACATACCTCTTGTCAAAGGGCAAATCATAATACTCACCGCTAATGCGGAAAGTATTCATCAGCGACTTAATAAAAGGAATCCATATCAATATGGTTCAGAGTGGAATGAAAAGAAAATACAGCACTTTAAGCAGCTATATGATGAAACCGATGTAACTGTTGTGAAAACATCTCATATGAGTATCCCTGAGGTCGCAAAGAAATTGGCCCATATCATCTATTTTGACGAATATCGCCCGGTCAACTTAAATGAGTATCTTCAAGATTATTGTGATGGAGCACGTTCAATCAATATCTGATGCAAAACAGACCGATAAAGAAATTCATTAATATCTGTGTCTGTTTTAATAAACGACTGTAGATCTGGGATTGCCTAAGCTTCAGGAGAATCCCAATTCCTACATCAATAACATTCTTCTGAATTGTCCAGATGAGAATAATTTCAAATCAACCGCTCTATATCATGGATAAAAAATTCACATGGATACCGTTATATAAGAAATTGTCAGATTGGCTGCTAGAGCAGCGAGGCTGTCAGGCTGACCTCATTAACTTACTAAAGGACGTTGGCATTTCCGGATTTCGGGATGGGCTAGAAAGAGGCAAGGAAATAACGTTGGAAGAAATTGATCCATTCACGTTTTTTTCATACCTCAACAAGTTTCATTCGGACCACCGTAGGCTTGAGGTCTTAAAAGAATTACGGAGGATTTTAAATCTGAGATGTCCTGAACCTGAGGATGTGTCCGGCCTACCCACAATACATCCAATGAAAGTACATCTGTTCCCCCATAAAATAAGACGGAATATAGAAGACATTGATGTGTTGTGGGATTTGTTCGAACAGCTCAAGGAAGGGAATGTTGATGAATCTCTCTTTCAGAAAGCCTTGGAAATAAAGAGTGTCGGGAAAGGGAAACTCAGCATAGTGCTATTCTATGCGAACCCTGAACAATATGTCCCTTTGGACTCACATACCACGTCCTATCTTCGAGATAACAAGCTGAATTATACCTATGACAGTTACGCAACCTATGTGGCTCTGTCAGAAGAAATCATAAATCGCCTTGACAAACATCCATGGGAAGTCTCATACGAGGCTTATAATAGGTCTCCAGAAAATGAATCATCAAGCATAAGCAGTATCAGAACTCTTTTCGAGAGACTTGAAAACGAATTGGAGGATACTGCTAATGTCCATATATTTTATCGGGGACAGAGCAACAAGAAATATGATTTGGTGCCATCTATTTATCGTGAGGATTTTTTGATTGAAAACGAGAATAGGATATTCAGAGACATCATTGCGCAAAGTCCGTCTGATTTCAAGGGTTGTGCCACAACCTTTGAAAAGCTGGTAAAAATGCAACATTATTCGGTTCCTACACGATTACTTGACATCACCACTAATCCATTGGTTGCGTTATATTTTGCTTGTGAACCCAACGGAAAGACCGAAGACGAGGAAGTTGATGGGAAACTATTCCGTTTTGAAGTGTCTGCATCTGATATAAAATATTTTGACAGCGATGCTGTCAGCGTGGTTTCAAATATAGCCAAAAGACCGGTGGATTTCAGCATCGAAGACCTGAGGGAACTGGATAGGGTAGATTTTAACAACGAGGATGAAATACAATATCTTCTGCACGAGATTAAAGCCGAAAAACCGCATTTCCAAAATGTGATAGACTCGAAAGATATTGAAAAGGTCTTTTGTGTGAAGCCGATGTTTGACAATCCCCGTATCATCCGACAGTCGGGTGCATTCTTCCTATATGGAATTAACGGAGAAAAAAGAATGCCGGCGAAACTGGCTTTTGGTTATAAAGTATATATCATCAATAAGGCTCATAAGCAGAAGATTCGAAAGCAACTTGAAGCCCTTGGAATAGACAAATCGACGTTATTCCCTGAAGTGGAACATATTGCCGAGCATATTAAAGACAAATATAAAGCATAGATTGATTTGCAGATAGGAAAAGCATATTGATTCGCGTAAACGAAAACTTTAAGTGGGGATTATTACATCCTCTTTCACATTAGTTTTCTTGCACAATCGCTCCCGAAACCTATCAACTTAATTGTATTAGATTTGCATTTATGATGAAAAAGTAGTATCTTTGCAAAAATTTCTTTTTCTTCTCCGGAGGTTGCTAAGGTGGCCTAAATCAAGTTTACCTTGATTTTAATCTTGTTACAACCCTTATTGATATGGCCAAATTAAAGGCTATTGTGCAACTGGGCGGCAAAGAGTTCGATGTGATTTCTTACCAGATTGAATTCTCTCGCAAAACTGATACAAAAGGCAGACCAGTGACTGATGTGATTGGAGGCAGATTGACAATTTCCATAGAAGTTTATAAGGATACCAGTATCGTAGAAGCGATGTTGAACGGCTTTTGCAAACCGTTGAGCGGGAGATTGAAATTTCTAAATTCGGAGGTTGGTGATGTATTAAGAATCATAGAATTCAAGTGTGCTTATCTTGTCCATTACAAAGAAACATTTAATGTCGATAGGAAAAGGCCCTTCCTCATTTCTATTACTTTTTCATCTGATGTAATTATAATCGGGGACGCATTGTTAAATAATAGGTGGTAAGTTATTCAGGCCGGATGACACGGATATGAAATGTCAGGGGATATATCCGCCATAGAATAAACAATGAACAAAAAGAGAAAGCAATCTGTTAAAATATTAAAACATAATTTGTTAATATCGCAGAATAATATCTCAGATAGTCCTGAAAAGATATATCAAATACGTCAACGCCGCCTTTGGCGGCCGAAATTTTTAGCAAAAAAACGGAACGACTTCATCACGAGGTCGCTCCGTCCGCTATATATCCGACTTGGCAAATGTATTTTCAGAAGTGGGTGTACAGACCCGTCACATCGGTGAAGATGTCCTCCAGCATATCGCAATAGACATCTTCAATCTTCTCGATGTCCTTTGTCGTCACCTCAAAGGTCTTGTGGTTCATAGACTGGCGGTAAAACCGCACATTGTAGAGGTCTGCGCCCTCGTCATAGATGATTTCAAGGCGGTTAGCCGATGTCTTGTTACGGCTGAGGCTCATTCTCAATCCGTTGCCGAGGTTGATGAAGTCGTGGCTTCCCGTCATCGCAGCGAAGCGGTGTCCTCCGATTTGCTGGAGTATCGTTTTTGCAATCAGATTGTCCATAGTTATGTCATTTTGAGTTGTTTATTTTCTTGTTTAGCCACTCATCACGGCGTTGTTTGCACTCTTTAAGTGTTCCAGCCACGCAGGAGAACAATTCTCCATCAGTGTGGCGGTAATCGTATTGGTAGTGTTTCTTGCGCCGAGTGCGGTAGCCGGTGTAAAACACCTCGTATTGTTCAGTGCCGGGAGTGGCGGTTGTGCTTACTCCGTTGGCTGTCATTTTGGTTGCCATAGCATTGTTTTTTTAGAATTTTACAAATATCATACGTTGTTCAAAAGTCTGTTTGGGGTCGCTGACCTTGCGTTGTTTTGCCCAGAAGTGGTGCTTGCCGAAGCCATAGACGAAGTATCTGTCAAGTTCACTACGAAGGGCAAATGCCGAGATTGTTTCCCGTAATTCCTTTTCATCTTTTGCAAGCAGTATGCGGTTTGTCAGTTCAATGACAGTTTCACGCACCTTGTTGTCAAAATCGAATATCAGACTTTCAATTATTACATTCATAATCTGTAGGATTGTGACCATCGCCATATTTCGGGCGGTGGGCGGATTAAACATTCAGGCGGTCATTCTCTCCTTTATAAGTCGGGCATTTGAGTTCACAAGGTCGATGATGCGGTCGTGGTATTCGGTGTCCTTGTTATATTTGCCGTGGCACTGCACCACTTTGAGGGTCTGCAAGTCAACCTCTACCGTCTCTATTATGGTATCGCCAATCCTTGCTGATAATACCAGCGTGTTCTTTTTAAGGTAGTAGGAAGATGAGAATACGCAGATGTGTTGGGTGTTACCCTCTTGGCAATATTCCTCTATGCTCTCAAGCACCTTAACCGATATTTCATTGTCGGAAATGACCAGACCGAAGAATTTGGATTTGAGAGCCTTGAACTGTTCCTCTTTCTCTTTCTCTCGGAGCAGTCTTTCCTCGGCTCTCCTTCGCTCAGTTTCCTCACGCTCCTTTCTGCGTCTGTCCTCTATCTTCCGGCTCAATCTGTCGTGCGCCTCTATGAAATCTTCGGGACAGATGTTCTTGGGATTGCGGAGGTCATTTCCAAGGTTTTTCAACATCCGCAGATAGTCGCACCACATTCCGATGTTGCTGATATGATAGCGGTGGCGTTTTGCGATAAGGTACGATATCCAAAATTCATCCGCATTGCAGGGATTGGAGAGGAAGTATTTCATTTCCTCAATTTCTCCGGCTTTCATCAGTGTCTCCATTCTTGGGTCGGAAAGCAGAGCCTTGAAAAGTCTGACGGGGGATATTCCGTAGAAATCGCCCTTGAAGCCGTTGCGTTTAAGTTGGGGAATGACCGACATTCTCGGATAGACATCGCTCCATGCGACAACATCATCATACAGTGAGTTGTGCGGGCGTACCTCCATGTCGCTCCAATACGACCAGCAGTCGCAGTAATGGAAGGTAAATCCACGGAGCAGAGCCATGTCGGTAACTTTGCCGTCGGGAGAAATCCACCTTTGCACGACCTCCCGACAACAGAGTTGTCGGACCTCTCCCTTACGGCTTTCGCTCGTTATCTGCGACACACGGATTACTTGAAAACCCTTGTATGATGTTATGACACTGAAATATGCGGTTTCCTTATGGGTGCGTTTGCGGGTGTCCTTCACTTTCAGTTCAGTGCCGCAGTGAGGGCATTTGCAACCTGCGAGAGTGTCGCAAAGATTGCCTTTCTCTCCCTTCCAAATGTGTCCGCAGTCAGAGCATGTCATTGTCCCGCTATTGGTGCGATAGACGAAATGCTCAAAGCAGTGGCGGTATGCCCATTCTTCTTGTATCGCGGTTATGGGTCTCAGCGTGGCGGATAGTTTCACCACTTGCTTCTGTAATATCGTCTTGGGTTTCATAGCCGTAATGTTTTAGAGGTCAAAAAGACTGGGTTGTGCGATTTGGGGATTGTTCTCGGTGGTTTTCTTCTCAGTGGTCTTTGGTCTGCGCATTTTAGCCATTTCCTCGTCACGGAGTTTGTTGATGGCGTCCTGCCGTGCCTGTTCCTTTTCCTCATCGGTAAGTTCCACCGTATGGTTGACCACCACCTGACAGTTGACAAGTTTGCCGACCTCAATCTCGTTTTCCTCCCAATAGTGTACTGCCATTCCGAAGATTTCATCATCGGCAAAGCCGTTGCAACCGCTTTTCTGCACTTGATTGATGATGTATGCAACGCAGTCCTCTACCGATTTAGAGGGGTTCGCAAAGCGGATAGCGAACAGAGCGTCATTGTCGGCTCTCTTTTCAAGATAAGCCTTGATTGTGTCGTTGAAGGCTCGTGTGCCTCGGTTTTCTCTTGTGGTTGCCATAGTCGTAAATATTTTTAGAGTTTTAAAATCCAATAGATTACTCCGATTGCGGTAAGGATTGAAATGAGCCAGCCTATTCCCCTCAATATGGGTTTTGCTATCGCCCACAACGCTATCCCGATAACCGCTCCGATGATGATTGTCACCGCCTTGACCGCCCTTGTGATTATGCGGTAATGATAGGAGGATTGGAGAGTTTGCCTTGACCTAATATCTTTATGTTTTCCTGTGGCTTTCATATCGGTGGGAGCTTTTTTTTAACCATGCGTCCAAAGACAGTGTGGTTGTATGAGTTGCTTGACACCTGAAAGACGTGTGGCGGCAAAAGAGGGATGTTCGGGCCTTGACATAAAAAATACGAGCCGACGCAGGAGGTCTGGAGATTTTTTATGCCAAGGCCAAAAGAATATCCCTTCGCCACACGTTAGGTTATGGCAAGCAACTCGTACTGACCCACTTGTTGATGGTACGCAGTGTTGAAAAGGCTCCCCCGGATGAAAGCCCGTGAAAACATAAATCGTCGCCGGCCCTACGGTGGCGGCGATAGATTGTAACACTGAAAAAATAGAAATCTGTGCAGCCCCGATAAAAAAGAAGTGTGCCGCAATGACGAGGATCTGAAAGGCCAGTCATTGCGACACTGTTCTCTTCGGTGGATGCTGATAAGCGGTGAGTGGCGGAGCGGTCGTAAAAGTCCTTGTCCGGCAATGCGTCCCGGAACACGGACGACAGCCATTCAGTCTTATGGTGACGGCAGCGTCCCCGATGCCATTCCATAAGGCGATGGCCGTTGTCGGTGTTCGGCATTGCCCATAGGCGAAGTGCGGTCAACTGGTGTCAGTGGACTTGTCCACCGTCACTTGTTGACGGCATATCGCCGCAGACACGGAAGACCGCTCCGCCTCTCACCGCTTTGGCATAAAATAAATGCGGAGAATAAACTCTTTAACACTGGGTTATTCTCCGCCATTCTTGTTTAGGTAGGTTATGATTGTGTTATACTTATGGCATCTTGAATATTATCAAATCAGGACTTAGTCGCCCCATTTCAGCAGAAAGTGTTTCCGGGAGGAATTTAGCATACACTTTCTCCGTAACATCTGTGCTTGCATGACCAAGTAGGCGGCTGACAACAGTCATAGACAATCCTTTATTGAGTGCAAGAACTGCAAATGTATGGCGTGCAACGTGCATCGTCAGGCTAAAGTTGAGTTCAAGTTTCTCTCCAACAACATTAAGCGACTGGTTAATGCACTTTGTCGCACTGTTTCTGGCGCGATACAGTTCTTCCTCATTATCAATATCCAGGTTCTCCTTGACTAAATCAAAAACATATTTGGTGTCCGGGCGTTTTTTCTTCCATTTCCTCAGTATTTCTATGGCGGATTCAGACAGAGGTATTACATGGCGTTTATTTGTTTTTACCATGACCTTGCGCAATTCCTTCTTGTCAAAGTCCAAGTGACCCCATTGAAGAGTCATCACATCGACAACACGCAGCCCGCAGGCATGAAAAGCGAATAAGAACATTTCTATAAACTCTTTGCGGCGCGGTTCTGTATCGTTTTTATAAAACTCCAGTAGTTTTAAGAATTCTTCTTGACTTAGGCTCTTACCGTCAAATTCCTTTTCATCAATAGATAAGGATACTTTAGGGGCAATTCTCATATCCTGTATTCGGGCATTGATAGCCACATCAATCATTCTTAGTTCCGTAGCATAAGCACAGGCTTTTAGAATAGGGGTAAGTGAATGATTGATAGTTGCATCACTGTTTTGTTTGACCTCTCTGCGCCAAGTGATATACTCATCTACGAGTTCGACGGATATTTCTCCTACATAAATACTGTCGTTTTTGTAGGTGCCTCGTTTAGTTGAGCGTAAAAATTCCTGAAACATATTCATTCCGCTCTTTCCATTCATATAGCGGCTTCGACCGATTCTGTTACGAGAATAGTCTGAGTCTAGTCGTTCAATAGCAAACTCAACAAAATCCTTACCTTTGTCTACCCTGATAACAGGTTTATCAGCGAGAAAGTCATTTATGAGTTGAGCGGTAATCTGATTAGGGAATTTCTGAGAATATTCCGCTAATAAACCATCTATTCTATCAACTCGGTTAAGTAGAACACCATTTATCCGGTTAGCCTCTGGCCCGTAAGATGATTTCACACCGCCACGCCCCTTATTGAGCTTTTCGTTCCAATCCCCAACCTTGACAAATATGTTCATGCCCTTTCTTACGATCTGCCTATTCCAAGTATATTCCAGTTCGACAAGATAAGGCTTATTGTTGTCAACGGCCCCACGGATGCGGAGCCTGTATTTTCCCAAAGGGTATAGTCGTTTTGGTCTTCCCATAGTGGAGAGATGTTTTTGAAGTTAAAAATGCAGGTTTGTGTAATACTCACAAACCACTGCAAAGGTAATGAATTTTAGCCAAACAAACTCAATATTTCCTCCAAAAATACGGATTTTAGCCAAACAAACTACGCTATTTGAGGCTATAAAATACCAATGGCCAAACAAATCATATTTTGCTCAGCCATTGATTATCAGGTATTTATATTGAAATTTTAGTTCAATACTCCTCCTCGTTGAAGAAGAAGTCCTCTTTGGAGGGGTAGTCGGGCCAGATGTCTTCGATGGATTCGTAGGGTTCACCTTCGTCTTCGATTTCCTGGAGGTTCTCGATGACTTCGAGGGGGGCGCCGCTGCGCTGGGCGTAGTCGATGAGCTCTTCACGGGTTGCGGGCCAGGGTGCGTCTTCGAGTTTTGATGCGAGTTCAAGTGTCCAATACATAGCTGTCTGAATCTATGAGGGTTTGGTTAAGTTAATTCTTTGGGACGGTATGCGGCGCGATGGGGCCGATGACCGGGAGGGTGACACCGGAGAGGGTGCTGTCACTGCCGCGTTTGTTTTCGTTAAACGTGATTATTCTTCTTTTATTATGTCGGGGAGATTTTTTGTTGGGCAGGTCAGGGACGCCACTCCTGTTCGGGGGTGGAGGTGAGGTTGTTGAGATGGCGGCCGAGGTCAAACAGGTAGTCGCTCAGGCGGTTGAGGTAGCCGATGGCGAGGGGGTTTACTGGGACGGTCTCAGACAGGGCGATGACGCGGCGTTCGGCGCGGCGGCAGACGGTGCGGGCGATGTTGGCCTGGCATGCTCCCTGGCATCCGCCGGGCAGGATGAACGCTTTCAGGGGGGGAAGCGACGCCTCTATGCGGTCTATCTCCTTCTCGATTGCCTCGATTTCACCGGGGGTGATGCCTGAGGGAGGGATGGAGATGTCGGTGTTTTCTGTGGCGAGGTAAGCGCCGAGGTTGAACAGGCGGTTCTGGACAGCGCGGATGAAAGCCGCCGATTCTGGGTCGACAGCGTCGGCCGAGAGGGCCAGCAGCCCCAGGTGGGAGTTCAGTTCATCGACAGTACCGTAGGATTCGAGTCTGACGGAAGATTTGCTGACACGTTTTCCACCTACGAGCGAGGTCTGACCGGCATCGCCGGTGCGGGTGTAGATTTTCATAATCAGAGGTTTTTGGAGAGTTGTGTGAGTGAGTCGGTCAGCGACTCCAGATCGGGATGGAATTGGAGCATTTCCGTGGCCGGAGGGGTTGCGAGACCCGTTTGCTCCATCTTCTCCATAAGTTGACGCAGGGGGGCGTACAGCCCGTCGCGGTCGAGCAGGTGTATCTCCTTCGGCTGCTTGAAGAAAGTGGAGGATGCGAGGGCAGAGAAGACCTCATCGAGCGTGCCAATGCCACCTTCAAGGGCCACGAACACGTCGGCGTTCTCCTCCATCATCTGTTTCCGCTCGTGGAGGTCGGGAACCAGCAGGCTGACGGTGTTGGCGGGGTGCTGGTCGGCGATTCTCGATTCGGGGACAATCCCCATCACTTTCGCTCCGGCATCAGCGGCGGCCTGAGCCACATCGCGCATCATACTGTATCTCAGCCCACCATAGACGAGTGTGTGGCCGTTGTCACCGATCCATTTGCCGAATGAGCGGGCATCTTCGTGAAAGCTCGCGGGGATGTTCGGACGGGCCGAGCAATATACTGCAATTCTCATAATCTTGTTTCAATACATTTACCCCCAAACAGGGATGTTGCGGATTATCCACCACGCCACCACCACCGCCAGCAGCGTCCATATGGCCGCGGCCGAGGTAAGGGCAGTGTGTGCCCTTGAGGCCGCCCGCCCCCTGAAGAGCGGCAACAGCAGAATCGCCGCGAGATACACCATCACGGGAGGCAGAATCAGGTTGTAGCCCCACGCCTCTAGCGGATGCCCCGAAAGCAACGCCCTCAAGGCGCGCTGCGACCCGCATCCCGGGCAGTCAAGGCCTGTGACCCATTTGAAAGGGCAACGCGGCATCGCCCCGCCGTAGACGCAGAAGATTACATAGGCCACCAACGCGGCCACCGCCCCGGCGAGCATCAGCATATTGCGCCCGGTGACTCCCTGAGACTTCACCTCAGATGCCCATGAAGGCGAGCTGCACCGGCAACGCCAGCAGCCCCATGACGATGGAGACGATAATCAGCCACTGCGCCCATTCCGACATCTTTTTCGCCTTGGCGATATTACCCCTGCCGTAAGCCTGCTTTGTCTGGGCCGAACAGATGATGGCCGCGATGCCGATCACCTGACAGCAGAGTATCGTCACTATGATCGACCACACCAGATATGCGGGCGGGCAAGGTTCATCGGGCACCGTCGGCTCCTGCTGCCACTCCCATTGCGGGGCAGACTGCGGAGCCGGGGCCATAGGCCGGGGCTCAGTGGCATAAGGCTGCTGCATGGGAGCCTCCGGCTGCGTGAATGCCTGCTGAGCGGGAGCGGCGGGTTGCGGTTGCGGCTCCTGCTGAACAGGCTGCGCGGCGGCGGCAGGTTCACCCCCGGCGAAAACATCAGCCGGAGACTGCGTCTTCCGGTCGCGCAGCTCCATCGCCAATCTCAGTTCTTCAATCTCAGAGGCTTCCACCCAGTCGGGCAGCCCCGAAGTCCAGACGGGGGAATCAGGCTTGACGCCCATTCCGATTAACTCGTCGGCAGTGTAGGGGCCGGCGTGACGGTCGTCGATTATGGTCCAGTATTCCATATGTGCGGTGAGTAACGATTGGGTGGAAAGATGGGATATGGGTTCCGTCAGGGGCGGCTTGACTGTGCCGCCCCTGACGGTGTGGGAATCAGAAGAACTTGGTCTCGGTGCCGAAGATGGCGGTCAGCAGGTTGTTGGCCAGGCCGGAAGCACCGATGCGGAAGTACTCGTTGGTGAGCCACTTCTCTCCGAGGATTTCCTTGGCCAGGCAGTAATAGCCGACAGCATCCTCGGGGGTGCGTACACCTCCGGCAGGCTTGAAGCCCACCATGCGGCCGGTCTGCTCGTAATATTCCTTGATGGCATGCATCATCACATAGGCGGCGAAATGGCTCGCGCCGGGATACTCCTTGCCGGTCGAGGTCTTGATGAAATCCGCGCCCGAGTACATCGAGAGAATCGACGCGTTGCGGATGTTCTCGGCGGTCTTGAGCGCGCCGGTCTCAAGAATCACCTTCAGACGGGCCTCGCGGCATGCCTCCTTCAGCTCTGCGATTTCGTCGCAGACCTCCTGGTAGTCGCCGTCGAGATAATTGCCCACATTGAGCACGATGTCGATTTCGTCGGCACCACCGTCAACGGCCAGCGCGGTCTCGGCCACCTTCACCTCGGGGAAAGTCTGCGACGAGGGGAAGCCACCCGAGACACAGGCGATTTCAACCTCGGAGACCTCCAGGACGGCTCTCACAACCTGGGCGAAGTTGGGGTAGACGCAGATTGCGGCAACGTTGGGCATCTCGGGGTGCTCGGTCTCGAACTGGTTGACCTTCTCGGTGAAGTCGGCAACCGAACGGGGGGAGTCGGTCGACTGCAGCGTGGTCAGGTCGATACAGTTGAAGAGGAACTTGTAGACCTCCTCGTTTGAGTTTTTCACGAGGTTCTCGTCGAGTATGCGCTTCACCTCGGCGGTGACGAAAGCATCGTCAGCGGTCACTGCGGAGCGTTTGATGGCCTCGCGGTATTTGTCTTCAGCCATAACTTGTTTTTTAAGGTTTTAGGGTTAATACTTGTCAACCTCGATGGGGCCGTTCACGATTTCCTCCCAGGGGAGGCCCTGCAGCGGAAGCTGCTCCATGAAAGGATCGGGGTCAAACTCTTCAACATTGTGGACGCCCGGTTTGTTCCATTTTCCGGTCAGGAACATCATCGCGCCTATCATCGCGGGCACACCGGTGGTGTAGCTGACGGCCTGCATGCCGGTCTCCTTGTATGCCTCCGAGTGTGAACAGTTGTTGAAGATGTAATATGTCATGTCCTTGCCATCCTTCCCCTTGCCTGAGATGCGGCATCCGATGGAAGTCTCCCCGGTGTAGTTCTCGCCGAGGTCCTGGGGGTTGGGCAGCACTGCCTTGAGGAACTGCAGGGGCACGATTTTCTGGCCGTTGTACTCGATTTCGTCGATGCGGGCCATGCCTATGTCCTGTATCACACGCAGGTGGGTCAGGTATTCCTGGCCGAAAGTCATCCAGAAACGGGCGCGGCGGATGGTCGGGAAGTTCTGGACAAGCGACTCCAGCTCCTCATGGTAGAGCAGGTAGCTCTCGCGCTCGCCGATGCGGGGATAGGTCAGGGGGGCGTGAACCTCCAGCGGGCCGGTGGTCACCCACTGCCCCTCCTGCCAGTAACGGCCGTTCTGGGTAATCTCGCGTATGTTGATTTCGGGGTTGAAGTTGGTGGCGAAGGCCTTCCCGTGGTTACCTGCGTTGCAGTCCACGATGTCAAGGGTCTCCATCTCCGAGAAGTAATGCTTGGCGGCATACGCGGTGAACACCCCGGAGACACCCGGGTCGAACCCGCAGCCGAGGATGGCCGTCAGACCGGCCTTCTCGAACTTCTCGCGGTAGGCCCACTGCCAGGAGTACTCGAAATGGGCCACGTCGCGCGGCTCATAGTTGGCCGTGTCGAGGTAGCTCACCCCGCATTCGAGGCAGGCGTCCATGATGGTGAGATCCTGATAAGGCAACGCCAGGTTCATCACCAGGTCGGGATTGTGACGGCGCAACAGGGCGCAAAGCTCCTCCACCGAGTCGGCGTCGACGCGGTCGGTCTCGATCACCGGGGCCTTGCGGCCATGCTTGGCGGCCTCGCTGAGGATGGCCTCCTTCACCGCGTCGCATTTCTCACGCCGGCGCGAGGCGAGGACTATCTCTGTGAACACCTCGGGGTTCTGGGCGCACTTGTGGGCGGCCACTGTGCCGACACCTCCGACGCCAATGATAACAACTTTTGCCATTTTCAATTATCGGGTTGGGAATGATTCTTTACTCATACAGTAACAGCCGCGCCGCTCGCAATGGCCGCGCGACAGCCACCTTAAAAACGCAAAATTAGCAAAAAAAAAACTAATTGCCCTCTCTTTTGACAAATCTTATCAAATCAGGGGGTCAGTCCTTGGTGCCGTAGGCGAGGTCGCCGGCGTCTCCCAGGCCGGGGACAATATATGAGTGGGAATTGATTTCAGGGTCAATCGCGCCAATCCAGACCGTGGTCTTATCCTGGGGGAAACGGCTGCGGATGAAGTCGACGGCCTGCTGCGAGGCGATGACCGACGCCACATGTATGTGGGCCGGCGTCCCCTTTGTCAGCAACGCGCGGTAGCTCAGCTCCATCGACGCCCCGGTGGCGAGCATCGGGTCGGCCAGCACGAGGGTCTTCCCCTCAATCGACGGCGAGGCCAGATACTCGATGCAGACATCGAAGTCGTCGTGGTCTTTGTATGTCTTCTCCTTGTAGCGGCGGTAGGCCGACACGAAGGCGTTCTCCGAATGGTCGAAATAGTTGAGGAAACCCTGGTGGAACGGCACACCCGCACGGAAAATCGTGGCCAGCACAAGCGGCGTGGCCAGCTCCAGGCTGGCGGTCTTCGCCAGCGGGGTCTGCACCTCGCGCTCGCGGTATTCCAGTGTCTTCGATATCTCGTAAGCCATGATTTCGCCGATTCTTTCGAGATTGCGGCGGAACCTGAGCATATCTCCCTGGATGTCAACGTCCCGCAATTCGGTCATATACTGGCTGACAAGCGAGGGGGTCTCGGCAAAATTTACAACTTTCATGGTGGTTTTTATGTTTAGGAACTCAAAGTTAGCGATTTTTCCGAGGAAATTTACTATTTTTGTGGAAATTCCTCCAAAAACACCCCCGCAGAGCAAGTCTCCCGACGGATCCACAAAATACCGAAGCCATGTCGCACGAAAATACCAACCCCTCCGTTCCGGCCAAGCCGTCTACGCGCAACAGTTTCACCACCCCCGAAGAAGACCGGATTATAGAAGCCGCCTTCAGGGAGGTGCTTGACGGATACCTCGCCTCAAACCACCGCAAGAAGGTCGAAATCATAGAGCGCGCCTACCGCTTCGCCAGGGAGGCACACAGCGGCATACGCAGACGCTCCGGGGAGCCATACATCCTCCACCCCATAGCCGTGGCGAAAATCGCCAGCCAGGAAATCGGGCTGGGTTCAACCTCGATATGCGCCGCCCTGCTCCACGACGTCGTGGAGGACACCGACTACACCGTCGAGGACATCGAGCAGAACTTCGGCAAGAAGATAGCCCAGCTCGTGGCCGGGCTGACGAAAATATCCGGAGGGATATTCGGCGACAAAGCCTCGGTGCAGGCCGAGAACTTCCGCAAGCTCCTGCTCACCATGAGCGAGGACATACGGGTGGTGCTCATCAAGATGGCCGACCGTCTCCACAACATGCGCACCCTCGGCTCAATGGCCCCCAACAAGCAATACAAAATCGCCGGGGAGACACTCTACATCTACGCCCCCCTGGCCCACCGCCTGGGACTCTTCGAAATCAAGACCGAACTCGAGAACCTCAGCTTCAAATATGAGCATCCCGAGGCATTCGACCGCATATCGCGCCTAATCGCCGACAGCGAGAAACACCGCACCGACATCTACAACGACTTCGCCGCCCCCATACGCGAGCGTCTCGACGCCATGGGCCTCAAATACAGCGCAAAGGCGAGGGTCAAGTCGGTCTACTCCATCTGGAACAAGATGGAGACCAAACACATACCCTTCGAGGAGGTCTATGACCTCTACGCCGCCCGCATCATCTTCGACTGCGACGACCCCGCCAAGGAGAAAAGCATCTGCTGGCAGATTTACTCCACCATCACCGACATATACCGCCTCCATCCCGACCGCACCCGCGACTGGATCTCCAACCCCAAGGCCAACGGCTACCAGGCCCTCCACCTGACCGTGATGGGCCCCGACGGCAACTGGGTGGAGGTGCAGATTCGTTCGCGGCGCATGGACGAAATCGCCGAGAAGGGCTTCGCCGCCCACTGGAAATACAAGGTAGGCGAGAGCGACGAGGAGTCGGAGCTCAACGCCTGGCTCCACACCATCAAGGACATCCTGGCCGACCCCGAGCCCAACGCCCTCGACTTCCTCGACACCCTCAAGCTCAACCTCTTCTCCTCGGAAATAGTGGTCTTCACCCCCAAAGGTGAGCTTATCACGCTCCCCAACAACGCAACGGTGCTCGACGTGGCCTTCCATCTCCACTCCCAGATCGGCTGCCACTGCATCGCCGGGAAGGTCAACCACCGGCTGGTGCCGCTCAGCCAGCGGCTCAACTCCGGCGACCAGGTGGAGGTGCTGACCTCCCAGTCGCAGCAGCCCAAGCCGGAATGGGTCGACTTCCTGGCCACCGCCAAAGGGAAGACCCGCCTGCGCCAGGCCCTGCGCAAGCTCCAGCAGCCCGCCATCGCCAAAGGCCGCCTGCTGTTCGAGCAGTTCCTCCACGACAACGACATCAAGGATGACAACGTGGCCATCACTAAAGTCATGGGCCTCTACAAGGCCCAGACCCGCGAGGAGTTCTACTACCTGCTTGGCAACGACGAGATAGCCCTCAACGAATATGTCATCAAGACCCTCCGCAAGGAAAGCTCCAAGACAAAACGCCTCCTGCTGAAGCTCATCGGCATGGGTGACAAGGAGGAGCCGAAAGAGACCGCGGAGGCCCCGGCCAAACGCAAAATCAACACCAAGGAGACCTACATACTGCGCTACGACGAGAGCGGCGCAACCAACTTCCGCTTCGCCGACTGCTGCAGCCCCATCCCCGGCGACGACGTGCTGGGCTACATCGACGACGACGGCGAAGTCGTCGTCCACAACCTCGACTGCCCCCGCGCGTCGGTGCTGAAAGCCTCCTACGGCCCGCGCATCGTGGCCGCCCGCTGGGAGGTAAACGGCGGACGCTTCATGGCCCACATCCACATCGAGGGCATCGACCGCCAGGGAATACTCCACGAGCTGATTTCGCTCATCTCCACCCACCTCTCCCTCAACATACGCGCCCTCGACATACGCGCCGAGAAGGAGGTCTTCACCTGCGACCTCTCCCTGCTGGTGTCTGACGTCGAAGGGGTCAACGACCTCTGCGCCAAGGTCAGGAGGATTCCCGGAATCCAGAAGGCCACCCGAATCAACGTTTGATTTACGGCCGCCGCACACACCCTGCGGGGTGACGCGCGCCATCCACTGTGAATTGTTTATGAAAATCGGAATAATAGTGGCGATGGGAAGCGAGCTGGAGATGCTCCTACCCCTCGTCGAAGACATGAAAGAAACCTCCGTCAACGGCTACCTCATACGCCGGGGACGGATGGGCGGCAACCAGGTAGCCATAATGCAGACCGGCATCGGAAAGGTCAACGCCGCCGTCGGGGCGATTTCGCTCATCGACAGCTTCAGCCCCGACCTGGTTGTCAACACCGGCATAGCCGGAGGCACCGGCCAAGGCGCCGGCATACTCGACGTCGTAATCGCCGACCGCATCGGCTACCACGACGTCTATTGCGGCCCCGGCAACGCCCGGGGGCAGGTGCAGGGGCTTCCCGAGCTCTTCCCCTGTCTTGGCGACAAGCTTGTCAATCTCGGGGCTGTCAGCGGCAACCCCGCTGTCAAGCGTGGCCTCATCGCCTCGGGCGACCTCTTCGTCTCAACCCCCGAAGAACTGAAAGCCGTGCTGGCCGTCCAGCCCGAGGCCATGGCCGTCGACATGGAGTCGGGCGCCATCGCCCAGGTCTGCTGCCTCAAGGAAGTCCCCTTCCTGGCCATCCGCGTGGTATCCGACACCCCCGGGGTCGAGAACCATCACGAGCAATACGGAAGTTTCTTCACCATCGCTCCCCGCTCAACATTCGAGGTCGTCAGGGCGTTACTCTCTTGAAAGAGGGACACCCAAAACGTTTCCAGCGATGTACAAAGACCTCCAGGCAATACGCGGAAAATTCTATATCCACCGCCTCATCCAGGAGGGGGAACACGAGCATCAGGATTTCAAGTTCAAGATTTCCGACGCCCGCAAGATAGCCCACTCCATCTCCGCCTTCGCCAACAACGACGGCGGCCGCCTCCTGGTGGGGGTGAAAGACAACGGCGCGGTGGCCGGAATCCGCTCAGAGGAAGACCTCCACGTAATCGAAGCCGCAGCCACGGTCTTCTGCCGCCCGGCGGTGGAGGTCGAGATGCAGGCGTTCCTCTGCGAGGAGGGGGCCGTGGTGCTCAGGGCCTCCATCCCCAAAGCCTCACGCCGCCCCGTGGAGTGCAAGGAAGCCGACGGACGCTGGCGCGCCTACTACCGCGTGGCCGACGAGAACATCGTCGCCCACCCCCTGATGGTCAGGGCGTGGAGGCTCATGGAGGAGAGCGCGGAGTCGGCCGGCATCGCCTACTCCGCCCCGGCAGGGGCGCTCCTGTCGGCCCTCGGCCGGCGCGGCCTGGCATCGGTCGAGCAGCTGATGGTAGACACCCACCTATCCCGCGCCGCCGCCGAAGACATCATCGTCAGGATGGCCTCGATGGGCATCATCACCTTCGAGTACCGCCACCCCTCATTCCTGCTAACCGTCAACAACCCCTGACCCGATTTGGGAAAGCACAGCAAAGACAAGTCACCCGAACTGCGCGAGAAAATCTCGCTGCTCCCCGAGACTCCCGGCGTCTACATGTATTACGACGCCGAGGGGACGGTCATATACGTCGGTAAGGCCAAGAACCTCAAACGCCGTGTGTCGAGCTACTTCAACCGCACCCACGACGTGTTGCGCACCAACCTCCTTGTCAGGGCCATCGCCGACATGAGCTACATCGTGGTTCCGACCGAGGCCGACGCCCTCAACCTCGAGAACTCGATGATCAAGGAGCACAAGCCCCGCTACAATGTCCTGCTCAAGGATGACAAGTCATATCCCTGGATATGCGTCACCAAGGAGATGTATCCCCGGGTGTTCATGACCAGGCAACGGCTGCGCGACGGGTCGAAATACTTCGGCCCCTACACCGACGCTGGAGCCGCCCGGGTTGTGCTGTCGCTCATCCACGAGCTTCATCCCATACGCGGATGCCGCATCCCCATCACCCCCACGACCCTCGCCCGCGGGAAAGGACGCCTCTGCCTCGAATACCACCTGCAACGTTGCCCCGGCTGCTGCGTCGGGAAGATTTCCGAGGAGGAATACGGCCGCTACATCGACAACGTAAGGCAGATTCTCCGGGGGGAGACCGGCGAGCTACTCACCCACCTGCGCGGCCAGATGCAGACCCTCGCCTCCGAGCTGCGCTTCGAGGAGGCCCAGGAACTCAAAGAGCAGTACCAGAAAGTCGAGCGATACCAGGCCAAAAGCGTCATCGTCAACCCCACGCTCGACAGCGTGGATGTCTTCGGCATCGACGACGACGGCTCAAACGACGTGTATGTCAACTATATGCATGTGTGCCGGGGCGCGGTGGTGCGTTCCCTCACCCTGCAATACAAGCGCCGCCTCGACGAGACGCGCCCGCAGCTGCTGTCATACGCCATGCAGGAGATACGCCAGCGTTTCTCCGTAAGCTTCGACGAGGTGATAGTCGCCGAGGCCCCCGACATGGAGTTCCCCGACATGACCGTCACCATCCCCCAGCGGGGCGACAAATTCAAGCTCCTCGACGTGTCGGTGCGCAACGCCCGCCAGCACCGTCTCGACGCCCTGAAGCATCTTGAGAAGACCGACCCCGAGAAGCGCACCCTCAAGACCCTCGAACGGATGAAGGCCGACTTCCGCCTCAACGAGCTTCCCCGCCATATCGAGTGCTTCGACAACTCCAACATCCAAGGCACCAACCCGGTGGCCTCCTGTGTGGTCTTCCGCAACGCCAAGCCCTCCAAGAAAGACTACCGCCACTTCAACATCAAGACCGTGGAGGGACCCGACGACTTCGCCTCGATGAAGGAGGTGCTGACCCGCCGCTACACCCGCCTGATGGCGGAAGCCCCCGACGACCTGCCGCAGCTGATTGTCGTCGACGGAGGCAAAGGACAGCTCTCATCAGCCGTGGAGGCCCTCGACGAGATAGGGCTGCGCGGCAAGATTGCCCTCGTCGGCATCGCCAAACGCCTGGAGGAGATATACTTCCCCGGCGACTCCGTCCCCCTCTACATCGACAAGAACTCCGAGTCGCTGAAAGTGGTGCAGCACCTGCGCGACGAGGCCCACCGTTTCGGCATCACCCATCACCGCGACCGCCGCTCCAAGACCCAGATTGTCAGCGAACTCTCGACCATCCCCGGCATCGGCCCGGCAACAGAGCAGGCCCTCCTGTCCCACTTCAAGAGTGTCCGCCGCATCTCGGAGGCCACCCTCGACACCCTCGCCGCCGTCGTCGGCCCCGCCAAGGCGCGCCTCATCCGCGCCCATTTCACGCAGGGCAACCCGCAGGCCGCCCCCGGCGACCTTTAACCGGATTTAGCACCCCCGGGTGCAATAAGGAGGAAGTTACCACGTTAATAATTAGCGGAAAGACTGCGCCCGGCCGGAGAATCCCCCCGGCGCCAGCCCCCCGCCAATTCTGATTTCCCCCTATGAAAAGACTCAAGATATTCATCTCCCTCCTTGCGGGATTGCTGGGTTTCCAGGCAATCCTCACCTCCTGCATCGAAGACGGGGTCTCCACCTCCGCCTCCGACCAGCCGGCATTCTCCACCGACACCGTCAGGATGGGGTCGCTGCTCACCCTCGGCCCCTCCCCCACCAACCGTTTCATCGTCTACAACCGCCACGGCAAGGTGATGAACATCAGCGACATCGCCTTCCGCGACGATGACGCCGGACAGTTCCGAATCAATGTCGACGGGATGAGCGGCCGCCGTTTCAGCAATGTGGAGATACGCCCCAACGACTCGATTTTCGTTTTCGTCGAGGCCACCCTCGCCGAGAACGGGAAGAACCTCCCTGTCGAAGTGTTGGCCCATATCGACTTCCGCGTCAACGGAGTGACATCATCAATGCCCGTGAAGGCTTACGGCCAGGATGTCACCCGTCTCAGCGGCGACACCCGCTTCTCTGGCACGGCGTCACTCTCTCCCGACCGTCCATACCTTGTCAACGACTCCATCGTCGTCGAGGAGGGGGCGACACTGACCCTCCCCGCCGGGACGCGCCTGCTGATGCACGACCGGGCGGAGATTATCGTCCACGGCACACTCCTCGTCAACGGCACCGTCGAGAATCCGGTGGAAATCACCGGCGACCGCTCCGGTTTCGTGGCCGCCTCGATTCCCTACGAGGTGATGTCGGGGCAGTGGGGCGGCATACGTTTCTCCCCCACATCCTCGGCCAACGAGATACACGGCGCCTCAATCCGCAACTCCGAACGGGGCATAGTCCTCGACCATTGCGGCGGCTCGCGGGCGACTCCCGCGCTGGTGTTGCACAACTCGGTGGTGCGCAACACCAAGAACTATGTCGTCGAGGCCGTCCACTCCTCCCTCACAGCCGTGGGATGCGAGCTTTCAGACGCCTCGCTGGGAATCCTCCGCCTGGTCGGCTCGGAGCATCTTGTCTCACACTGCACTCTCGGCAACTATTACCTCTTCACCGCCATCGGAGGCCCCGCGCTCCGTCTTGAGCATGTCGACCCCGAAGAGGAGACCGACGACACAGAAGATAGCGAACTCCCCTGGATGTCTGACACCGAAATCCACAACACCATCATCTACGGTCTCGGCCCCGACCTCTCCCACGGCGACCTCGAAGGGCTTCCCGTGACCCTCCTCAACTGCCTGTTGAAGTCGGCCGGGTCTGACGACCAGAACTTCATCAACTGCCTCTGGGACACCGACCCCCTCTTCGGCGTCGACCGCGACAACTACATCTTCGACTACCGCGTGGGAGCGGACTCCCCCGCCATCGGTGCCGGAGACACCGACAGGCGTTATCCCCTGGCCGAGACCGACATGCTGGGCGCGCCTCGCCTCCCCCTCCCGACAGTCGGCGCATACCAGGAAGCCCGCTGACCCCACCCGGCGCAGAACATACAATTCATACAATCTGATTAATAGAGGAAGACCTCAGGCTGCCGCGTCAATCGGCTTCCTGAGGTCTTTCCTACTATGTATATGTATGGTATGTATATGTATGGTATATGTATGTCCGGGATGGAGACTCCGTCACTTGTAGTTCTCGGCCTGCTGGCGGATGGCCTCGAACAGGCGCACGTCGACATCGGTCAGCGCGCGGTGGCGGCGGGCCATCATGCGCGAGGCTATGTCGAGGAACTTCTCCATCGGCAGGTCGGTGAATCCCTGCGCTCCACCCTCGCTGAACGAGGCGATGAAATTGCGGGGGAATCCCGAGCCGTGGATGTTGACCCCTACACCGACAACCGTCGCGGTGTTGAACATCGTGTTGATGCCCGCCTTGGAGTGGTCGCCCATCATAAGGCCGCAGAACTGCAGGCCGGTCTTCAGGAAGCGGTGGCGGGGGTAATTCCAGAGCTTGATTTCAGTATAGTCGTTCTTGAGGTTGGAAGCCACACACCCGGCCCCGAGGTTACACCACTCCCCGATGACGGCATTCCCGAGGAATCCGTCATGGGCCTTGTTGGAGTAACCAAGCATCACCACATTGTTAAGCTCCCCGCCCACCTTGCACCAGGGGCCGAGGGTCGTTCCGGGATAAATCTTCGACCCCATGTTTACGGTCGAATGCTCCCCGAGGGCAATCGGCCCGCGCAGACAGGAACCCTCCATGATCTCCACGTCGCGGCCGACATAGATAGGCCCGTGGGACACATTGAGAATGACACCCTCCACGATCGCGCCGCTCTCTATATATATCAGGTCGGGGTCGCCGATGACGGTGTTGCTGCGCGGGATGGCCTGCCCCTCCCGTCCACGGGTAAGGAACTCGAAGTCATCCTCGATCTTGCGGGCGTTGAGCTTGAAGATGTCGTAAAGGAACTCCACGGTGTCTACCTTTGAGTCATACCTTACGAGGGTCTGCTCTCCGCCCCCCGCGCAGGTGGCCACCGTGACCTCGTCGCCACGGGTGGTGACAGCCGTCAGCGACTGACCCGGGCGCAATTCCCCGACAGCCTTGGCCAGCTGCTCCTCAGGCACCACGCTCGAGGTAACCACGATGTCACCCTCCGCCACTTCCGTGGCGGGGAATTTCTCGCGGAGATACTCCTCGGTCTGGTAATGGTAGTCGCCCGGGAGATACATCTCCCATTTCTGGCGGATGGTGTTGATGCCCACAAGCAGGTCTGCGACCGGCCTGGTGTATGTAAGAGGGAGGAGATTGACATGGGTCTCCGGGGTGTCCCTGAGAATTATCCTGCGCGTTGTCATAACTGATGATATATGGTGTGAGGTTCTGTTTTTTATTTAGAGCAAAAGTATTACTTTTGCAAAAGAAAAGCAAATTTTAAACCGATGAATTACCTGCCTACCTCCATCGAAGGAGTATATATCATTGAACCCAAACGGTTTGGCGACGCCCGTGGCTACTTTATGGAGACATTCAAGCTCGCCGAGTTCAGGGCCAACGTCGACCCTGGGGTGGAGTTCGTGCAGTGCAACGAGTCGATGTCCACCCGGGGGGTGCTTCGCGGCCTCCATTTCCAGAAGGGGGAATTCTCCCAGGGGAAACTCGTCAGGGTCTCGCAAGGAACGGTCATCGACGTGGCCGTCGACATCCGCAAGGGGTCGCCCACGTTCGGCCGCCACGTGGCCGTCGAGCTGTCGGCCGAGAACGCCCGGATGCTCTACATCCCCCGCCACTTCGCCCACGGGTTCATCGTCATCTCGGAGACCGCCCAGTTCCAGTACATGGTAGACAACATCTATGCCCCCCAGGCCGAGGCGACTCTCCGCTTCGACGACCCTGAGCTGGGCATCGACTGGCCCCTGCCGGCCTCAGAGCTGAACCTCTCCGAGAAAGACCTCAAAGGTCTCTCCCTGGCCGAGGTCCGTGCCCTCCTTTGAGAATATCAACCACCGCCGGCGCCGGTTTGTTCCCGCGACCCCGGCGAATTTCCATAAACATCAAAACACCCCCTCCGCATAACAAGCGGAAGTTGTGTCCCCCACGACATACAGCAACGGCCGTTCAGCCTCAGACTGAACGGCCGTTCCTCATACCCTTGCCATCATCCATCCCGCAGCATAAACCGCAGCATACGCCGGATTATATTTCTCCAACCGTCAGATTTTCCAGCCAATAATATCTGCTTAACAAATTTTAACCTTTCGGGGGGGTAATTTCTACACTTTTTAGTAATTTTGCACGTGTTTGATTTCTTTTGCTTGACTTAACAGTCTCTCAAAAGGCACATTTGCGGCATTATCGACACACAAACCTATCCAATCCAACCATCTTTAAGGCTGTGTCAGACCTGAACGTAGAGATTTTCTGACACTTCCACCATACCATATCCTCATCCTCTGCCATAAAACACAATCCGGCCACGGAAATCACATAAACCAATACATACATTTTGATGAAAAAGCTGACCACATTGATTCTTGCATTGGTTCTCTTCATACCTGTCTCGGTCTCAGCCAAAAAGACAAACGAAGGAGCTGTCCCGCAGTACCAGATCGAGGGAGCCGGGATGACGTCACAGAGCGCGCAGCAGGTGCTGGTGACCATCATATCCAAGAAAAAAGACAACGTGACCGACCTCGACCTGGAGAAAGCCGCCGTCCACGGCGTCCTCTTCCGCGACTATGACGACGCCACCAACGCCGGGTTCGGCTCCGTGGCCTCATACAAGGCGATAATGGGTTCTCCCTCCGCCGAGGTGGAGTATGCCGACTTCTTCAAGCCTTTCTTTGCCAACGGCGACTTCGAGAACTACTGCCAGCTGGTGGGTGAAAGCCGCCGGGTGGTCAAGGCGGGTAAAGAGTGGAAAATCTCCGCAATCGTGAGAGTCAACACCCAGACCCTCAAGAAAGACCTCAAGAAACAAGGTATGATCAAAAATCTCGGCTCAGGATGGTAATCAAGCACTTCATCGCCGGGCTTATAGCCGCCGCATGCTCGGTGGGCGCCTCGGCCCAGATCAACCAGGTGACCCGCCTCCCCCAGGTGGGCGCATCAGAAAAACAGGCCGACTACACCTCAGTCCAATCCGGCTTCTGGATGGCGGCCGAAGCCTCCGCGGCATATTCCTGCCGTCTTTTCAACTCAAACTTCGGCTACACCGAAATCGACGCCGTGGCCGGATACCGTTTCAATGAATACGCGCGTGTAGGCATCGGACTGGGCGCACGTTACTATTTCGACAACAACAAGGTGCGCGCGACCCTCTCGGAGTGGGCCTTCCCGATATTCCTCAACGTCAGGGGCAACTTCATCCCGACCCGCTACCGCAACGTTGTGCCGTATTACTCGTTCGACATCGGCGGCACCGTGCGCGACGGCTTCATGGTGCGTCCCACCGTCGGGCTGCGTGTCGGCCGGGAACGCTCAGCCTTCCTCGTCGGCCTCGGCTACGTCGGCCAGGACCTCTCGACCTACTCCCGCGACAACTTCCGTGAAACCCGCAAATTCGTCTCCTTCATCACCCTCAAATTAGGATACGAGTTCTGACACACCAATCCCACAACGAATGAAAAATCTTAAACTATACCTGTCAGTCGCCTGCATCGTGGCTATGATGCTGGTGACCGGCTGCCGCGGCCAGAAGGAGGTCAGCGCCACTTGGTCGAACTACGAGTTCGGCACCTCATATGTCAACGCCTCCCCCTCCGGCGAGGTAACAATCCGCTCATGGGGCAGCGGGCCCGACAAGGCCGGGGCCATCGAGGCCGCCATGAAGAACGCCGTCAACGATGTCATCTTCAAAGGCATCAAGGGGGGCAAGGGTTATACGAGCCAGCCCATCGTGACGGAGGTAAACGCCCGTGAGAGATACGCCGAATACTTCGACCGCTTCTTCGCCGACGGCGGTGAATACAAGCGGTTTGTAAAAGAGACCTCAGGCAGCGATATGTCACGCACCAAATCGAAGAGCGACGGTCGCGAGAATTTCGGCGTCACCGTCACTGTCGACCGCCCCGCGCTGGTCAGGCAGCTCCGCGACGACAATGTAATAAACCACTGACAATTATTCCATACCTGAAATGACACTCAGAAAATTAGTTTTATCCGCCGCGGCTGCCATCGCGACATCATTGACCCTCAGCGCCGGCGCGCCCCCGACGGTGATGTTCCTCCCCGACAAGACCTGGTGTAACGCCAACGACTATGTCGACCGCTCTGAACGCAACGGCAAGACCCGCATCACCGAGAAATATGACGAGGCTTTCCTCAACTCCGACCTCAAGAATGTGGTCGTGCAGCTCAACGCCCTCATGAAAGACAACGGGCTCCCCGCGAAGGACTACGGCACCACCTCGGAGCTTGACGACGAGGAGGAGGCCGAGGAGGACGCTTACGGCAACGACTCCCAGTCGGGAGGCTCGATGGACGCCACAGACTATGAGATGATGCTCAACAAACTGCGCCCCGACATCATCATCAAAATCGGATGGGACGTCCACACCGTGGGCTTCAACTACACCCTCTCTTACCGCCTCGAAGCCCTCGACTCATACTCCGGAAAGAGCGTAGCCCAGGTGACCGCCGAGACCCCCTCGCTAAAGACAACCGTGCCTGTCGCCGCCGCCCTGAAGAACTCCGCGACCGAACACATGCCCGCTTTCATCAGCCGCCTGCAGGAGCATTTCGACGACCTCCAGGAGAACGGACGCGAAATAACCCTCGCTTGCCGCATCGGCAACAACGGCAGCGGAATCAACTTCAACTCGGAGTTCAACGGCAAGGAGCTGTCGACCATCATCAGCGACTGGGTAAACGACAACACCGTCAACCACGCTTACAGCACCCGCAACTCGAGCCGCAACCGCATCAACTTCGAGCAGGTGCGCATCCCGTTCAAGGATGCCTCAGGCCGCGTGATGCAGGCCAAGGAGTTCGTTGACCAGCTCAAGCGTTACCTCCGCGCCACCTGCGACCTCAAATCAGAAAACACCACGAAGGGTCTCGGCTCGGGCCGTCTCTACGACATCTGCCAGTGACCTGAAGGTTACCCCAACATCATTAATACAGCATATGAACAACATATTCAAATCAATCCTTGGCGCCCTCATCCTCATCCCGTCGATGGCCTGCGCCCAGGGAGAATGCAGCATAGATGTGTCCGTGGCCGACATCTCCAAGGGGGAGGTTGTCCCCGAGGCCATCAACCAGCGTCTCCAGGCCAAGCTCTCGCAGGCAATCGGGAAGTCGGGACTCGTCTCGGCCCCCTATGACAGCCGTTTCTTCGTGGCCGGACGTTTCGACGACGCCTACAACGACATCACCGGAGGCCCCTCCCAGAAAGTCTATGTCAAGACTACACTGACAATCTACATCGGCGACGCCGACGAGCAGAAGGTGTTCGCGGCGGAGTCATTCGAGCTGAGCGGCGTCGGGGGAAGCGACACCCAGGCCTACACCCGCGCCCTCAACAAGCTCAACGCCTCGAACCAGCAGCTTGTCAGCTTCCTGCAGAAAGGCCGCGACAAAATCATCGATTACTTCGACGCAAACTTCCAGAGCTACATCAACAAGGCGCGCCAGGCAATGGCCGCCCGCGACTATGACGAGGCTCTGTATTATGTGACAGCCATCCCCTCCTGCTGCAAGGGCTACGACGAGGCCAGCCGTATGGCCCTCGAAATCTACTCCCAGAGCATGAACCACTCCGCCCAGCAGCTCCTGGCACAGGCTCGCGCGGCATGGGCGGCCGACCCGACGGCCACAGGAGCCGCCGAGGCACACACCTTCCTCAGCCAGATTGACCCCGAAGCCTCCTGCTACGCCGAGGCGCAGGCCCTCAGCAAGCAAATCAGCCAGACCACCAAGCAGCAGTGGGAGTTCGAGAATGTCACCAAGTACAAAAACCAGGTGGAGCTTGAGAAACAACGCATCAACGCCGCCAAGGAGGTGGCCGTTGCCTGGGCGAAGAGCCGTCCAAAGACCGTCAACCGGTATGTGTTCCTGACCCCCGGCTACAGATATTGAACAGTATTGAACCAATTTTTATCAGATTTTACCGATGAATAAACTCATGACCACATGCGCGCTGACACTAATAGGTGCAGTCTGCGCACCATCGATCAGCGCCAAGGAGGAGGTCGCCGACTCCCTCGTACAGAAGTATATGCGCAGCTCCCTCTACACCATCATCCTCAACTCCGAGACAATGAACCAGTATTACGAGGAGGAGACCAAGAAGGGAGAGAACGCCGACGAGCTCATGTCAATGGTGAAAAGCATCGCCAACACAGACCAGAAGAAGGCAGCCAACGACTCCGTGGAAGGCTCGCTCTTCTCACTGCCCGCGCTGGTGTTCCCAACCATCGAGATTCCCAACCAGTTCAACGACCACAACCTCTCATGGCGTGTCATCAACTTCGACTCCATCAGGGCCACCGTGACCGACGAAGACCTGGCCAAGTACGCCCCCGCCAAGAAGAAGGGCGGATTCGGCAAGTTCGCCAAGGGGATGGCCGGCATGGACACCAAGGGTGACGACAACAACGCGGCTTTCGACAAGTATGCCCCCGCCGTGATCAACAAGTTTTTCGCGAGCAACGACGTGGCCCCCTCGCTCATAGCCAAATGGTATGACTACACCCCCGAAGGGGAACAGCACTGGGGCCTGGCCACACTCACCGACCGTGGCAACTACAACTTCTCCCCCGACGACCTCGCCAAAGCGGCAGAGGATTTCAGCCTCCGCGCCAAAATCGAGCAGACCGCCTTCGACATGATCAGCAACACTTATGTGATGGCCGTCAACCTCCGCTTCCGCTCATACCAGGCTGTCGTCGCCGAGGCTGCGGCCCTCGCCAAGGGCATCGGCTCGCAGTTCGGCGGCATCGGCTCACTGGCCGCCCAGGCCGCCTCGACAGCCGCTTCGGCCGCTGCCGGCGACGGTTACACAGTCCAGGCTGTAAGCCACCTCTACCGCCTGAAATGGAACGACGACATCAACCAGAAATTCGCCGTCGACATCTACGGCAAGAACGCCACCATCGAAGACCTGGTGAAAGCCGGAATCTGCGAGCTTGAGTTCGTAGGCACCGAGAAGGCCTCCAGCAACATCCGCCAGAGCCTCCTTTCGAGCACTCCCATAAGCTCGCTGGTCAAGCGCGCCACCGCCCGCGCTATCGACGGAGCCATCATCAAGCTTCAGAACAACCACCAGGAGTTCCGCACAGTGCTTCCCATCATCGGCGGCGACGGCGAGAACCTCTACGCGGCCATCGGCACCAAAGAGGGCCTCAACGAGAAGGATGAGTATGAAATCCTCGAAGCCCAGGAAGACGCCAACGGCAAACGCACATACAAGGCTGTCGGCACCGTGAAGGCTGTCCCCGGCACAATCTGGAACAACGCCTACGGCGCAGAGGAGGAGGTTCTCAGCAACCCCAAGGCCTCTGAAGAGGAGAAGGCAGCCGTAAGCTATGGATACACACAGTTCAAAGGCAAGAAGGGTGACTTCCGCGGATACTACCTCCGTCTCAAGAAGAAAAAGTAAACCACGCCGGTGAATCCGGCAGGGTCCCCCCCCTCCACGCTACAGGCACAAGCCTGTCATAACGACAGTCCGGCAACATCGCCGGACTGTTTTTTTGCGCCCGCTTCACCTTACTTTCCCCGTTTTGTCGTAATTTTGCAAAAAACAATCGCATAATGAGCCAGACCATTCCAGAGACACAGGAGAAGACTGACAATGTTTTCCGCTCACTCACCCCGGAGGAAATCTCCGGGCTTGAGAACCGTGGTTGCCGTTGCGGCGACTGGAGCCGGGTGAAGGTGGAGGAACCGTTCGACCCGGAGTGTTACCGCGACGTGGAGTTTCACGGCGACATCAGACTGGGATGCGCCGCTGACGCAACCGCCGAGGCAGTCGGCTGCATCCCCCGCAGATGCGGCATCTACGACGCCGTGGTGTCAGGGTGCGCGGTGGGCCGGGGCGTGCTGATAAACGGTGTCAGAGGGGGGCTGCTCAACCTCGACATCAAGGATGGCGCGGTCATAGACTCGGTGTACTCCATCGTCTGCGGCGGGGAGACATCTTTCGGCAACGACGTCAAGGTAAATGTGCTGAGCGAGACCGGAGGGCGCGAGGTCACCATAAGCCGCCACCTCTCCGCCCCGCTGGCATATATGATGGCGTTCCATCGCCACAGCGCGTCGCTGTCGAAGGCCCTCGACGCGATGGCCGCCCGGCAGGCGGCGGCCTCTCGCTCCTCCCGCGGCCACATAGGGAGGGGAGCGCGGATTGTCGACTGCGGCGAAATCTCCGATGTCTGGATTGGCGACGGCGCGACGCTGCGAGGCGCGGCAAGGCTCACTAACGGGTCGGTAGGCCGCGCCAAGGTAGGCCGCGGGGTCATCGCCGGGGACTTCATCATACAGGACGGGGCGACGGTAGACACCGGCGCACGTCTCCAGGGATGCCTCGTGGGGCATTGCGCCGAGGTCTCCTCAGGCTTCACCGCCCACGACACGCTGGTGTTCACCAACAGCCGCCTGGAGAACGGGGAGTCGGCCGCGGCGTTCTGCGGCCCCTTCACCACCACAATGCACAAGTCGACCCTCCTCATCGGCGGCCTGTTCTCATTCTTCAACGCAGGGTCCGGCACCAACCAGAGCAACCACCTCTACAAGCTCGGCCCCATGCACCAGGGTATCCTTGCCCGGGGCTGCAAGACCGGAAGCGGGAGCTACATGATGTGGCCCGCCGCCGTCGGGGCATTCACAACCGTCACCGGACGCCACTATTCCCACCCCGACACGCGCCTTTTCCCCTTCTCATACCTCATCAACGACCCGACAGTGGAGGCCGGAAGCGCGTCAGTGCTTATTCCCGGCGCCTCGGTCGGCTCGGTCGGCCTGGCCCGCGACGTGGAGAAATGGCCCTCCAGAATCGGTGGAGCCGCCGAGAATGACCCGGTCAACTTCAACTGGCTCTCGCCATTCACCGCCCGCGACCTGCTTGCCGCCATAGAAAGGCTCCGTGAGCTTGAGAATGTGGATTCCCCACTTGCTGATTGCGGAGGGGCGTTTATCCCCCGCCGGAGCGTCGCCAAGGGTATTTCCCGCTACACGATGCTCCTCAGGCTGTTCCTCGCCGGGGTGTTCCGCAGGAAAATCCTCGCCGTGGCCGCCACGAATCCCGAAATCACCCCCTCTGCCCTCATCGACCGTCTGCGTGAGGCGCCGTCAGCCGACGGGGCGGGGCAATGGGCAGACCTCTCGGGGCTTCTCGCCCCCCGCGAGGCCATCGACACCCTCGCCGGGGAAATCATCTCCAATCCGGGAATGACCATCGAGGAGGCCAACGCCGGGCTCGCGGAAATCCATAGCCGCTATGCCTCATATTCCTGGAGCTGGACATGGCACAACATGCAGCACTTCGCTGGAACCGATTTCAGCACCCTCTCCGCCGAGAGTCTGCGCCGCATGCTGGAGGCCGGGGATGAAGCCGCCGGAGAACTGGAAGCCCTCTTCATCAAGGACGCCGCCAAGGAATATGACCCGGAGGAGGCTTCGCTCGGCTTCGGCATAGACGCCGGTGGCAACCGCCGGGAGATTCTCGACGATTTCGAAAGGGTGAGGGGCAACCTCGCGGGGCAACGTTTCCTCTCCATGCTCCACCGTCGCGTCGAGACTTTCAGAGGCTCGATACGCAACATCCTTACCCTGCTTGAAACCCCTTCTGAGCCGTTTTTTGAAGAAAAATGAAATTTTTTTGAATTTTCTTGCCAAAAAATTTGGTGGAATCAAAAACTCGTCGTAACTTTGCACTCGCAAACGACAAGGAACAACAACCTTGAAACTTGCAAGAAAATAGTTCCCTGAAATTCTCTCAAAGGTCTATTACCTCAAAATTGGTGCGGTAGTTCAGCTGGTTAGAATACCTGCCTGTCACGCAGGGGGTCGCGAGTTCGAGTCTCGTCCGCACCGCTGGAGAGAGAGGAGAAGGAGTAGAGTCAATCTTCGGATTGCTTTGCTCCTTCTTTTTTTGTATTATCCCATTCCCATTATCCCCACTTCCCCATCCCCCGCCACAAGATGAAAACCATCATCAGACATATACTGACAATACTGCTTCCCGCGATTCTCGCCGGATGCTCCGGGTCGAAGGAATTCCGCCTCGACGCGGCCTCTGATGACATCGGCACCCAGAATGTCACCCTGATATATTACGCCGACGGCTCATACCGCGTGGAGAGCGTCCCCGCCATCGACGGGCAGTTCTCGCTGACCGCCTCACTGTCGGCCCCCACATTCGTGGAAATCTACACCTCGGGCGGCTCGCTGCTCGGGGAGTTCATTGTCGAGGGGGGAGACCATATCGAGGCCCGTTTCTCGGCCCTCAACCCAGAGAACATCTCCATAAAAGGGAACAAGGACGCCGAGATGCTCGCCGCCTTCCTTGATGAGAACCGAAGCCTGATGGAGAGCGGAGACACCGACGGCATCAACCGGGCAATCGAGGCCTTCATCAACGAGAACCCCAAGCGGTTCGTCTCCACGGTGCTGCTCACCCGCTATTTCACCGTCGAGGGCTACGAGGAGAAAGCCCTCGAACTGACAAATCTCATACCCGACAAATACCGCGCCGGGAACTTCACCGAAGGGTTCGAGCAGATGCTCGCCGCCACCCTCGCCTCCGACACCCTCTCCATCGCCGGGATACGGGCGTTCTCGACCGGCGACTCAGCCGTCACCTTCACCCCCGCAGGCGCGCGAGTGAACCTGATTATGCTCACCGACAACGACACCCGCGCCGCCGACTCCATCAAGACAATGCTGGCCTCGCTGCGGGCCGGGTCTCCCAGGGAGGAGACGCTGCGGATAACAGACCTCGGATGCGACCGCGACACGATGCAGTGGAAGGCCACCCTGAGGTCGCTCCCCGACGACTACCCGCAGGGGGTGACACGCCTGTGGCTCAACGCCGGCATGGCAACCGAGGGGGTAGCCCAGACCGCCCCCACCACAATCCCCTACTTCATTCTCACCGATTCGGCCGGACGTCTGCTCCACCGCAGCCCCTCCGTCTCGGCCACACGCGCCGCCTACGGTCGTCTGCGCAAGTCTCTCCCCGCCTCATAACCCGCAATCCCCAAAACCTCATTCCACACAATGCTCGCTAAAGTCTGCGGCGCGGCCCTGCAAGGAATCGACGCCATCAAAATATCAATCGAGGCCCTGGTAGAGCCGGGATTCTCCATCACCCTCGTCGGGATGCCCGACAAGGCGGTGAAAGAGAGCATCCAGAGAGTGGAGTCGGCCGTCAGCCACAGCGGGCTCGACTTCCCGCGCCGCAAGATACTGGTTAACATGGCCCCGGCCGAGGTCAGGAAGGAGGGGGCCGCCTACGACCTGCCGCTGGCCGTGGGCATCCTCGCCGCCGACAAGAAACTCCCGGCCGAGACCCTCGGGGAATACATGATAATGGGGGAACTGTCGCTCGACGGCTCGCTGCTGCCGATAAAGGGGGTTCTGCCGATGGCCATACTCGCCCGCAAGATGGGGCTGAAGGGATTCATCCTCCCGGCCGCCAACGCCACGGAGGCGGCGGTGGTCAACAACCTCTCGGTCCACGGCGCGGCGTCGCTGCGCGAGGTCATCGACCACCTTTCAGGCCACTCCCCCATACCGCCCACGGAGGTCGACACCCGTGGCGAGTTCGGCAAGGCAATCGAGGAGTTCCCATTCGACTTCTCGGAGGTCAAGGGGCAGGACAGCGTCAAACGCGCCTTCGAGGTGGCGTGTGCCGGAGGCCACAACATCCTCCTTGTCGGCCCTCCCGGCTCGGGCAAATCTATGATGGCAAAACGCCTGCCGTCGATACTCCCCCCTCTCGACCTCCACGAGGCCCTTGAAACCACCAAAATCCACTCTGTCGCGGGCAACCTCAAAGGCGGCTCGCGGCTGATGAGCCACAGGCCGTTCCGCGCCCCTCACCACACCATCTCCAACGTGGCCCTGGTCGGCGGCGGAGCAAACCCCATGCCCGGCGAGATTTCCCTGGCCCACAACGGCATCCTCTTCCTCGACGAGTTCCCGGAATTCAGCCGCACGGCCCTGGAGGTGATGCGCCAGCCCCTCGAAGACCGCACCATCACCGTCTCCCGCGCCAAATACACCCTGCAATACCCGGCGAGCTTCATGCTGGTGGCCTCGATGAACCCCTGCCCCTGCGGCTACTACACCCACCCGACGAAGGAATGCACCTGCACCCCCTCGCAGGTGCAACGCTACCTGGGACGCATCTCAGGCCCCATGCTCGACCGCATAGACCTGCAGGTAGAGATACAGCCCGTCCCCTTCCAGGAGCTGCAGGGCGCGCCCCGGGGGGAAAGCTCGGCTGAGATCCGCCGCCGCGTCATCGCCGCCCGCGCAATCCAGCAGGAGCGATACAAGGACTCCCCCGGCATACACTGCAACGCACAGATGAACTCGCGGATGATTGCCCGCTGGGCCACTCCCGACCCTGAGGCGATGAGAATCCTCGAACAGACGATGACCCGCTTCGACATGTCGGCCCGCGCCTACGACCGGATTCTGAAAGTGGCGCGCACCATCGCCGACCTTGACGCTTCTCCCGAGGTCACCGCCGCCCACATGCGGGAGGCTGTCTCCTACCGCAACCTCGACCGCGCATCCTGGGGGCTGAAACTCTGACCCCGCGCGGAGCCGTGTCGCCGTGAGGCGGCAGACTGCCGAAAACACAACCATATTATCATATATCCGACGGTTTCGGGGCGTTTTTCGCTCCGAAACAGCCGTGTTATGCGCGATTCGCAACGGTTTAGTAATATTAGTCGCAACGCTGAGGCACTTTAAACCAGACATCTATGTCGTAACTTTGCATCGCCGAACCTAATTGAACCTTACACACTTTTCCCCTAAGAACTATCAACTTCTTCTTATACAAAACCTAATAAATAAACCATCATTTAATGGAACCCATCGGACAGCTTATCAAAGAGGAACTCACAGCCCAGGAACGCTCCGTTTCGTGGTTTGCCCGCAAACTGTGTATCGACAGGTCTAACGTCTACCGTCTTTTCCAGAAAAACAGTATCGACACTTCACTTCTCACCCGCATTTCCCTGGTGCTGAACAAAGATTTTTTCCTTATGCTGTCTGACAACATCCAGAAGAGGCGAAGTTCGCAACAGTAACGTGTCAACTATACTACATATCAGCAAGTTACGTCAAAAACTTTTACCGTAACTTTGTCCTGATATAAATTCGCCGGCCTGTATCAGGACGGACGCATTCACAAAAAACATCTATCCACATTAATAATTTTATAAAAAGTTTTATGAACAAAGGTTTATTGAAAATCGCACTTCTTTCAGTTGTGTGTGGCTCGATGCCTGTCGCGTTCACTTCCTGTAAGGACTACGACGACGATATCGACCGCCTCAACAAAGAAGTTGCAGAGAACAAGTCTGCGATTGACAACATTTCGCAGCAGGTTTCTCAGGGTGGTGTGATTAAGTCTGTCGCTCCTACTGCCGATGGCAAAGGCATTGTCATCACTGTAGAGGTCAACGGCAAGACTCAGGATTATACTATCAAGAACGGCGAGAACGGCAAGGACGCTTCTGTCTGGACAATCGACGCCGACGGCTACTGGTGTGAGAACGGTGTCCGCACCAACTACAAGGCTGTGGGCGAGCAGGGCAAGCCCGGTGAAGACGGCAAGCCCGGAGCCACCGGAAACCCCGGCGACTTCTACAAGCCCAACGCCGAAGGTTACTTCGACCTCTATACCTGGGACGCTGCCAAGGGTGAATACATCCTCAAGCAGAAGAACGCCGTCTCATACGCCACCGCCAACGACCACGTGACTGCCGTCGTGACAGCCAACGACGTGTTCCTCTACGGCGTGGAAGGCTCTGAGGGTGTCATCGTGCTGGCCAAGACCGGCGCGCTCCGCAGCCTCGTCTTCAAGCCCGACTTCTACTACCAGGGCATCGAGGCCATGGACGCCGCCACCTTCAAGTTCAACGCCCTCAAGGTTGTCAAGGTCAACGCCGACGGCAACTTCGGCAATGACAAGCCCACCGCCGGCAGCGAAGTCAGCATGACTCCCGCACTGGTGGCCAACTACTACCTCAACCCCTCCAGCGCCAACATCGACAACATCTTCGACCTCAGCTTCATCACCGAAGACCTCGAATATGCCCGCAGCGCTTCCTCCGTGACCGCCAAGATTTTCGACCGCTCCGCCAAGGACGGCATCCTCACCGTGAAGGCCAACCTCCAGGGTGACATCAAGGCCATAGCCGAGGATGAGATGGTTACCGTGCTGGCTCTCCAGGCCCGTCTCAACGAGAAGGCTGCCGCCACCGACACCGTGATCACTTCTGACTTCGCCGCTGTCAAGGCTTCCTACTACACCGACATCGACCTGGCTGTGCCCGCCAACGCTTCCGGCGTGGTCCTCAACAACCCGGCCAAGCCCAACCACTGGTACACCACCGCCGCCGAGGCCATCGACGCAGAGCCCGCCCTGCAGATCGCTTGGAACAACAAGGAGGGTCTCGACATCTCCAAGTACATCCAGGCCGACTACACCAACTCCAAGGGCAACCACGTTGCCTGGGCCAAGCCCGTCAACGAGTACGGCTTCAAGTATGAGTATGCCCTGGTTGGTTACACCGACGGTAACAACAACACCTCGCAGTCTGCCCACGCTGCCCTCAACCCCGCCAACAACGCCATCGTTCGCGCTCAGATGCCCAAGGACGGCCACGCACAGGCTTGGGGCGCAGAGCAGAACAAGGCTACCCTCGGCCGTATGCCGCTGGTACGTGTCTGCCTCGTCGACACCGTCACCGCCAGCCGCCCCGTGGCAGCTGTCGCTTACGTGAAGCTCGAAATCGTTGAACCCGGCGCAGTTGCTCCCGAAGATGCCATCACCCCCGTAAACTTCGGATTCGGCAAGGGCTACACCGTAAGCTGCTCCACCGCCGACCAGACCTTCAAGCTGACCTGGTCGCAGATCGAAGAGCAGATTCTCGCCCAGCTCAACATGTCAAAGGCTACCTTCGAGAAGAACTACTCACTCCGCATGGAGAACGCCACCGCAGGTATCGCCCAGCAGGTGAACGTGGCTGCTGACAACAGCATCTCCAACGCCACCGTCAAGTATGGTGTGGTGACCAAGCTTCCCGATCCCACCCTGCCCCAGGGTACAGAGGTTGTGGCATGGACAATCGGCGCCAACGACGTGTTCAACTACTTCACCGGCTCCACCAAGCCCAAGCAGATGAGCGTGACCATCGTTTACGACGGCAAGCCCGGCACCGCATTCGCCCGCAACCACGTCACCATCAACCTGACCTGGACCCCCTCTCCCCTGAATGTAGACCCGACCGCTTCTGTCGATGACAACAGCAAGATCGCCGAGCTGTGGTTCACCTACAACTCCCCGACTTCTGCCGCCAACGGCGGACTCAAGCAGGAAACCCACCTCAACGTGGCTGTTCCCAACAACAACCTGACCGCGGCCGCCTGCACATTCACCAACAACATCCTCTATCCCTTCGTGGGCAACAAGGTTGGCATGAGCGGCCTCGACGCCACCACCTATCCCGACTATGTGACCACCAAGACCGCCTTCGCGTTCATCCCCGTCGAGAACGCTCCCAAGGTTGTCAAGGGTATGTCAGGCGCCCAGTACACCCTCGTGGCTGACGGCACCGCCCTCAAGGCTACCCTCGGCGCCAAGACCGAGACTATCGCCCTGATCGACAACAGCCTCTACACCATCACATACCAGGAAGGCGTCTTCGCCAAGGATATTCTCAACTTCCGCGGCGCGCAGCAGCTCGCAGAAGGTGAGACCCTCTCGGCCACCATCGGCATCTCCGCCGTGAACGGCTGCGACAAGAAGCTCACCCTCAGCAACGAGAAATACAATGTCCGCTTCCTCCGTCCCGTGACCGTGGAGATGAAGGGCTCGCCCGTCCTCAAGGATGGTGTCGACAACGGTTCCTCGATGCAGGTTGCAAACTACATCAGCTTCAAGGACTGGCGTAACATCGCCTTCACTGACGCCAACAAGTACCTCAACTACTACGGTGTCGAGGGTGTGGTTGTCGGCGAACTCGATCCCGTCAACGGTACCGTGAAGGAAGCTACCGCTGATGACATCACCATGTATGTCACCACCGACCTCAACGGCGGAAACCTCAATTCCACCAAGCTCAACAGCATCCTTCCCAACATCAAGCTGACCTACACCAAGGCCAATCCCATCTCGCTGACCAGCATCGGCACACTCACCTACCGCAACGCAGGTAACGTGCTGGGTTACGCCTTCAACATCCGCGTTCCCTTCGTAGTCAAGTACAAGTGGGGCTATGTTGAGTGCTTCCTCACCGTCAAGATCGATCCCACCATCGGTCAGTAATGAATGACATCCCCTTGTTAATTCAATAAATCAATGGGGCAGGGGCGTATCAGATACGTCCCTGTCCTTCTTTTTTGAAGCATATGAAATCTTTATCAGTTATATTGCCGGGGGTGGCCCTGGCAGCCGCAATCCTCACCGGATGCGGGGGAAACAAGGGGGGAATCCCCGCCAACCCCTCCCCGGAGGAGAACCGGATGGTGCTCACCAGCCAGGACACCACCATCACCGTCGGCCTCGTGAATGACTTTATGAACCGCATCGTCGAGCGCGACACCAAATCAGCCGCCTCGATGCTCTACACCGTTGATTACGACGACCCCGACCGCGAGCCTTACCCCCTGACGGAGGAGCAGCTCTCTGAAATCGACCGCATGCTCTCGATGCCAGTCACCGGATTCGAAATCGCGGAATTCGTTTTCGACACCCCCGAATCAAACGAGGTCAGATGTAAGGTGACGGTCAGCGACCGCTTCACCACCAACTGGTATTTCAAGCCTGTCCGCTACCTGGGCAACTGGTATCTCTGCATCAAGGACTCCTCGCAGGGCGACCGCCCGCTCAACTCCGAGCAGGCTGAGATTGCCCGCTGACGGTCCCTGGACAAACAGACAAGGAGACCCCGGGAATGACGCAAGGATGCCTTCCACAGGCCATCCCACGCCATTCCCGGGGTCTTCTTGTCTGTCTTGACGATTCCATCCCGGCCAGAACGTCAAGAGCGGCTGTTGCTGGTATCGCGCCAAAACAAAGGCAGGATGCGCCGGTATAGCCGGCACACCCTGCCCTGGATGTGAATATGTCAGATGTTATTTGACGAAGAACTTGAGGGTCGAGCTGCCAGAGGCATTCCGGGCCACACCGATATAGATGCCGCCTACAAGGCTGCCGGTGTCAACGGTGTCGTTTCCAGTGAGCACCTTCACGCCGGACACGTTGTAGACCTCGATCGAGGAGCCTTCGGCGTTGAGGGCGCGGCCGTCGAATGTGAGGGCTGCGGTCTGGGCGGCCACAACCTGTGCGACACCGCTCTGGGGAAGCACCGTGATATGACACTTGACGGTCTGTCCCTGGATGCCCACGGTGAAGTCAGTCTCACCGGCTGCGAGCCCCTTGACGGTCAGCAGGAGGCCGTCGTCGGAAAGGAACATGTCGGTCATCTCGATTATCGACTCGTCATAGTTGCAGGTGAAGTCACCGAAGAGGCTTTCGGAGATTTCCACGCCATGGATTGTCACGTTCACTGCCACCTCTTCACCAATCTCCACCGAAGCAGACTGGGGATTGACAATCAGGAGCAAGCCCTCAAAATAGAGCGAGGGGGAGGCTGCGGAAGTGAGAGCCCAGGGTGACTCGACGTCATATCCGTAGGGGAAGCCAAGCTGCTCTTCGAAGAAGTCGCGGCCAAGCTCGGAGGGGTCGACAGACTTACCTTCGGTGGTGTCGGGGTCATCGGCAATCGCGCTCTCTACCACGGGGAGGGTTGAGATGACGTAGTTGTTGCGGATGCTCCGGTCTGCGGGTAAAGGATCACCGTAGATGGGCTCCCAGGTGGTGGGGTCATAATCAACCTCCTCGGCGTGGTTTGCGCGGGTGTAGCCAACCACACGGTGAACAGTGTTGTTCTGGGCGGGATAAGCTCCCTCCACAGCCTCGGGGGCGGTGATGGAGGTGAGGTTGATGAAGTTGCCGTGGATGACAGGGGTAACCTCTGCGCCTTCCTCTTCGGCTACGAAGCTGGGATATTCTCCGGCGATACCGCCTACTTTGGCGCCACCACCCCAGCGGAGGTTCTCGGTGGCGGTCAGTGTGCCTTCGACATGGTTGTTGGTGTAAGGCACAGAAGCGGCTGTGCCGACGATGCCGCCGATGGTGTTCTTGCCGGTGATGTCAGCCTTGACGTGGCAGTTTGACACACCCTTGCCGTTTGCGCTCGTTGAGCCGAGGATGCCGCCTACCTCAGAGCCGCCGGTGATGGTTCCGGAGAAGGCACACGCCGAGACGGAGGAGCTGGTGAATGTGGAGCAGAGGATGCCGCCGACGCTGTTGTCGGGAGAGGAGATTTCACCGTTGAAGGAACACCCGTTGACTGAGCTGTATGAAACCGCCGAGCCGACCAGACCGCCAACATCGCCGGTGGAGTTGATGGTGGAGTTGTAGACATGGACGTTGGTCACCATACCTGACGCGAGCTGGCCGGCGATCAGACCCTGGGTGTCGATGGTTGTGTTGAAGGTGACGTTATAGAATTTCAGGTCCTTCACGATACCCTTGGTGGGGACACCATCCTCAGATGCGTCACCTTTGACGGTGGGAAGCAGCGCCCTCCCTTCCAGGGTGAGGTTGCTGATGAGGTGGCCGCGGCCGTCGATGTTTCCGGTGAAGTTGAAATTGGTGGGGCTGACGGTTGTGCCGTTGGCGTCGATGTCGGCCACAACCGCGAAGCAAGCGGAGGGAGCAGACTTGATCTGCATCAGGCCTCCGACAGTGGAGATCTCGTAGGGATTCTCGGCAGAGCCGTCACCGACCTCGAAAAGGGTCAGCGGAAGGTCATAGTAGGTTGTGGTGTACTGCCAGTTGCCGGGGATACGGTTGACATATATCACGGCGAGCTTGGGATTCTCTCCCTCGGGGTTTACCAGCGACACGGAAGTCAGGAATCCCTTCTCGTCGTCCGGACCGAGATTGAGCAGGGTGCCCTTCTCGGGGTTGGAGCTTATTACCGAGAACTCCTCCTGGTTGCCTGAACCGGTCTCGAAACGGCGTTTCAGGAGCACCATGTACTCGTGGTCGGCGTCGAGGTTGAAGAGGTAGGGGTTGAACGCGTCTACGGCGGAATAGATGGTGGCGTAGTCGATACGCTGGCCCATGTTGATGTCATCTACCTTGACAACATCTCCTTCAGGGGATGCGAACACCATGTAGACGTGGCAGTCGCCGTTGTCATCCGAGAATCCCTTGCTCTGGGGCACGGTGTAGAGGTATGAATCTCCCGAGGGGATACGGTTGACAAGGGTGTTCATATTGTAGAGTGAGCTGCCCTCGTTGAATGCATAGGGGATAGTGTTTTCCACTGTGCCGTCGAGGATGTTGACGAACTGGAAGGTGTACTCGTCGCCGCTGTTGTGGATGAACATCACCTGAGGGGCATGGCCGGGGATGTCGGCCATGAAATAGCCGCCTTCCGTGCCTTGTGTGATGTCATATTTCTTGGTTGCGGTAGCATCCTCACCCTTCTTGGCTCCGTCCCAGGCCTCGTAGTCATAGAGGTATTCGTCGCCGCCCTGCTGAGAATGGGCGCGGGTCACGTAGAGCAGCGGAGTGCCGTCGTCGTTGCGTGACATATCGATGTCGCCGTCATACATGAATGTGCCGACATAGAGGAAACAGAGGTTGTCGTCGGTGGCGTCGAGGGGGATGCGGGTGGTGCTGTAATGGTCTATCGTGGACGCGTAAGAGCTTGCCGGGGCATAGATTTCGACAATCAGCTCATTATCAGGAGTGGGGGTGTCCACGTTATAGTCATACGGGTCAAGATACCAGCTGTATTTGAGGCGGTTGACAGAGAAATACGGGACACCGTTTTTCTGGGTGGCCAGGAAGGGGATGGCATCCGCACCGGCCATGGCCACACCCGGAACGCGGAGGTCGAGCACCGGGGAGACACCGCCCGAATATCCGGCTTTCTTATAAGTGACGAAATGATAATCCATCACATTAATGACATCGCCGACATAGGGGGTCTCCGTGTCATCCTCGGTGAGGAATGTTATATAGAAGTTCTCGCTCCAGGCATCCTGGGCGGTGTTTATGGCCGAAACATAATATCCGTCAAGGGTCTGTATGCAGTCTGAGTTGGCCCCTTCGGCGAGGTCTGTGATTGAATAAACGCTGGTGCGGTAATTGTTGACATACGCGGTGGTGTTTGTCACCACATCGATCATCACCTCGTAATTGTTGTCATAGTTGAAGAACTTCTTGGTGATTGCCGGTCCGACGCTGACCTGCGCCACACGGGTCTCATCCTCCTGGAGCTCGATGTTGTCGGCCACCGAGCCGATTTTAGAAAATGTGGCGTCGTAGAAGTCGAAACGGAAACCTGAAATCTGGTTATCGGTGTAGGTATAGTCTCCCGTGTAATACCAGGTCTGGTTATTCGGGCCGTCAAGATAACCGACCAGAGCGGCGGAGGGGAGTGCGTTCTGGGCAAGGCTTCTGAATGCACCTACACTGATGTTGCTACCGTCATTGTCCTGGAAATCGGTGATGGCGGGAGTGAATAGCCGCGAATGGGTCTGCTCGGCCCGGGCCTTGGGAGCGAACGGGAAGAGATTGGCTCCTTGGTGAGTGGCGTCGACACGTCCGGTCTGCGCCACAGCCGGAAACGCCAGAGTAGCGCCTACGGCTGCAATAAGGATTTTCTTCATAAAAAGTTATTTATGTTTTAATAGTAAAATCGCCGCTTGAAGATTTGAGAGATTTCCGCAAGAGACTGTGATTATTTGAAATAGATAATGATTATGAGTATAACACGATGGAGTTTTTGGCGGAGTAATTGTGAAAGATACAAACCGAAGCACAAAAACGATATTGATTAAAATATCAACGCTCCACAAAGTTATACTTTTTTTCACAAAATTCAAAATATTAATACAATCTTCACGCATATTTTTCATCGGCATTTATCGGATGTGACAACCAAAACCGCCACGGCCGGAAAGGATAAGACCCGTGAAACCTCGCAAGCGGAATAGCCGGCGGGATACCCGGGGGCATTATCTCACTCTTTTTTGGTGGTTTGGGGGGATTTGCGTAACTTTGCGCTTATTATTGTCAATTCCGACCATGAATATTTCTTACAACTGGTTAAAAGAATATATCGACTTCGACCTCTCTCCGGCCGAGCTGACCCAGGCCCTGACATCGCTGGGTCTGGAGTGTGACGCCTTCGAGGAAGTCGAGTCTGTACGCGGCGGACTCCGCGGGATAGTCATCGGCAAGGTCCTCACCTGCGAGGAGCATCCCAACAGCGACCATCTGCACATCACGACGGTAGACCTCGGCGGCGAGGCCCCGGTGCAGATTGTATGCGGCGCGCCCAATGTAGCCGCCGGACAGACCGTGGTGGTGGCCACTGTCGGAGCCACCCTCTACCCCACCGGGGAGGAGAACGGTTTCCAGATAAAGAAATCAAAGATTCGCGGCGTGGAGTCGCTGGGAATGATCTGCGCCGAGGATGAAATCGGCGTCGGGGAGGCCCACGACGGCATCATCGTAATCGACCGCGAGGTAGCCCCCGGCACCCCGGCGGCAGAGTTCTTCGGCCTCACCTCAGACTATGTGCTGGAGGTGGACCTGACCCCCAACCGCATCGACGGCGCCAGCCACTACGGCGTGGCCCGCGACCTCAACGCCTACCTTACCCGCCATCTCAAGGAGGGCAACCTGCGCCGCCCCTCGGTAGAGGGCTTCGCCCTCGACAAGCCCGAGGGGGGTGTCACCGTGGAGGTTGAAGACCTCCAGGGCGCGCCCCGCTACTCCGGAGTCACCATCCGCGGCGTCAAGGTCGCCGAGTCCCCCCAGTGGCTCCGCGACAAGCTGACCGCCATCGGAATGCACCCCATCAACAATGTCGTCGACATCACCAACTACATACTTCACGGAATGGGCCAGCCCCTCCACTGTTTCGACCTCGCCAAAATCAAGGGGGAGAAGATAGTGGTCAGGACATGCCCCTCCGCCACCAAGTTCACCACCCTCGACGGTGTGGAGCGCGAGCTTGACCCGGCAGACCTGATGATATGCGACGCCGAAAAGCCCATGTGTATCGCCGGAGTCTTCGGCGGCCTCGACTCGGGTGTCACCGAGCAGACCACCGACATCTTCCTCGAAAGCGCATGCTTCAATCCCACCCGTGTGCGCAAGACAGCCCGTCGCCACAGCCTGTCGACCGACGCGTCATTCCGCTACGAGCGCGGATGCGACATCAACGCCACCATCTACTGCCTCAAGCTGGCCGCCCTGATGGTCAAGGAGCTGGCCGGAGGTGAAATCACCGGCCCGATGGTCGACATCTACCCGGCCCCGGTCGAAAGTTTCCCCGTGGAGCTGTCATACGGCTACCTGCGCGGACTCGTCGGCAAGGAAATCACAAACGCCGAAATCAACTCCATCCTTGGCTCGCTCGAAATCAAGGTGGCGGCGATGGCCGACGCCGACGGACAGCCTGTGGCCGAAGAGGCCAAAGCAGCCACGGCGTCGCTGGAGGTGCCGACCTACCGCTTCGACGTGCGGCGTCCCTGCGACGTCGTGGAGGAGGTGCTGCGCGTCTACGGCTACAACAACGTGGAATACTCCACGACCGTCCACTCCTCTCTGCAGTTCAAGAGCCTCCCCGACCAGGCCGACGACCTGCGCCGCCTCATATCAGAGCAGCTGACAGCCCTCGGCTTCAACGAGATACTCAACAACTCCCTGACCGCCGAGAGCTATTACGCCGAACTCGGGAGCTATCCCCTGGCCAATTGCGTGAAGCTCCTCAACCCCCTGAGCACCGACCTCGACGTGATGCGCCAGACACTCCTCTTCGGAGGCCTGGAGTCAATCGCCCACAATGTCAACCGCCGCAGCGCCGACCTGGCGATGTATGAGTTCGGACAGGTCTACTTCCTCAACCCCGCCGCCGAGTCGACAGCCGACGCGCCCCTCGCCCCCTTCAGCGAGAAGAGCCGCCTGGGACTCTGGCTCACCGGAAACCTGCGCCGCGCCAACTGGTCGCGACAGGCCGAGGGAGCCACATACTTCGACCTCAAGGCCTGCGTGGCCAACATACTGGCCCGTCTCGGCCTGGCCAACGACAACATCCGCCTCGAAACCCTCGACGCGGCCTCGACCCCCGACATCTTCGCCGCCGCCCAGGCCGTGAAGACCCGTTCGGGCAAGCTGCTGGGCCATCTCGGCATCCTCTCCCGCAAGCTGCTGGCAGCCGCCGACATCAAGCAGGAGGTGGTCTACGCCGAACTGGAATGGGGCGAACTGGTCAGGATGTCGGTCAAGACCAAGGTGGAGTTCACCCCCCTGCCCAAGACCCAGCCCGTCAAGCGCGACCTCGCCCTGCTGGTCGACACCTCGGTTACCATGGCGAAAATCGAGGAGACCGTCCGCCAGGCCGAACGCAAGCTGCTGCGCGACATCGAGCTGTTTGACGTCTACGAGGGGAAAAACCTCCCCGCCGGGAAGAAGAGCTACGCCATCTCGATGACCCTCCAGGATTTCGAGAAGACCCTCCAGGACAAACAGATCGACAACTCCATGAACCGCATAATCGACGCCCTGAAGAAAAACCTCGGCGCCGAACTTCGATAATCAACCGACCATAATCAATCAATAATCGCCGTCACGGCGCATCAAGATAAAAACCACAAATGGGAAGAGCATTTGAATACCGCAAGGCCCGCAAGCTCAAACGCTGGGGCAACATGTCGAAAACATTTACACGCATAGGAAAGGAAATCACCATCGCCGTGAAGGCTTCCGGCCCTGACCCCGCCAACAACCCCCGCCTGCGTGCCCTCATGCAGAACGCCCGCGCCGAGAACATGCCCAAAGACACCGTCGAGCGCGCCATCAAGAAGGCTACCGACAAGGACGCCAAAGACTACAAGGAGCTGACCTACGAGGGATACGGCCCCCACGGAATCGCCATCTTCGTCGAAGCGGCAACCGACAACAACACCCGCACCGTGGCCAACGTCCGCTCATACTTCACAAAGCATGGCGGCAGCCTCGGCACACAGGGCTCGCTGACATTCCTCTTCGACCACAAGGCCGTCCTCAAAATCCAGGGCAAGCCCGAAGTGTCGCTTGAAGACCTCGAACTGGAACTCATCGACTGCGGCGTGGAGGAACTCGAAGCCGACGAAGAGGGCGCAATCGTGCTGACCGGCGCGTTCGAGGATTACGCCAACATCCAGAAATACCTTGAGGAGAACGGCTACGAAATCCTCTCCACCGAGTTTGTACGCATCCCCAACGACGTCAAGGAACTCACCGCCGAGCAGCGCGAAGGCATCGAGAAGCTCCTGGAGAAGCTTGAGGAGGATGACGACGTCACCCAGGTATTCCACAACATGAAGGAGGAAGACACCGAGGAATAATCCCCGGCTCACCCCTATTCACAACCAGATTACCCGATTACTCGTGGGAATATCTCACGCAGATAACGCAGATACGCAGATTATCCGCAGATTATTTTAAAGATATACTCTCAGATATAAAGGAGGGCCTCATATTAAAGGAGGGTCTCATATTAAAGGAGGGTCTCACAGATTTCACAGATTACACAGATAGCCATCCGGATGGAAATCCAATAACATTCCATCCGGATGGCTATCTGTGTAATCTGTGAAATCTGTGAGACCTTCCTTTATTATCTGCGATTAATCTGCGTATCTGCGTAATCTGCGTGAGACCCTTCCTAAAATTAATCTGCGTGAGACCTTTTCGCCGGGATGCGTGAAATATTGGGGGCGCGTGAGGTGAAGGGTTAGCGAAAAAAGTATTAACTTTGTATCCATGATGAAAGATTTTCTCTCCGGGGCCTGGAGATGGACCAGGCGTTACATCACCCTGCCGCTGCTGATAGCCGTGGCATACATCGTGTTCGTGCTGTTCTTCAACGAGAACTCCTATTTCAAGAGCATGGAGTACCAGGAGGAGATAGACCGACTGGAGGCGGAGATAAAGGAGAACAACGACACGATGCTTTACTACCACCGACTGAACGCCTCCCTCTCCTCCAACCCCGAGGAGCTCGAGCGCATAGTCCGCGAGCAATACCACATGCAGCGTCCCAACGAGGATGTTTACGTAATCGAATAATCCCCATGAGCAAGAAAAACCCCACACAACCCCGATACACCATGGAAGAGCTCCAGGGGAAAGCCCCGTCCACTCCGATGGTAATCCTCGCCACCATCGGCCTGCTGACCATCGCCGTCGGCACACTGATGCCTATCCTGGCCATCAAATATGGCTCAGAGATAGCCGGATGGTGGAAATATGTCTACGCCGCCGGCGCGCTATGCTTCCTGGTTGGGAAGCTCTTCTCACCCTACACCGGCACCCATCCGCGCATCAAGCGGCTCTACCGCATCGAGTCGTGGAGCGCGGTGTTTTTCTGCGTGGCGGCCTTCTTCCTCTTCTGGGGCGCCGACACGATGCGCGACGTCTGGGCCTTCACCCTCGCCGGGGGCGCGCTGCTGATTTTCACCACCATCGCCATCCCCCGTGTGGTAAAGAAAGAACTGAAACGTAATTCAGATTAATCCCGCAGCAATGAAAATCGCACTGATTGGCTACGGCAAGATGGGCCACGCCGTGGAAAAGATAGCCCTTTCGCGCCGCCACGAGATAGTCTGCGTCATCGACGCCGGGGAGGAGGAGAAGTTCTCATCCCCCGCATTCCTCTCGGCAGATGTCGCCATTGAGTTCACCACCCCCTCGACCGCCGTCGACAATTTCCGCCGCGTAATCAGCGCCGGCATCCCGCTGGTATCAGGCACGACAGCGTGGCTCGACCGTCTCGACGAGGTGAAGGAGATGCTTGAAAACGCCCCGCAGGGTCTTTTCTGGACCTCCAACTTCTCGATTGGTGTCGCCCTCTTCAAGAAGATAATCTCGGAGGCGACCGCCCTCATCGACGGGTACCCCGAATACCGCCCCGAGATGAAGGAAATCCACCACATCCACAAGCTCGACCACCCCTCGGGCACTGCCGTATCCACGGCCGAGACCCTGATTGACGCATCCTCCACCATCTCACACTGGACCGAAGACCCCGCCGAGGCCGCCGAAGACCCCGCCGCGCTGCTCATCAACCACGAACGCGAGGGGGAGGTGCCGGGCACCCACATCGTAACCTGGACGTCGCCGGTCGACGCCATCACCGTCGAGCACCGCGCTTTCTCACGCGAAGGTTTCGCCTTCGGGGCCGTGAAAGCCGCCGAATGGATGGCCGCCAACCATTCCCGCGGACTCAGCTCGATGGCCGACCTGCTGGGTTTCTGAGCCACACTCACAAATGACGCCGTCTGACCGCGGCAGAGCTTAACCCACAACAACATCCGACACTCCATAAGCAGCCGACACAGGACGCCACCAAGCCCCTGTGTCGGCTGCTTTTGCACATCAACCAGCGAATATTTTGGATGTTTGTTTGGTGATTTCGTAAATTTATTGTAATTTTGCCACCGTTTTAGGATGAGTGTTGGCAAAATGACATAACGCCAACCGGAAGATACAACACCATACAATTTCAAGGCTACAAATGAAAGCTTCAGAACTGATGGCCGACCTCGGCCGACGATTTCCCAACGAACCCGAGTATCTACAAGCCGTTGAAGAGGTCGTGACCTCCATCGAGGACATCTACAACGAGTATCCCGCGTTCGAGCGCTACAACCTAATGGAACGTCTCTGCATGCCCGACCGCGTGGTTTCCTTCAGGGTGAGCTGGGTCGACGACAAAGGCCGAGTGCAGAACAACATGGGATACCGTGTGCAGCACAACAACGCCATCGGCCCATACAAGGGTGGCATCCGTTTCCACTCCTCGGTCAACCTCTCGATTCTGAAGTTCCTCGCCTTCGAGCAGACATTCAAGAACTCCCTGACCACCCTGGCCATGGGGGGCGCGAAGGGTGGCTCTGACTTCTCCCCCAGAGGCAAAAGCGACATGGAGGTGATGCGGTTCTGCCAGGCGTTCATAACCGAACTTTACCGCAACCTCGGCCCCAACACCGACGTGCCCGCCGGCGACATCGGCGTCGGAGGCCGTGAGGTAGGCTATATGTATGGCTGGTACAAGAAGATGACACGCGAGTTCACCGGCACATTCACCGGCAAGGGGATGGACTTCGGCGGCTCGCTGATGCGTCCCGAGGCAACCGGATACGGCAATGTCTACTTCCTGCTCAACATGCTCGCCACCAAAGGTATAGACCTCAAAGGGAAACGGGTGGCCATCTCCGGCTCGGGCAACGTGGCCCTCTACACGGCAAAGAAACTGCTCGAACTGGGAGCTGTGCCGGTGTCGATGAGCGATTCCGACGGCTCAATCTACCTCCCCGACGGAATGACCGCCGAACAGTTTGACCGCATATTCGAACTCAAGATGGCCTATCGTGGCCGTATCCGGGAATTCGCCGACGAGACCGAGGGATGCCTCTACTTCCCCGGCGAACGCCCCTGGAAGCACGTCAGATGTGACATCGCGATGCCCTCCGCCACCCAGAACGAAATCGACGGCGACGACGCCCGCGCGCTCCTCGCGCAAGGCTGCATAGCCGTCAGCGAAGGGGCCAACATGCCCTCCACCCGCGAGGCCGTCCACGAGTTCCTCAAGGCCCGCATCCTCTATGCCCCCGGAAAGGCCGCCAACGCAGGGGGCGTCTCAGTCTCCGGACTGGAGATGGCCCAGAACGCCCAGATGCTCTCCTGGACGGCGCAAGAGGTCGATGACAAGCTACGCTCCATCATGAAGGACATCCACACCCAGTGTGAGGCATACGGAAAGGAGGCTGACGGCTACATCAACTATGTCAAGGGGGCCAACACCGCCGGGTTCATGAAAGTGGCCCGCGCTATGCTTGCCGAAGGCATCAGCTGATTCCCGCAAAAGAAACCACATTATACTGAATTATAATAGTGAAACTAAACTGCAATAATAATAGTGAATGTTGAACTGAGACACACAAATTAACAGGCTCCTTCCTGAAACACACTTTTAATCAGAATAATCATATGTAGGGACATCGCTCCGCGGCGTCGGCCTGGAATATCCGGGGCCACACCCGCGGAGCGGTCATTTTCCCGCCACAAAGAGTTGTGTCATAGCGTCTTCCCTATGGGAAGCCACATAAGAGATTCACCCCCGGAATCGCGATTCCGGGGGTGAATCTCTTATAGGGTTATGGGTGTCAGGAGAAGTGTCAGAGGTTGGGGTTGATCTTCGACCAGTCGGAGATGGGAGGAATGATGCCCAGCGAAATCACCTCGTCGCGGAGCTTGCAAAGGTGATGGTAGCTCTGGTCGAGTTCCTTGTGCTCCTCGGGAGTTCCCTTTACAGGATTTACCGTGACGCCATTCTTGTCGACGGTGGTCTCCATGGCCATCATGATGTGGTTGTACTCCCCGTTGTTGACGTAAGTGCCGACGGGCCAGGTGAATGATGGGCCACCCATAGCTGCGGCAATCATCTCGATAGAGAGATAGGCAGGGCTCTGGAACGACGAGCGGCCACGCAGGTCGATGATATTCTTGCCGCCCTGCACCACACGCTGGCGGATTTCCTCCCAGGCCTGGCGGGGAAGAGCCTCGGTGCCGATGATTTCAGACAGGGGCTGCCCGGCGACAGTCGTTGTGGAGGCGAATACCGCCATCTGCTCGCCGTGACCGCCGTAAGTGCGGGAATTCTGAATCTTGTCGGCGGGGATGTGGAAATACTTCGCCAGCTCGGAACGCAGACGGGTGGAGTCGAGGGCGGCCAGGGTCGAAACCTGCGATGGCTTCAGGCCGGAGTAGATGAGGGTCACCAGTCCGGTGATGTCGGCGGGGTTGAAGACCACAACCACATGCTTGACGTCAGGACAGTAAGCCTTGATGTCCTTGCCGAGCTGTTCGGCGATTTCAGAGTTGCCGCGCAGCAGGTCCTCGCGGGTCATTCCGGCCTTGCGGGCCGCGCCACCCGACGATACGATATACTTCGCGCCGGTGAATGCCTCCTTGATGTCGGAGGTGAAAGTGAGGTTGAGCCCCTTGAAACCGCAGTGGGCGATTTCCTCGGCCACACCTTCGAGGCCGGGGGCATAGGTGTCGTAAAGGCAGATGTTGGGGGTCAGACGCATCATGGCCGCGGTCTGGGCCATATTTGAACCGATCATGCCGGCGGCGCCGACAATCACAAGCTTTTCATCAGTCAGAAAGTCCATATGTAAGTTGATTAATGATTTCATAAGTAACTGTTCAAAATTATTTTATATTAACCGGTCATCTTATTTCAATGTTTTTTCAAGTAAAATCTTCTAAAAATTTTAC
>CAMWVQ010000009.1 GCA_947177635.1 uncultured Porphyromonadaceae bacterium | reverse complement strand
CCCCTGGCCTCCCTCCTCACCATCACCCTCTCCCTCCCCACCTCCTCCCTCTCACCGGATAAATGACCGTGCCTGAGATTTCCATAATAATTCCTGTATATAATGTGGAATCAGTCATTGGAAAGACTATCGAGTCTGTCCTCAATCAAGATTTCACTAACTGGGAACTTATCCTTGTTGATGACGGCAGCCCCGACTTATCCGGGAAAATTTGTGACGAATATGCACACAAGCATACAAGAATATCTGTCATTCATCAACAAAACAAGGGGGTCAGTGCGGCGCGAAACAAAGGATTAGACAACGCAAAAGGGAAATATGTATCATTCATTGACGGTGATGACTATGTAGAACCGACATACCTGTCTTCTATGATTTCCTTAATTGGGAATCATGACGCAGTCTATGCAGACGTGACCCATAGGTATCCGGCTGAAAACCGAGCCACTACTGCATTCTCATATTCGGAAGGACAAATTATAAATTTGGAGAACCCGGGAACAAACAACATTGTGAATTTTCGCATAATCGAGAATGGCTTCCCGGTTGCTAAGTTATTTCGTCGCTCCAATATCAATGCGGCCAAACTTCGATTCAATCAAGCTTTATCCTATCATGAAGATCATATATTTGTTTTGGAATACCTCTCCAAATGCAAATCAATCATATTGACATCTGATGCCTCATATCAATATATCCATCTTCCAGCAACAACATCCTTAAGCAAGCGGAACCATCCGGCTGAAAAACTCATACAGGCAGCCAACACACTGCTCCTATTGACAAGCAACCTGATTGGCAAATACAATATCACCGACCGCAAATATACACGTCGGCTATACACCATATTAGGTCTTAATCAAATTCTGTTGGCAATAAAAAACAAAAACGCGCACGAAATCCAAGCCATCGGTAACGCCGTCAGGCAACACCGATGGCAATTCCTCTCTCTCTACCGACCTAACCATTTATCCGCAAGGATACTCCCTCTATTGTTCATATTCCATTTAGAATTCATATTAAAACTATACTTCGTACACCCTTGGAAAAGTTAGTTGAGGTTACTTATCTGTAAAGCTGATTCATCATTATTCTTTTCTATAGAACGTCTACCCCCAATTCCCGGATTCTGCATACTTGTGTCAAAACTAATTTCCAGAACTACAATATTTAGATTTGCCCTTAATAGATAACAGTTTTCCTTCCAAACAGACTGATGGCAGAACAATCTTTAAAGCGCAAAGCGGTCAACGGTGTATTATGGCGCATAGCTGAGCAAGGAGCCAACCAAGTCATTACCTTGGTGGTCTCAATTATCCTCGCAAGACTTATTATGCCAGACCAATTCGGTATGATTGCGATGCTTGTTGTGTTTACCGCCATTGCTGAAGTTTTTATAGACTCCGGATTCTCAACTGCACTAATCCGTAAAAATGACCGCACACAAGAGGACTGCAGTACCGTGTATTGGTTCAACATCATAGTTGCAATCATCTGTTACTGCATTCTATTTATATGTGCACCATTAGTGGCAGATTTTTATGGGATGGCAGAATTAACACCTATTCTTAGAGTCACGTCAATTAGGCTCGTAATTGGCTCACTGGTTGGGGTACATCGCACATTGCTCAACGCAGAGATGAATTTCAAGGCGCTGACAAAATTTAATCTTTGTGGGGCCATTATTTCTGGAAGCATAGGCATTGTGTTTGCGTATCTTGATTTCAAAGTCTGGGCGCTCGTACTGCAGAGTCTCGCATCTACCACAATCACATCTATGATTGTATGGTTCAAAGTAAAATGGCGTCCATCTTTCGTGTTCTCAAAAGAAAGTTTTCGGGAGTTTTTCGGTTTCGGATCAAAAATACTCGGGTCAAGATTATTAGACACCATATATAGCAACATATACGCAATAACAATCGGTAAAGTTTACAAATCCGCCGATCTCGCATTTTATAACCGGGCGTCCAGTCTTACACAGCTGACAGCCACAACTCCCACTGGCATCCTACAATCTGTGACCTATCCCACTCTATGCAAGTTACAAGACGACAATGAGGCTCTAAAGCACGGCTACCGCCGCACTATAAGGCTTGCGGCGTTCGTTATATTCCCTCTTTGCCTCGGATTAGGAGCGTTGGCATATCCCTTAATCAACGTGCTTTACACAGTTCGATGGATATACGCGGCATCTCTGCTGTCAATCATTGTCTTCTCTATGATGTGGTATCCCATCCACGCCATAAACCTCAACTACCTCATTGTCAAGGGGCGCAGCGACCTGTTTCTCAGGCTGGAGGTCATAAAGAAGATACAGGGCGTCGCCATACTCTGCGTCACCATCCCCATGGGGCTGGAGGCGATGTGCTGGGGTAGCGTCTGCAGCTCCTTGCTGTCGCTGGTGTGGAATACCCATTACAACGGGAAGTTCCTCGGGATGAGCATCATCGCGCAGTTGCGCGACCTGCTTCCGACACTGCTGCTGGCAGGAGCGATGTTCGTAGCTGCAAGACTGACGGCCAACGCCTTGGGCAACGGCGCATTGTCGCTCGCCTGCTCCACCGCCGTCGGGGCGGTCGTCTACCTCGGGGGGGCCTGGATATTCCGCTTCCCGGAAATCGAAGAAATAAGGAACATCAGAAAATAAAACACCACGGGCGTTTGCCCGGACACCATTCCAGATTATGGAGAACATCACTGTGACATCTCCGCTGCTTCCTGACCTTGAGGAGTTCCACGCGCTGCTCAAGGAGATTTGGGACAGCAAGTGGATAACCAACAACGGCTCCTTCCACAAGAGGCTCGAGGCCGCCCTGGCCGAATACCTGAAGGTCCCGTATGTGAGCCTGTTCACGAACGGCACGCTGCCCCTGATCACAGCCTTGCAGGCGCTGAGGATCACCGGAGAGGTGATAACGACCCCTTACAGCTTCGTGGCCACCACCCACTCGCTGTGGTGGAACGGCATAAAGCCGGTGTTCGTCGACATCGACCCCGCCACCGGAAACCTCGACCCCGCCCGCATAGAGGCGGCCATAACCCCCAAGACCACCGCCATAATGCCGGTGCACGTCTACGGCAAGCCCTGCGACACGGAGGCCATACAGGCCATCGCCGACAAGTACGGGCTGAAGGTCATCTATGACGCGGCGCACGCGTTCGGCGTGGAGGTCGACGGCAGGAGCATACTGGAGGCCGGCGACATGTCGACGCTGTCGTTCCACGCCACGAAGGTCTACAACACCATCGAGGGGGGCGCGCTCGTGATGCACGACGCCAAGACCAAGCAGCGCATCGACTACCTCAAGAACTTCGGATTCGCCGGGGAGACCGAGGTCGTGGCCCCGGGCATCAACTCGAAGGTCGACGAGATGCGCGCCGCCTACGGCCTGCTGAACCTGCGCCAGGTCGACGACGCGATAGCCGCGCGCCGCAAGGTGGCCGTGGCCTACCGCGAGGCCCTGCGGGGTGTGCCGGGCCTGAGCTTCTTCGACGACATGCCCGGAGTGCGCCACAACTACTCCTACTTCCCCCTCTTCATCGACGCGGATAAGTACGGGATGACCCGTGACGAGCTGTATTTCAAGATGAAGGAAGCCGGAGTCCTCGGCCGCCGCTACTTCTACCCACTCATCTCGGAGTTCTCCACATACAGGAGCCTACCCTCGGCTGCCAAGGAAAATCTGCCACAGGCGCATAAGATGGCCGACTCCGTGATATGCCTCCCTATGCACCACGCCCTGTCTCAGGAGGACATACTCAAGGTGATTGATCTGGTTAAAAACAAATAACTTATGTCAGACAACCTCTTTCACAAAGAATCCAACGGGATTACCCCCCAAAAAATCCTGATGCTGGGAGGGTCAGCCCAGCAGATGGTAGCGATACAGGCCGCGAAAGATGCCGGGTATTACACGGTTGTCTGTGATTATCTTCCAGACAATCCGGGTCAGCATATCGCAGACAAGTTCTATCCTATTTCGACCACGGATGTAGAGGCTGTCTACAAAGTGGCTTCGTCTGAGAAAGTCGGCGGCATACTCGCATATGCGTCTGATCCTGCGGCTCTCCCAGCCGCCATCGTGGCAGAACGGCTCGGGTTACCAACCAATCCTGTCTCTTCTGTGGAAATACTTGGTGTCAAACACCGTTTCCGCCAATTTCTGAAAGAGAACGGATTTGCGTGCCCCAGAAACAATACCTTCAGTCCGGATGTGGACATTGACGTATTGAAAACCGACATCTCCACATTCTCATTCCCTATCATCCTGAAGCCGACGGATTCATCCGGTTCCAAAGGTGTCACCAAACTTTACAGCGTTGACGGATTGGCGGAAGCGATTTCACACGCAAACCAATACTCACGCAACAAGATACTGATTGTGGAGGAATTCATCGAGTTCGGATTCCCAGAAGTCATCGGTGGGGACATCTTCGTATGGGACGGCAAGATAATACTTTACGGAGAAATGTCCTGCACCCGCGGCGACAACGGCCGCAGTCTAATCCCTATAGGGGAAAAAAAGCCATCCGGACTGAATGAACGGCAAACAAAAATCGTCCACTTGGAACTTCAAAAGCTCATTGACGCGCTTGGTATCCGTTTCGGAGAATTGAACATTGAGATAATCCTCGACAAGGAGGATAATGTGCATTTCCTAGAACTCGGCCCACGGGCCGGTGGCAACATGATTCCTATTCAGCTCTCGGATGCTTATGGTGTGGACCTTCCACGCGCGAATGTGCTTGCGGCGATGGGAAATGATCCTAGACTCAACCCTACCGAACCTTCCGCGTGCTATATGACATCCGTCCTCCATTCAGACCAGGACGGCATTTTCAATGGAGCCTGGTATTCCGATGATATAAAGCAGCATGTCTACCGCGAGGTCTTGTACAAAAAAGCCGGTGACAACATTGAGCGTTTCGACGGGGCAGGCAAAGCCATCGGGATTGTGTTCCTTCGTTTCGATGATGAAAACAAAATGTTTTCTATGGCTGACAACATAAGCAACCATATTCGCTCGATGGTCATATGACAGCAATCGGAGGTTACTTTGAGCTGGAGCTATCATCGGCAGGCACATTCCCACATTCAGATGGCTTATTAGTGAATTCCGGCCGGAATGCCCTGGAAGTCATATTGGCGTCTCTTCCCAAAGCAGCCGAAGTGCTTGTCCCTCGATTCACTTGCGAGACCGTGTTTGAACCATTTGAAAGGACAAACACGCCATACACATTCTATGATGTCAATGACGATTTGGAATTAACCTATCTTCCTCATCTGTCTGAAAAGCAATATTTACTGTACACCAATTATTTTGGTATCAAAGACCAGTATGTGGATTGTCTTTCCTTACATTACCAAGGACATCTTATTGTGGACAACTCCCAAGCATTTTTCAATACACCTTCTAACAATTCCCAAGTCTTTTACAGCCCACGGAAATTTGTCGGAGTTGCTGACGGAGGGATTGTGATTCCGCCAATGCCAATTGATGCCCCTACTGGTCAATCCTGGAACAGAATGAATCATTTGTTAAAACGAATCGACCTGGGGCCGTCAGAAGGATATAAGGATTTCAGAGAAAACAGCACAGCATTAGGAGGTGAACCGATAAAAAAAATGTCGGTATTGACAGAACGATTGTTGAAGTCGATCGATTGGGAAAAACTCAGGTATATTCGCCGTCAAAACTTCAAGATATTGCATACGGAATTAGGTGATTTAAATGAGTTATCAATTCCGCGGATGGATACACTTGAATGTCCGATGGTATATCCATTCCGAACCTCATATGCCGGTCTGAGGCAGACGTTGATATCAGAATCTATTTATGTGGCCACGTATTGGCCGAACGTGCTTGAAGACAATACTCAGAGTTCATCGGCATACCAACTGGCAAACTCCATATTGCCTCTCCCGATAGATCAGCGTTATGGCATCGCAGAGATGAAACGAATAGCGCGACTCGTCAGGCAATATCAAGTAAACTAAAGAACTATGCAAAACGGAAAAATACGGGTAATGGTTTTCCCCGCAGAAGGGAATAATGCCGCGGAAATTCATGCCGCATTAGCGACTTGCGTCAATATTGAAGTGTTTGGAGTATCCTCAACTGAAAGGCACGGCAAATTCGTCTTTGAGAGATATTACTCGGATATGCCCTCAATATCTGACAACGATTTCCTGAATAAACTGAATGAATATATCGATCAGAACAATATCGATCTGATATTTCCGACACATGACACTGTTGTGAAACATTTGACTGGAATGGCCGGGAATATTCATTGTCGTCTTACTGTGCCTGACATTTATACAGCTGAAATCACGAGAAGCAAAATCAAGACTTGGGAATTGTTCGCAGACAAAGATTTTGTGCCTAAACGATACCACGGCAATGAGTCACCTTTTTTTCCGTTGTTCGCAAAACCGGACGAAGGTCAAGGAGCAAAGGGCGCGCAGACCATCACGGACATAAAACAACTGGAGTTAATTGACGCCCAGGATTTCCTGATTACCGAATACTTACCTGGACGTGAATTCACGGTTGACTGTTTTACTGACAAGAACGGGAAACTACGATTCGTGTCGGCCAGGACGAGAGAACGATTGCGCGCTGGAGTAACAGACCGAGGAAGTGTAATAGGCTCCAATCCTATCATTGATTCAATTGCAGAGGAGATAAATTCCCGGCTTAAATTCACAGGACTCTGGTATTTCCAGCTTAAGGAGGACAAAAACAACAATCTTAGATTGATGGAAATCTCCGCACGTTGTGCCGGCACAATGTGCCTGAGCCGTGCACAGGGAGTGAATCTTCCCTTGTTAACCGTTTATGCAGCTCTTGGATATGAGACAGAAATTCTTCCAAATCCTTACAATGTCACGCTCGACAGAGGGCTTGTCAACTGCTATCAGATAAATTACAAGTACGACAAAGTGTATCTGGACTTCGATGACACAGTCACACTGAGAGGAAAAATCAACCTGTCTGTAATGAGATACATTTACCAATGTGCGAACCAATCCAAGAAGGTCTTTTTGTTAACAAAACATGCTGACAACATACTTCAAACTCTTGACAAACTGCACATTTCACAAGGTCTGTTTTCTGAAATATTACACATATCTCCGACAGACAGTAAAGCGAAGGTCATCAAGCAAAAGGGTGCTGCCGGCAGCATTTTCATAGATAATATGTTCAAAGAACGTCAGGAAGTCGCCAACGAGTGTCATATTCCAGTTTTCGACGTGGATCAGATAGAGGTTCTTCAAGATTACCGTTTCTAACCTAAAAAAACATAACTAACATCTTATATGGAGAATCCTCAAAAAAAAGCCGTTCCTGTTGTCGCGATTAAATGTATGGCTTACAATCATGAAGCGTATATCCGTGACGCTTTGGAAGGCTTCGTGATGCAGAAAACGGATTTCCCTTTCGTGGCTGTGGTACATGATGACGCTTCAACAGACAATACGGCAGCTATCATAAGAGAATACGCGACCAAATATCCACATATCATCAAGCCCATCTACGAAACCGAAAACCTGTACAGCAAACGAGATGGGACCATCGACCGCATAATGCGAGAAGCCGTCATAAACACCGGTGCCAAATACATCGCCCTATGCGAGGGCGACGACTACTGGACTGATCCCCTCAAGCTCCAAAAACAGGTCGACTTCCTTGAAGCACACCCGGAATACTCTTTGGTGTTCGCAAATGCAAAATTGCATTATGACACTGGATTGTCTGAAGACACATTCCCGTTAGAAAGGCGTGAATATACTGCTTTAGAATCATACAGACATTTTTATGTACCTACTCCCACTGTGGTATATCGCAAAGAGGTGTTAGATTCTCCCTGCTACAAACAACTCAGCAAAATAAAACGGCCCGTTTTCGGAGATTTGACATTATATATGGCCGCCTCATCAATAGGCAAAACATATTGCCTCGGGGATATCGTGTGTGGTTACAGACGTCTATCCAGCGGTGCCACGACCTACATATATAAACATCCGTATAAACACCTAAAAAATCGCATAGCCATATCCAACTATTTTGGCGAAGATTTCAAAAATGCGGACAGAGACAAATTCGTACCGGATTTCATCCCCTTATTAAGCCAAATTACTGATAATTTTCGCGAGAACCTGTTTTTCCTATCACGCATATATTGGTTCGCCCCAGTACGTTGCTCAAAAGAACTGCTTAGAATTCCTAAGAGCATAATGAAACGTCTTTTTCTGTCTTAAAGAAAACTGACTCATTGACTCCAATCGGAAACAAGGGGGAAGATTCCTTCATCTTAGGTTCAGTATTGCACATAGCAAAAGACTATACACGCGTTCACAAGTTTTCTTTACTCGCAGACAATCATTTAACAAAAACAGGGATTTCTCGCGATTTTAATGATGATGAAGTTGCATATGAATAATCCAGCTAAGGTCTCTGTCACTGTCCCTGTCTACAACACAGCCCAATATCTAGACCGATGCTTGTCAAGCCTTGTAGCACAAACATTACAAGATATCGAGATTGTAGTTGTTAATGACGGCAGCACCGACGGCTCAGATAAAATCTGTGATTCTTGGGCATCAAGAGACAGGCGTATAAAGGTAATACACCAACGCAACGGAGGACTTTGGAAAGCCAGACAGACCGGGCTTGAAAATGCCACCGGAGAATACATCATCGTTTGTGACAGTGATGACTGGGTGGACAAGTCTACATATGAAAAAGCCTATACAAAAGCCAAGACAGAGAATACTGACATCGTAATATTCGGCTATATCGCGGAATATCCCAACGGGGATTCAAAGGAATGTATTCGCAAGTTCAAAGACCTGACAGATATCGAGCTTACTCGAAATGAAATAATGCGTTCCTCATATTACCATTCATGGAACAAATTGATTCGTCGTTCCTTGTTTGCCTCTCACAATATATGCTATGAGCCAGGTATAAATATGGGGGAGGATCAGTTGATCTTACAGAAGATATTATCTATACGCCCATTGAAAGTATGTTGTATTCCAGAAGCGTTGTATCACTATCGTATTAATTCCGGAGGATATACAACCACCATTAAACCAGAATATATTGATCAGCTCATAAAAGTCTTTGAGTGGGATTACACTAATCTTGATAAGGATTATCATTCCGAAGCATTAAAGCAAATAAGTGCAAATCTGGCATTCGAATCTCTCAGATGTCTTCATTTCCCCTCAGACAAATTCAAAAGCATTACAGCAAGCCTGCCGACACCCTATTTGTACAAGAGTCCTCGCTCCCCGCAGAAACTTATGGTCTTGGCTGCAAAAATATTCGGTTGGAGGTTTGGCCGATGGGCTTATAATAACATTTATCAAAAGATATATTCATAATGATTCCAAAACGCATACATTACAGTTGGTTCAGCGGAGAGCCATTCCCCTCTGATGTTGAAGCATACATATCAACCTGGAAAAAGCTATTGCCAGACTACGATTTCGTGTTGTGGGATATGGACCGTCTCACACAGGAAATTGATTCCGATTTTGTCAGAGAGGCAATCCAGATGCGGAAATGGGCCTTTGCCGCTGATTACACCCGCCTGTTCGCCATCAACAAGTATGGAGGCATCTGGTTTGACACCGATGTCGAGTTATTCCAAAACATTGACCGTTTCCTTAACGATGATTGTTTTATCGGGAAAGAAAGCTGGGTTGACAAAGATGGACATGTATATTTGACTTCCCATTTTATGGGAGCTGTCAAAGGACACTCTTTCATCAAAGAATGCCTCGACTACTACAACAATCGGCATTTCATTATCGGCCACGGGGAAGATGGGAAGCCAATAATGGATCAGACAATGATTTCACAGATGCAAGCTGAAAAAGCTCTAAAATATGGGCTTGATTGGCGTGAGTCAAAAAAGGATAGACAACAGACATTGACCAATGGAGTCAACGTATATCCTTCTTATTATTTTTGCAGGCCATTGTACAAGTCCATCAATAAAGTATACGGAATACATCGCGTCTCAGGAGGCTGGCGTGACAAGAAAGTTGACGCAAAGACAATGACCGATCCAAAGCAGATTACCGTGAAAGTTCTTGTCTGGAGATTGTTGCATTTTCTAAATCTTAAATAACAGACTACAAATATTATGGTTTCCATTGTCGTGCCGGTTTACAATGGGGAGAAGTTCCTTAAGGAATGTATCGACAGTGTTAAGTCGCAGTCTTGCGGAGATTGGGAACTTATCATAATAGATGATGGTTCTACTGACTCTTCGGCAAAAATAGCACAAAGCTATCTGAATGATTCAAGAATAAGGCTGATTGTCCAAAAAAATTCGGGAGTGGCATTCTCTCGGATGGCTGGGGTAAAGCTCGCAAAAGGAGAGTGGATTACTTTTTTGGATGCGGATGACGTATTATCGCCTGTAACAATTAGCACACTGCTGAACAATGTCGATACCACAACTGACATAATATCATTTGGCATAAAGTCTTTTCCGGAATCAGAGGCATACTCGGCAGAATCCTGTCCTCAGCACACACATACGAAGCGGTATTTGCCCAATGAGATTCCCGGAATGATTCTTGTCGGTAGATTGCTATCGTCAGTGTGTGGTAATATGTACCGCAGGGACTTAGTCGCCAATAACACAGTGCTAATGTGTAATGGCTTAAAAATCGGAGAAGACACGATGTTTAATTTTGAATTGTCAATGTGTGTCCCTCTAAATGTAAAATATTTGGGATTTCCCTTATATGGTTATAGGGAAAATCCAAAGTCTGTCACAAGAGCTATCAAAACTGAACGTTTTGACGCAATTGCCAACACCATATCATATATTAGAAATTATATGACAGACCATCCGCAAACAACTCGGAATTTACATTCTCAAGCCGCTTTCAGAATTTTGTTGTTGTGGTCAACATTCATGTTCCATCCAGAAAACCAGTATTACAGCGACAAGATATTACGGAGACAAATGCGCAAATCATACTTCAAGGCTTTTCCATATCTCTATCCATACTTGAAAGCATATCTTTTCATCGACCTGTTTGTCTCAAAGAAAATATCGCAACATATCATTCAGCGCAAGCACACCTCGTACTAAAAAGCGTTCATCAAACATTTATTGGCACTTACAATTAGCATATTATAATTGAAATTTCTGCCATATTATCCACTACGACGTATATTATCATATAATTTTCGCTGTCAACTCTCGCGGTTTCACTTTCAAAAGCCAACACTTTATAACATAAATACATCTATGAAAATTGCAATTTCTGCAAATTGTTTCGCGTCTTTCACAAGTGGCTTCCCCGTAAGAGGAATGACTCTTGAACTAATCAAGGATAATCCGGAGATAAAATTCCAGTTATATTACAGCAGACGGCCTTTCCCCTCTCAGCTTAACGATTTTTACAATGAAATCAACAGCCTGCCAAATGTAAGCGTAAGATTCTATCATAATAAGCATAAGGTTGTTGTTTTAAAACAGATGTTAGGCTTGAATTATGTAAAACTTGATGATGACGTCGACATATTCGTTAATCCCGGGCATATTGAATTCCTATCAAATTTCAATGGTCCACAAATATGCTCTCTCGCTGACCTATCTACATTAAAGGGACTTAGCACGGGAAAGTATTCTACATTCTTCAAATATTGGACTCGATATAGCCTGCGTCGTCAATTACCTAAATTGTCAACTGTCATAGCTATCTCTGGATTTACTAAAAATGATATTTCGCATTTTTTCCCAGACCTTACAACTCCTGTTAAAGTAGTCCATAATGGCATTAATCCCGCGTGGTTACGCACGAAAAAAACAGAGGAGATTGATTTATCTATCCGCAATTTGATTCCCGAACGCCCATATTTTGTATGGTGGGGATTGATTTCGAGGCGAAAAAACATTGCGCGGCTCATCACAGCTTACCGCAAAGCTCAAAGTTTGCGTAATGATTTGCCGGACTTGCTACTTATTGGAGGGGTAGAGGAATATATGTCAGATATCAAAACTGAGTTTCACAACGGCATTCATAATATTCCATTCCAAGATGACGACATTCTTCGTAACATAGTGGCCAATAGCCGAGGCCTGATATTTCCTTCATTATATGAAGGTTTTGGGCTTCCGGTAATAGAAGCATTCTCTCAAGGAATCAACGTTGCATGCTCGAATGTGACTTCTCTCCCCGAAATTGCAAATGGATATGCAATTTTGTTCTCACCAACCGACACCGAGGATATGACGAAAGCCATACTTCAATTAGACGTGCTTCCATCTCAAAAGGAGGTGCTGATGGATTATGCTTCAAATTTCACATATCAGAACGCAGCAAAAAAATATATATCACTGATACGCGAACTGATATCCCAACATTAAGCCTACCCAAAGACATCTCGAATTGTATGATTTGGTTTCTTCTTCAAAAAATTGGGTTCTATATATTTTTGATATTGACCGTATACTTCGTCATAAACCGAAAATTTTTCAACCTTCTGGTATTATATTTCTGGGGAATGACATTTGCGGTATGTTATCAATTCACTTTCACCATATGGTTCCCTACAAAAGTGATAGCTCTTGGAATGGTTATCAGTATACTGTTCCTTAGTGGTTCTGTAAGGAAAACACCTGTCAATAATGCCGTAAAGCCATTTGTCACGCTATTGTTTATAGCTCTTTTGGCAGGCGATTTACTGGCATTCATCACCCCTCAGGAATATGCACGCCATATCAGTAAAATTTCACGAATAATCAATACCAACTACACATACCTCACTACAACTTCATTGTTATTCTTTGGAGCATTGTTGCCAAAAGGATTTGTCGCAAAACTTTATCCCAAATATTGCCTTGCTGTTGAAGTTGCCATAGGTTTTGGCCTTATACATTTCTTATGTCTCAAAGCCGGCATTGAGTTTATGCCCATTCTCCGTCAGGATGGTACCGTAAACGCCGAAGCTGCGTTTCATTCAGGAGGTATGGCTATACAACGAATATATGGCGTGGGCGGAGAACCTAAGAATCTGGCCTTTCTTGTATTGCCATATCTTCTCGCATCCCTTGTGATGTTCAGCCAGAAGATATACCGGTACAACAATCCTAAATACCATCTTGGGGCATTATGTGCTGGAATCTTTGTGCTGATACAGACTTTCTCTTCTGCGGCATTGATTACATTCGCCATAGCAGTGCCACTCATCTTATGGTTCCTCCCTCTGAAAAATTTGGTGGGTAAGTTGTTGCCTATTGGAATTGTGGCCGTGTTGGCCATTAGCCTATGGTCTGAATGGCAAAAGATAGATACAATCCCCGGGCAAGAGCAGACAGAAAACTCAGGTTTCATGGATTTGTTGTATGAGCGTTCGTTTGGACGCGCACAAGAGGAAATGGAAGATGACCGCCAGGAACGAATCGTGCTCGACCATCTTATAGGGGATCCCGATCCCGAGTCCCGTATTTTGGGTTACGGTACCGCGCAATACACGTTTCATATTCCAGGTCAGACAATCGGCAACGCCCTAATACCTATGCAATCAGGCCTCGTGATTACTCTCTGTGACTTCGGAGTGCTCGGCGTAGCCTTGTATGTGATACTGATTACGATTGTGGTAAAGGTAACTACTCGTTCATACAAGAAAAGACAACCATATGGACTCGCTTTTGGAGTAGCGGCACTATCGTCTGTTATCGGTTCGATGATGTTTGGATCTGTTGTAAGTCCTCTCATATATGTTATGCCCGCGCTCTATGGGCTTTACGATTTTTCTGATAAAAATTTGAAGCGGCCAGTATTAATATGAGACCACTATCTAAAAAGACCGTTTTTTGGTGGAACATTCCTTGTGCCGGCATGATCAATGTCCTAAAATCTTATTGTGAGACGTGTGATCAGGAAAGTATTGTTGTGACAGGCTGCCTAAGTGCCTCAAGAAAGGCAATGGGATGGGCGGATAAAGGCAAACTGTTTCCCAATCATATCATCATCTCAGACGAGGATTGGGCCACAACGAGCAAATCACTGATTGACAAATATCCTGACAGGCTTCATATATTCAACGGCATCACGCATCCGGCAAGAATGAAAGAGCTCATACATTATGCCATTTCAAATAATGTGGCATTCTGCAATATGTCTGAAGCGTATTTCAACCTTGAAAATGGAATGCGAAAACTCGCCAAAAACGCTTACATCCGCTTGCTCCTACCCCGTCATACTCGCTCAATCGCGTCCAAAAGCCTCGGAGTAATGTGTCTCTCCGGAAACTCGCAACGCGATTTCAAACAATTCCAAAGATTAGGATTCAAGCCTGACGACATATATCCCTACGGATACTTCACTGATGAAGGGAAAGAGGTTCATTATGTCAAATCAGCGGATGGGCTGATTCATCTGCTTTGTCCCGGACTGCTCGAGCATTATAAAGGCGTGGATGTCCTGATAAAAGCCTTCAAGAAACTCTCAGATCAGGGCATTGATAATTTCATATGCCATATAACAGGGAAAGGACAAATGGAGACCAGGCTGAAAACAATGACTCAAAGACAAGGACTCTCTAACCTTGTCAGATTTGAAGGGGTACTGACGGCTGCCGAATACGGCAAGCTCATCCCTCAGATTGATATCCTCGTCGCTCCAGGACGGGTGGAACCTTGGGGCATACGGATAAATGAAGCCATACAACGAGGACAAGCCGTAGTCATCAGTGATGGCCTCGGAGCGGCATCTCTTATAAAGGACTCCAATGGCGGTGCGATTTTCCCGTCAGGCGATTCAAACGCTTTGGCCGAATGTCTAATCCCTCTTCTGAAGAATCCAGAATATCTTGCCGCAGCGAAGCAGAACAATCTTGAATACAAGAACGCCATTAGCTGTGACCGGCAAGCTGTCATACTCCACAAACACATATCAGAAATCCTGAAGAAACACCCACTTTGTCAAAGATGAACATTCTTCATTCCGGCGCGCTTGATGTGTGGGCCGGAGGACCGGCATTAAGCACCTGGCTGACTATAAAAGGTCTCAGAGACCGGGGTCACAATGTAACTGCAATTACAGCACCATTACCTGACGGAGACCGTCTGATTGACAATGACGCAAACCCGATATACAGCCGCCACTCAAAATTTGGGACTCTCGCATACGTGCCCGGATTAAAACAATTGCTATGTGACATCAAGGGCATTGACCTGTATCATATTCAAGGCATATGGATGCTGCACGGCCGTACTGTTTCCTCTTATGCCAAAAACATAGGAAAACCCTATGTGGTGACTCTACGTGGAATGCTCTATCCTGAGGCGCTTGCCCACAATGCGTTAATCAAACGACTGTCTTTGGCATTATACCAACGCGATATACTCAAGAATGCAGCCGCAGTGCAATGTACATGTGAGGAAGAAATGGAGCATTTCCGGAATCTGGGGTTCAAAACACCTGTAGCTGTAATTCCCAATCCTATAGAGACAACCGGAGTCATTGACATTCCGATTCCCGACAAACCCATATTCACAGTAGGCTACCTTGGACGTCTGCATCCCCGCAAAAGGGTTGAGCGTCTTATACGTGCTATGTATGACCTTAAAGAGCAGCTTCCATCCAATGCCAGACTGAGAATCATAGGAGGTGGAGATGCCGGATATACGGAATTTCTGAAGTCCGAAATCACTCGTCTGGGACTCACAAACGTCGAGATGACAGGTTTCCTGTCGGGCAAAGAAAAAGACGACGCAATCAAGTCCTTGTCTGTGCTTGCGGTACCCAGTGATTTCGAGAACTTCGGTAATATCGTGACCGAAGCTCTTGTACGCGGTGTGCCTGTAATCGCATCCAAAGGAATGCCTTGGCAGGAACTACCTGAAAACAAGTGCGGATGGTGGATTGAGAATTCCCAGGAAGAAATAAACAAGACTATATTGGAAAGCTATCACATCGGTGAAAAGTCACTGAATGATATGGGAACAAATGGGCGCAAACTGATTTCACAGCGCTACTCAGTAGCATCGCTTGGTGAAAAAATGGAAATGCTTTATAGTTGGATTCTGAAAGGAGGAGAAACGCCGGACTTCCTCCACCTGTTATGACAGACAAACCACAGGACAATTACAAAACGCTTAAGGCCGGTATTTCCTGGAGCGCGTTCGAGCGATTTGCTGTTCAGGGAATGCAGTTCATTGCCTTCGTGTTTATGGCAAGGGTTCTCTCCCCTACAGACTATGGACTGGTGGGTATGCTGGCTTTTTTTATCGTCATTTCGCAACTCATCGCCGAGGGAGGTTTATCACAAGCCATCATACGCAAGCTTGACCGCGACGAGGCCGACCTGTCAACCTCTTTTTACGTCAACATCGCAGGCGGTGCTATTCTTTACTTGTTGCTGTATGTCACAGCCCCCTATGTGGCTCTGTTTTATGACGAGCCGAGGCTCACAGGATTGCTTCGGGTCATGGCCCTGTGCATTCCCATACAATCCTCTTTGGTCGTCCACCGGGCTGTATTGACATCCCGCCTCGATTTCAAGACCCAGGCTAAATCCACTTTCGTAGGAGCATTGTCATCTGGATTTGTGGGTATATATATGGCATACAACGGATATGGAGCATGGGCGATAGTGTGCCTACAACTAACCAACCAGATTTCCACCGCTGTTACCCTATGGTTGGTCACGGAATGGCGTCCCATGTTGCTGTTTTCGACATACGCATTCCGACGATTGTATGGCTTCGGGAGCAGACTGCTCATTAGCAAAGTCGTCGAGAGCCTTTACAACAGTTTTTATATCCTCGCCATAGGCAAAGTCTTCTCGGCATATGCCCTGGGATGTTACACAAATGCGCGTCAGCTCGGCAGCATATCATCCGAGAATCTGACGCGCATCGTCAACCGGGCTGCCTTCCCGATGTTCTGCGGCTACCAGAACGACCCGCATAAATTATGCGGTATGGTTTCAGAATATATCAGGCTGTCACTGTTTTTCATAGCCCCTCTTATGATGGGGATAGCCGCATTGGCGCTTCCTCTGACAACCGCTCTCATTGGTCATCAATGGCTCTACACCGCAAGGCTTTTGAGAATCCTTTGTCTGTATTTCCTCTTTTTCCCGTTGAACTCCATAAATTTTATGATTCTGGAAATCTATGGCAAAGGGGGACTTTACCTTAAACTCCAAATTGTCAACATCGTGATAGGACTTTCTTTGCTTGCTGTCACGATACCATTCGGACTGTCAGCTGTCTGCATAGGCCTGTTGGCAAGTGCCGCACTGAGCTTTGTTATAAATGCCAGTATGGCGGGGCGGCGTATAAACCTTGGTCTCCTGAAACAATGCCGCCTGATACTGCCGACATTGATAATGGCCACGCTGATGGCCACGGCTGTTTTCTCGGTTCAGCTTGTAGCAGTAGGCGAATGGATACAGGTAGTGTTGGGAATCACCATTGGCTTGTTGACATACGGCGGCCTATCTATGATTTTCCAGACACGCGTTTGCGTTTCTGTGTTCAATCTGTTCAAGTCACGACACTCACTGCGCGATGCCTCAGCCTGAAATGGCATTGTACGCCATACGGCATATACGACGAAAGCTGATACAGACGCTTTCAATAATTACCTCCGCAGCCATCTGTGTGAGGTGTTCATATCTTATTGACATACCGTTGCCAGTCATTTCCATCTTGTCTATGATGGTATTGGTTGCGTGTGTTGAAAAACGGACCACAGTCTGCATCCCTCTCTTGAGCCTGGTCGTTTATTATGGGCTCACACTGGTAATACACCCAGAACCGGAATTACGACTTCGCACGTCACGCTTCACCGCGTTCACTATCGGTATGCTCACATTCTCCCCTCTACTGACTTCCCATTGGCTGCGATTGGCAAAAGTGTGGATTGGCAAGACTGCTTTCTGGCTCTTGGCTACAATGGTGGGCATATCCTTCGTCATATGGATTTATTGTATAGCCACCGGTCGAGAGATGTCAGACACCACATTCTTTTATTACGGATTCAAAGGAGTTTTTGATAAAGGTATGACATTGTCTCCAATAGCCGGATTGATATCAGTCATATCCCTATACAAATCACTGACTGCCACTAACCCCAAATACGCCGCATACTGGACTGTGGCTTCCTTTATAAGTGTCACCACATGCGTTGCGGCAGGCTCGCGCATTGCAACAGCCGCTATGATTGCCGCCATAACAATTGAACTCATTCTTATGAGGGAGAGCCTGAAAAAACGCCTGTCACATACTCGCTCAAAAATTATGGCAGTTGTCGCCATACTGTCACTATTCGCACTGTCTCCTATGGCCTTCCAAGTAATAATCCATAAAAATTCCATTGGCAACAATCATAACTCCCTGATATATTCACGTCAGGAAATCTGGACAACCAGATGTCAGGAGATATCCTCCTCTCCTCTATCAGGGATTGGCTATGCAAACGAATTCCCCAGGCCATCCTGGAAAAACGAGCCCGGGAAACTCACCTATCTCGAACCCGGCTCCTCCTGGTTGTCGCTGCTAAGCTATGGCGGCATCATCGGCGCTGTCCTGTTCTGTTGGTTCATCTATACCATAACAACAAAGATATACCGCATAAGACACTCACAACTGGCAATATTGGTCATATCCCTCCTGACATTCTTCCTTGTCAACGGTATCGCTGAAGGATGGCTGATGTTTGCCGGTGCAATAATGTTCCCCTTATTTTGGTTGAGCTGCTCGATACCGTTCAATAAATCCGCGCAATAAACCGATGACTGAATCAGAATCCAGACTACGACCCTACGTTAATCATTTAGGCCTTAAGCATCAGGTTATAAGAATGATGTGGAACTTCACCTGGTCAATCGGAGCCAGATGGTTGCCCCGCTCAATAGGAAATGGATGGAAACGGATCCTTTTGCGGATATTCGGAGCCAAAATCGCATCCAATGCCGTTGTATACAGCTCAGCCAAAGTATATTATCCCCCAAATCTCACAATGCATCCATACAGCTGCCTGGCTTCAGAAGTGGATTGCTATAACGTAGCTCCCATTGTGCTGGGTGAGCATGTTACGGTAAGTCAAGGAGCAATGCTTTGTACAGCATCCCACGATATAAGTGATGCTGATCATAAACTCATTACCGCTCCTATAGAGATAAAACGTGATGCCTGGATTGGCACACGCGCATTTATCGGGATGGGAGTTAAAATTGGAGAAGGAGCTGTGGTAGGAGCATGCTCAGCTGTATTTAAAGATGTAGATGAATGGACAGTCGTAGGAGGCAATCCTGCAGGATTCATAAAAAAACGTATTATCCACTAAATGATTCTTCTTACCAATTGTCACATATGACAATTTCCAACCATTATTTTATATGCTTGATTTGACAGTCGTTATTTTGACGAAAGATGAGGAACTTCACATCAAGAGGTGCATCGAGAATGTGTTGCCTATTGCCAAGGAGATATATGTCATTGACAGTTTTTCTACTGACAAGACAGAGGAGATTGCATCTGCCTATCCGACCGTTACAGTTATTAAAAACAAATGGCCTGGCAATCAAGCATCACAATTCAACTGGGCTATTGACAATATCACAATAACCACTCAGTGGGTGTTGCGCCTTGATGCCGATGAGTATCTGATGCCGGAGCTGGTGGAGGAAATCAGGCAGAAGCTGCCGTTGCTTGGAGAGAATGTGTCGGGGGTGGTGCTCAACCGCCGGCATATGTTCATGGGGAAGTGGATGAAACGGGGAATCTATCCGGTCAAACTGATGCGCATCTTCAGGTATGGCCATGGCAGATGTGAACAGCGGCTGATGGATGAGCATATACAATTGACCCGCGGAGACATCGTCGAGTTCCAGAATGACTTCTGCGACCATAATCTCAACAACCTGTCGTGGTTCTGCCACAAGCATGTGAATTATGCCGTCAGGGAGGCGGCCGACTTGCTTGACATCGAATACGGTATTACCGGCGCCGCCCAAAGCGATGACTCCAAGGAGATTTCCAGGCAGGCCATAGAGAAGCGCAACAAGAAGCACAAATACGCGCGTCAGCCGCTTTTCTGGCGTTCAACGGCTTATTTCCTCTACCGCTACATCCTCAAGGGCGCTTTCCTCGAAGGGAAGGAAGGATTTCTGTTCACATTCATCCAGGGTTGGTGGTACCGCACATTGGTCGATGCCAAAGTGCTGGAAATAAAGCGCAAGAGCGGCGGCGACCCGCAGAAGATAAAACAGATTCTTCACGAAGAATACAATATAGGTTTCTGACACCATTATCCACCTTCATTGACAATGAATACGTTGAAAATTTCTATTGTGACTGCGTGTTGGAACTCCGCCGCGACCCTTGAGGACACGCTTCGCAGCGTGGTCGGTCAGACTTACGGGGCCATCGAGCATATCGTGGTAGACGGAGGAAGCACTGACGGAACTATGGACATCGTCAGGAAATATGCCGACCTGTACCAATCGCGTGGCCTGGAGCTGAAATGGATTTCGGAGCCCGACAAGGGTATCTATGACGCGATGAACAAGGGCATCGGACTCGCATCGGGAGATGTGGTCGGACTTCTAAATTCCGATGACTTCTTCACTTCCCCGACCGTTATGGAGAGGGTAGCCGCAGAGTTTGACAGCCGACACTCGGCCGACGCCTCTGAAAACAGCAAGCTTGATGCTGTTTATGGTGACATCCACTACGTCAGCCCAAACCGTCTCGACAAATGCGTCAGGTATTATTCCTCCAAAGGATTCTCCCGTGAGAAAATGAGGATGGGCTTCATGCCCGCACATCCCTCTTTTTATTGCCGACGCGAAATATACCGGAAGTTCGGTCTTTTCGACATATCTTTCAAGATAGCCGCAGACTTCGAGCAACTTCTGCGCTTAATCTACATCCACCGTATCAACATCAGATACATCCCGATGGACTTCGTGACGATGCGCACCGGAGGTGCCTCATCCTCCGGCTTCTCCTCCCATAAACGGATCTACGCCGAACATATGCGCGCCTACAAGAAAAACCGGGTGAATTCCAATTTCCTGCTTGAGTCGTCGCGATACCTTTACAAGATTTTCGAAGTCTGCCGGGCCAATTTCTCGTAACACGCCCTCTATGCCGACCCGTATAACACTTTCTGACTCTCCACGGCGTCAAGCCCGAATCACGGTAGGAGAAGGTGAAAACCTGCTGACATGGACTTTCGATGCCCCGGGTATGAGCGACAAGGCCTGGCACCAGCTACTTGCCAATGGATTCGACACAGAATCCGGCGGAATCGACCACAAGGCGGAGGATCGGGAAGCCCTTGATTTCCGCGACAGAGTAGCTGCCGTGGTCGCTACTCTGAACGGGGCTGTGGAACAACTTGAGCGCAACCGCACCTTTGAAAGTTCTGATGAATCCTTCATCGAATTTGCCCGACGCATCATAAAAGAGGATAATAAATCCGGCTTGACCCCCTCCCGAATCAACAAATACAATGCCGCTGTCGCCAGGTTTGACAAATATCTCAAATCTGTAGGAGCAGGAAACATCCTGATTTCAAACATTACCTCAGACACCCTGTCGGGATTCAACAACGCAATGTCAGACGAAGGATTGAAGCCATCGACACGCGCGTTCTACAACCGCACCCTCCAGGCCCTATATCAGCGGGGAGTCAAGGCTGGCCTCAGCCCTGACAACACCCCCTTCTCAAAAGTCGCCACCCAGTACCGCCACAACGCAGCATCCCCCACAAACCAGTCATAAACCAACCCTGCGAACGTAAAACGGCCTCCGCCCCATCTGAACTTTCAGATGGGGCGGAGGCCGTTTTTACACATACCGTCAACAAATCAGTGCATTCGCTTGAGCAGATTGTATGACGGCACAATTCCCAGTTCTCCCGCCTTGGAGAGATTGGCCGCACCCTCAGTGCGGTTGCCCAACTGGAAATAAACATACGCGATGTTATAATAAGCTTCCCCGAAATCAGGCTTCAGTTCCAGAGCCTTCCGATATGCCGCGATAGCGGAAGTCAGGTCGCCAAGTTCCACAAGCGCGTTAGCCTTGTCATAGTGGGCGAACGCGAGACGCGGGGAAAGTTCCGAAGCTCTGTCAAGATCGGAAATCACATTCCTGAGCTCCATCTTAATATCAGGAGACTGGGCCATTCCTCCCGTTTTTCCAATGGAGCCCTCCCCATGCTGGTATCCTCCGGCCGACATCACCATATCATGGCGGGCCACACCGCGCATGAAATACGCCAGCGCGAAGTCAGGAGTCAGCGCGATAGCCCGGTCGAGGTCGGCAATCGCAGCCGGATAATTCCTCAAGGTAACATAATCCATCGCACGGCCGAAGAAATCGATAGCCCTCGGCTCGTTGGTGGCGATGTAGTGGTTATAATTCTCCACCGACTGGAAATGCCTTTCAAGAAGCTGCTCATCGGAAGGGGTCAGCCCTCGGTTGCCAACCATCACAAGGAACGGCAACATTCGCGTGGCGTTAAGTTCATCAACCTCCCTGATATAACTGCGCGCATCTGTGGCTGTGTTTGTCGACGACGAGTAATAGCCAAGGGCGAACATCGGTTCAAGCGAGATGCGGCGGTCGCGGTCCTGCACCTTCCCTCTGATTCCCTGGTTCACGAAATCCTGCTGCAGGTCGACATCGCTGTCCATAGTGCGTAGAGCCGTGAACCTCCGTGCCACCGACTCCGCAGACAACTCCTCCCCTGAGGAAGGCTGCCCCTGGTTTCCGGCAGAAGCGCCACCGTTGGATGTAGCCCCTCCGGCCTGACCGTCCGCGGCGATACCCTCCGGGGGCAACGCCTTAGCCATCGCGAGGGCACGCTTGTAATCGGCCTCGGCCTGCCCCATACGACCCTGGCTGCGGTAAATGTCAGAACGCATATACAACGCCTCCGGCAATTCCGGAAAACGTTCAATCAGCCTGTTGACATCCTCAAGGGCTGCCCCATAGTTTCGGGTGTCACTGTAAAGCAACGCCCGGTTGTACAACGCCCGGTAATCCTCCGGATCAAGTTCAAGCACACGCGAGAAATCAGCTATGGCGCGGTCATTGTCACGGCTTTCCATCCTCAGCAATCCTCGGTTGTATATCGCCGCTGCATTGAGCGGGTCAAGCTGTATGGCATAGTCATAGTCAGCCATCGCGCCGAAATAATCGTCACGGTTGTATCTTAGGAAAGCACGGTTGACATACAGCCCACCCTCCTTAGGCTCCAGGCGGATGGCTTCCGATATATCCTGCTCAGCCTTCTCATACCCCTGAGGCGAAGCCATCTCAAGCGACGCCCTTATCACATAAGCGTAAGCGAGTTTGGCCGATATCTCCAGCGCGCGGTCAAGGTCGGCCATCGCGCCGACAGTGTCGGCCCTCTCCGCCTTCAGACGTCCGCGGGCCACATAAGCGTTGGCATATCCAGGATGCGTCCCGACTATCTCATCAAACACGACCATCGCACTGTCGGTCTGCCCCAGCTGCTGCAACGCCAAAGCCTTGTTGAACATCAGGTTCCGGTTGTTGGGCAACAGTTCTGACGCATGGTCATAATCCTCCACGGCTCCTTGGTATTGCCCCATATTCTGACGGGCCACACCCCTGACCTCATAAGCCTCGGGGATGAAAGGATTCTTCTCGATCGCCATCGAGGCGTCGGCCTCAGCCCCTCGGTAATCCTCCAGGTTCAGTTTCGCGATGGCTCTCAGGAAATAAGGCTGGGCGAGATAAGGCTTCGCCGCGATGGCACGGTTGAAATATTGTATCGACAAGACATAGTCATCAAAATAGAGCGCGTTCTGCCCCACCTTGACAATCTGCTCGGCATTGATTTGGGCCACCGCGGGAACCACTCCCGCAACGGCAATGACAACCGACAATATATACAGTCTGAGTTTTTGTTTCATAAGCAACGGGAGACACTCCCCCTTTTTCCATCCACAAATTTACGAAATCCCGCCAATATTCCTTATATTTGCAGGGAAATAAATCTCACCGGCATGTCAACGCCGGCTATAAAGACAAAGACCGAATATGACAGAACTCCAGGGACAATGGCTGACATATCCCGCAGAAAGCACAGAGAACGGCCGGACGATTATCGTCACTGTCAGAACCGACATCGATAAATTCCGTGAAAATCCACGCTTCATATACCGGATGACCATAGCCTGGCCATATCAGGGAGGGGCCGACGGCATGCCGGACCTCCCCACATCTGAGCTTATGGAACAGGCCACAGACCTCCTTGCCGACGTGTTCAGGAAAGACCCGGTGGCGGTTCTCACAGAAATATCCACCGGCGACGACCGCCGCGAGTGGGTCTTCCAGACCCTCAGCCTCGGCATCTTCAATAAAAAAATCAACGAGGCCCTCGCCGGACTGCCGCTTCTTCCGCTCGAATTCGAGGCAGAGGAAGACCCCTCCTGGGATCTTTACACAGAGAGCATTCCGGAAGTCTGAATCCTTTTGGGATTTGTCATTTCACCCTGTCGGCGAGTGCTTCCGCACAGCGGTCTCCGTCGATGGCTGCGGAAACAATCCCTCCGGCATATCCGGCACCTTCTCCGCATGGATACAGGCCGTCTATCTCGACGTGAACCAGGCTCTCGGGGTCTCTTGGAATCCTCACTGGAGATGAGGTGCGGGTCTCCGCTCCTATCACGGCGGCCTCACCGGTGAGGTAGCCTCTCGATTTTTTGCCGAACTCCCGGAATCCCTCACGCAGGCGGCTTGCAACGAAATCGGGCAACAGCTGGTCAAGGCGCGCCGGATGTATCCCCGGGGCATATGAGGTGGAAGGCAACGATTTGGAGCCACGCCCCTCGACGAAGTCTGTCAGTCGCTGGGCAGGAGCATTCTGTGTGCCCCCGGCATCTGCCGAGAACCGTGCCTCTATATCCTCCTGGAACTTCATCACTTTAAGGTTGCCGTACCCGTCATATTCGGCAAGGTCTTCAGGCAACACTTCGACAACCATGCCGGAGTTGGCCCACTTTGTGCCACGCGATGCCGGAGACATTCCGTTGACCACAAGCTGTCCGGGCGCTGTCGCGGCAGGTATGATGAAACCGCCGGGACACATGCAGAATGAATACACACCGCGTCCGCCTACCCTGGTGAGCATCGAATACTCCGCCGGAGGAAGGTATTTGCCCCTCCCCTTCGGGCTGTGATACTGTATGCGGTCTATCAGTTCCTGCGGATGCTCGACCCTGACCCCGACGGCGATACCCTTCGGTTCGATTTTGATTCCATCTCGGTCAAGGCGGCGGTAGATGTCGCGTGCCGAATGTCCGGTGGCAAGTATGACAGGCCCGTTGAATTCCTCACCGGCAGCTGTAACCACACCTTTCACCTCTCCGTTATCCACGACAAGCCGCTCCACCCTGGTCTGGAACCTGACCTCCCCGCCACAACGGATTATAGTTTCCCTTATGGCCTTGATGACCTGCGGCAGACGGTCTGTGCCGATATGCGGATGAGCGTCGACAAGAATCTCCTCTTTCGCCCCATGCTGAACCAGGATGTTGAGGATTTTCTCTACAGGCCCCCGTTTCTTGCTGCGGGTGTAAAGCTTGCCATCGGAATAAGCCCCGGCTCCACCCTCACCGAAACAATAGTTGGAGTCTGTGTCGACAACATTCTCCCGCGACAGACGGGCCATGTCCTTGCTCCTCTCATCCACCTGTTTTCCACGTTCGAGGAGTATCGGCCTCACCCCCTCCTCTATCAGCCTCAGAGCCGCAAAAAGTCCCGCAGGGCCGGCTCCGACCACAATGGCGGCAGGGGCATCGGCGGGCAGTTCACGATATTCCACCGGTGACAGCAAGGAATCCTCCGGCGAAGGCCCGCGATCGATGAACACATCGACCGTAAGGTTGACCATCACTCGTCTTTGACGCGCGTCAATCGACCTTTTGACTATCCGGAGTTCTTTTATGCGGTTGATGTCAACCCCCATACGGGTTGAGATATCAGCCAGCAGACGTAAATGGGTATATGCGGTTTCGGGTTCAACCCTTACCTGAACTGTTGTCTTTGACATTGTTTTACTTTGATGATATTGAATCAGGACTGACCTGACGGGATGCCATCTCCCTCTTATGACGGTGAACGACAACCAGCAGAGTTATAACCGCCACTATGAAGGCCAGCAGATCAGAACCACACATTGAGGCCCACACACCCTTGATGCCCCAGATTTTCGGGAACACCCAGAGGAACGGCAAAAGGAAAATCAGCTGACGCGTCAACGACAGGAATATCGATATCGCCGGTTTCCCTATCGACTGGAAATAGTTCTGAATCACAATCTGGCATCCGACAACCGGATAGAACATGAAATATATCCTGAATCCGTTGTTGGCAATCTCTATGAGCCGGGCATCAGTGGTGAACATCCGGCTGATGGTGTCAGGGAAGCACTCCGTCACCAGGCAACCGATTATGGTGATTCCTACTCCGATGCAGATACCCTTCCGGAGGGTCTTCTGCACCCTGTCCCACTGGTTCGCGCCGTAATTGAATCCGAGAATCGGCTGCATTCCCTGGGTCACACCGAAAACTACCATGACGAAAAACATAGTCGTGCGGTTCAGTATGCCGTAAGCCCCTACCGCGAAATTGCCGTCGGCACCTCCATAATCCAGAAGTGCCTTGTTGAGGAACACCACCACCACGCAGGCGGTGACATTCATCAGGAACGGAGACAACCCGATAGAGTATATCCTCTTGATAATCGATGGGGTGAACCACCGGTTGGATCGCTTGAAATGCACGAAACTGCTTTTCGAACAGAAATGCACCGTCACCCAGACAAACGCCGTGAACTGTCCGCACACAGAGGCGAAGGCCGCCCCGGCGATACCCCAGTCAAACACATATATGAAAAGCGGACACAGTATTATGTTGACACCCACCGAGAGCAATGCCGAAATCATCGCCTTCTTTGGATAACCGGTTGCTCTCATAAGATTGTTGAGACCGATGAACACATATGTTATAGGGGTGCCGAAAAGTATAACCCTCATAAACTCCCGGGCATACGGGATGGTTTCCGCCGTCGCGCCGAAAAGGGTAAGAATATCATCGAGAAACAGCAGGCAAAGCCCTCCGAACACCACTGAATGAATGAGGCACAGAACCAGCACATTGTTTATAACATCTGTCGCACGCGACAGATTCTTCTGCCCGAGGAATATCGAGCTGATGGTAGCTCCACCCACAGCGATGAGCGTACAGAACGCCACCACGAGGTTCATCAACGGGAAGGTGATGGCAAGCCCGGCGATAGCCATCGGGCCAACGCCTCGGCCGATGAAAATACTGTCGATTATGTTGTATAACGACATCGCCACCGACGCGATGATGGCCGGCACCGAGTACTCCATCAGCAGCTTCCCGATGGGGAGCGTCCCGAGTGACATCGGGTTTCTGGCTGAAATATCTTTTTGTGTATCTTGACTCACTTAAATATAACAATCCTGTTTAAGTAAAAATTCTCCTCCTCCGCAAAAAAGAATGCCACATCCGGCGATGGAAAAGTTTAACCGGGTTTTGACTTATTCGGAGGAATGTTGCTAACTTTGCACCCGTAACGAAAATCAGATAGAATTTCAATGAGATACAAAGCAGCTTTGTTTGACCTCGACGGCGTGCTCATCGACAGCGAGACGCTTTACACCGGCTTCTGGGAGAAAGTCGGCAAGTCACACCATCTCCCCTCCCCGACTTTCGCACACGACATCAAGGGGACCACCCTTAACGACATACTCACCACATATTTCCCCGAGCCTGAGGTGAGGGCCGACATCGACCGCCTGCTCCACGAGTTCGAAAACGAGATAGTGTATCCGGTTTTCCCCGGGGCCCTGGAATTTGTCGACGCCCTCCGCGAGGCCGGTATGAAAACCGTGATTGTAACAAGCAGCGACAACAAGAAGATGGACTTCCTCTTCAGGCAACATCCTGGTTTCAAGGAGCATTTCGACGCCATTGTAACCGCCGCGGATGTCACCAAATCGAAACCCGACCCTGAACCCTACCTGACAGGAGCGCGCAAGGTCGGTTGCGACGCGAGCGACTGCATCGTGTTTGAAGACTCGTTCCAGGGGCTGGAGGCAGGCCGCCGGGCCGGAAGCCGGGTAGTAGCACTTGCGACCACAAACCCGGCGGCCTCCCTTGAGGGGAAGGCCGACAGGATTGTGAATTCGCTTGCCGAACTTGCCGGCGATATCAGCAGGCTTTGAACGACATGTCGAGACCTTTCACCGAATGGGTCAGCGCCCCGACTGAGATGAAATCCACTCCGGCCTCGCCATAGGCGCGCAGGGTGTCAAGTGTGATGCCGCCCGATGATTCAACCTCTGTGCGGCCGTTGATGAGCTTTACAGCCTCGGCAGTACGCTCAGGGGTGAAATTGTCAAGCATTATACGGTCCACTCCGGCCTCAAGAGCCTGTTCGATTTCCCCGGTGTTGCGGGTCTCGACCTCGATTTTGATGTCCTTGCCGTTGGCCTTCATCCACTCCTTGGCGGCTTTTACCGCCTGGGGGATTCCGCCGGCGAAATCGACATGGTTGTCCTTGATGAGTATCATGTCATACAACCCCATCCGGTGGTTGCCGCCGCCGCCGATTTTCACCGCCTCCTTCTCGAGGACACGGAGTCCGGGAGTTGTCTTGCGGGTGTCAATCACCTTCGCCTTCAGCCCCTCAAGACGCTCCTGATAGCGGGCGGTCTGGGTGGCGATGCCGCTCATACGCTGCATGATGTTCAACATAAGGCGCTCGGTCTGAAGCAACGACCTGACACTGCCTTCCACCTTGAAAGCGATGTCGCCGGGTTTCACATGCGCGCCGTCATTGATATAGACGGTCATCTTCAGTGAGGAATCGAATTTGTCGAAAACCTTACGGGCTATCTCGACCCCGGCCAGGATTCCCTCCTCCTTCACAAGGAGATGCTGGACTCCCTGCTCATCGGCAGGTATGGTTGAAAGGGTCGTGGCGTCTCCGTCGCCCACATCCTCCGCGAAAGCGAGGGTAAGCAGGTCGTCTATAAGTTCTTCGCGAGTTTTCATAAGTTATACGGTAATTTTTTCCAATGCAAAATTACTAATTAAACACCAACTTAACAAACAATCATGAAAATAACCCTGATGGTCGTAGGCAAAACCGGCTCGGCCAATCTTCGGGCCGGGATAGAGGAATACACCCGCCGCACCAACCGCTACATTCCGTTCGACATCCTCGAGCTGCCCGACGTCAAGACATCCCGGAAACTCACCGAGGAGAAGCAGAAAGAGGCTGAGGGGGAAATGATGCTGAGCCGCATCCAGCCGGGCGACACCGTGGTGCTGCTCGACGAACGCGGACGTGAGATGACATCCCGTGAATTCTCATCTTATGTCGAGAAGAAGACCCTGACTGTCCCCCGGCAGCTATGGTTCGTGGTCGGCGGCCCATATGGATTCTCACCCGCCGTCTACTCCCGCGCCAACGAGAAACTCTCCCTGTCGAAAATGACATTTCCCCACGAAATGGTCAGGCTCTTCTTCACCGAGCAGATTTACCGCGCGATGACCATTTTGCGCAACGAGCCGTACCACCACGACTGACGAACGCGGCGCAAACGCCCGATGTCATTTATGCCAGAAGCGGGGGGTGAGAATCACAAGCACCGTGAATATCTCCAGTCGGCCGGTGAGCATCAGGAACGACAGCACCCATTTCCCCGCATCTGAAATCTGGGCATAAGCCCCTCCGTTTTGTGAGATGGCTGCGTCAAGGCCGGAATTGCTGACGCAGGCAAAGGCGGAGAAATAAGCGTCGCCAAGCGATGCGCCGCAGACCGTCAGCAGTGCGCCCCCGAGAATGATGATTCCGATATACAGGCTCAGGAACACCATCACTTTGTTGATGATTTCAGGAGGAGCCGCGCTCCTGTTGACATCCACAGACAGGATATGGTTTGGATAGATACACCGGTAAAGCTCGTTGCGTGAGTTTTTCCACAGCAACACCACCCTGTCGAGCTTCGCGCCTCCGGCAGTCGACCCCGCGCATGCCCCGACGAACATCATTATTATCACCGCCCCGAGGAGGAACGAGCCCCAGCCGTCGAAATCCTCCACGGTGTAGCCGGTCGACGACAATGTCGATACTATCTGGAAAAGAGGGTCTATGGTCAGCGAACCGACCGTGTTGGGCACATCCGGATTGATGAAAAGGGCTACATCGAATATCACGAACATCACCACAATCACCCAAACATACAGTTTGAAAACCTCGTTGCTCCAGACCGCCTTGAACTGTCCGGTAGAAGCCCTGAAAATCAACGCGAAATTCACACCGCCCACAAACATGAAGACTGTGGTCACGACCTTGACATAAAGGGAATCCCACGCCTGCAGCGACTCAGCCTTTGTGGAGAATCCGCCGGTCGACATCGTGGAGAGGGAATGGCAGAGGCTGTCAAAAGCATCCATCGGGCCAAGCCAGTAAAGCACACCGAGCAGTATGGTAAGCAGCAGGTAGACCAGCCAGAGTCTCTTGGCCGTCGCGCTCACCCTCGGCCGGAGCTTCTCGTGGGTGATGCCTGTCACCTCGGCGTTGAACATCTGCATACCGCCCGAAGAGTTGAGCATCGGCAACACAGCCAGGGTGAAGAGGATGATTCCCATCCCCCCTATCCACTGCATCAGCGAACGCCACAGATGGATTCCATGGCCTATCACCTCTGTGTCAAGCATCGTGGTCGCTCCCGTGGTGGTGAAACCCGACATCGCCTCAAAGAAAGCGTCAGAAAAATTCAGAGGAGAATCACACATCATGAACGGAATCATCCCGAAAAGGGAGAAAACCACCCATACAAGTGCCGTAAGCAAAAAACCTTCACGTTTCCCCATGTCGAAACGGGTCGGCCTGACACAAGCCGTGGCCAGCAGTCCACAAACCAACGTCACAGCCATCGCGCAGAGAAACGGCATCGAGTCCTCACGGTAGACAAGCGTCATGGCCAATGGCAACGACATAAACGCCCCCTCTATCAGCAGCAGCCATCCGACCACCCTCAGGAGCATTTTCCAGTTTACTATCGCCTCTTTCCGTGCCATCGTTCGTCACATGTCAGCCAAACAGTTTCTCAATCTTATGGATGGAGCCGGAAAGACAGAAGACCAGCACATGGTCGCCCGGCTGGATGACGGTGCGGCCTGTCACGAGCATCCCCTTCCCGTCACGTATCAGCCCGGCAAGGGTCATCTCGCGCGACAGCTTAAGCTCCATCACAGGCCCACGGGTTATCTTGGAGCCGGGTCGGGCCTCAAGCTCAGCCACCTCAGCGTCAGCCAAGGCCATGAACTTCGAACTCGACTCGTCGGCATCGAGCAGCAACTGGAAAATCTTGCTTGAAGCGAGAAGTTTCTTGTTGATTACCGTGCCGATATTCAACCCCTCGGCCTCGGAGATGAACTGGATGTTCTCAACCTCGGCCACAGTCTTGTCGACCCCGAACTCCTTCGCCGTAAGGCACGCCAGGATGTTTGTCTCGGAAAATTCAGTCAGGGCCACAAACGCATCCATATTGGAGATACCCTCCTCGCGGAGTATGTCATTGTTGCGGGCGTCGCCGTGGATTATTTTCACCTTGCAGCCCGAACATTTTTCAGGCAACTGGCGGCATAGCGCCATGTCATCCTCCATTATGGTCAGGTCGAACTTCTCGGAGGCGAGGTGGGCGAGCCTCACGGCAATACGCCCCCCACCCATTATCATCACATTCCTTACCTTGAAATCCTTCTTTCCACATATGTCGCGTATCTCGTCGACATATTCGCGGGTTGTGGTGAAATATATTATGTCTCCGGCCTTGATTGCGTCATCACCCCTGGGGATGATGGTCTCGTGGCGGCGCTTGATGGCCGACACATGGTAATTGTGCTGCGAGAAAGTCAAGTCACGCAACCGCATCCCGACAAGTTCGGCATTCTCGTTGACCCTGACGCCGACAAGAATCAGCTCCCCGTCATGGAGCTCGAACCAGTTTCTTGCCCAGGGGCGGCGCAGGGCCTGGCATATCTCCTGGGCGGCGAGATATTCGGGATAGATCAGATGGTCGACACCGACAGCAGAGAAGAATCCCCGGTTCTGAGGACTGAGATATTCATAATTGTCTATGCGTCCAACGGTTTTCTTCGCGCCGAGATGCTTGGCGATCCCGCAGGCTATCAGGTTGGTGTTCTCATAGGGGGTGACGGCGATGAAGAGGTCGCAGTCGCTCCCCACACCCGCGCGGCGCTGGTCATTGAAAGATGTCGGCGAACCGCCGACAGTCATAAGGTTGTAATTGCTGTCAAGACGGTTCAGCTTCTCCTTGTCGCGGTCGAGCACGATGATGTCCTGCTCTTCGCGAGACAAGAGTTTGGCCAGGTGTGAGCCCACTTCTCCGGCTCCGGCGATGACGATTTTCATCCCTGGACACCAATTCTGTTTGCAGGCACGAGAGATGCGGCGACCGCCGCCATCGAGGCCGCATCCATTCCACACAGTTTCCGAAGCTCAGAGACAGTGCCCTGGGCCACGAACCTGTCAGGCACACCGATTTTCCTGACCGGGATGTCGTGGTAGCCTTCCTCCTGGAGGAATTCCTCCACAGCCGAGCCAAGCCCACCTATTGTGGTACCATCCTCTACCGTCACTATCGCGGCCCCCTTGCCGGCTGCTTCCGTCAGAAGCTCGCGGTCTATGGGCTTGATGAATGTCATGTCGTAATGGGCGGCAGAGATGCCGGCTTCATCCAGCATGGATATGGCCTTGGCCACTTCCGACGCGATGGGACCTGTCGAGATGAATGTCACATCATCACCGTCGGCGAGCTTTTCACCACGTCCTACTTCAAGACGGCGCGCCACACGGCCTGTCTCCGGAGTCTCCCCTCCACCACGCGGATACCTGATGGCCATCGGGCCATCAAAGGTCGACGCAGTCAGCAGGAGGTCGCGCAGTGTGTCGCCGTCTCGCGGAGAGGCTATCACAAGCGAGGGAACGGGACGCAGATATGCGATGTCAAACAGACCGTGGTGTGTCACCCCGTCCTCACCTACCAACCCCGCACGGTCAATGCAGAATGTCACAGGCAAACGCTGTATCGCCACATCGTGGATTATCTGGTCATACGAGCGCTGGAGAAACGAAGAGTATATGGCCACGAACGGACGTAGCCCCTCCTTGGCGAGTCCCCCGGCGAAAGTCACGGCATGCCCCTCCGAAATTCCGACATCAAACACCCTGCGGGGCATCTCCCTCTGCATGATGTTTATCGAGGTGCCGGACGGCATGGCCGCGGTGATACCGATTATTGATTTGTTTTCGCGTGCGAGCTGGAGCAGCGTGTGGCCGAACACATCCTGGAACTTGCGCGGCTTCACAGGTTTTGAGGTGTCCGGAGAAGCGACGGCAGCCTTATCCTCGGCTCGTTCCCCTGTCTGCGGATTGAACTTACCGGGGGCGTGCCAGACCGCAGGATTCTGTTCGGCCGGGGCATATCCCTTACCCTTCACAGTCTTGACATGCAGAATTTTGGGCCCGGTCATATCTTTTATGTCGTCGAGCGTCTTTATAAGCCCGGCCACGTCGTGACCGTCTACCGGCCCGAAATAGCGGATATTGAGCCCCTCGAAGATATTCTGCTCGTGGGTCAGCAAGGCTTTAAGGGAATTATTGAAACGGAGTATCGACCCTTTGCGCTTCTCTGATACCAGGTGCATCCTTTTCAAGAGCTTGTAAAGCTTGTAGCGCATGTTGTTGTAACGGCGCGAGGTAGTCACCTGGGCGAGATAGCTGTGCAACGCCCCGACATTGGCATCAATCGACATATCATTGTCGTTGAGTATGATCAGAAGGTTGTTGGGGGTGTTGGCTGCATTGTTGAGCCCTTCAAAGGCCAATCCTCCCGAGATGGAGGCATCTCCGATTACCGCCACCACCTTACGCGCCGGATGGTCGGTATTCAGCTCCGTTGCGACAGCCATTCCGAGGGCGGCCGAGATGGAATTTGAGGCGTGTCCCGCCATAAAAGTGTCATACTCGCTCTCATCCGGATTGGGGAATCCGCTGAGACCGTTCAGGCAACGGTTGGTTGAGAATCGGTCGCGACGGCCGGTCAGCAGCTTATGGCCGTAAGCCTGATGCCCCACATCCCAGACAATGCGGTCATAAGGGGTGTCGAACACATAATGCAGGGCGACCGTAAGCTCGACGGCACCCATGCTCGATGCGAAATGGCCGGGATTGGATGAGAGGGAATCAATTAGGAAACGGCGGATGTCGCCGCAAAGGCCCGGCAGAGCCTCCACCGGGAGTTTGCGCATGTCGGCGGGGGAATCAATCCGGCTCAGTATCGGGCAAGAGTTGCTGTCGACTGGTTTATCGCTGCTTGTCATTCCTGATATATTTCTTGTAGAGAGGGACAAATACGATTATGCCTGAGGCGATGATCGGGAATAGTGTCATCAGATTGATGGCAGTCCCTTCGGCTATCATACGGGCCAGAAGGACTCCACACGCCCCGGCCCATATCAGCCCTATCACCAGAAACCTGAGGACCACTGACATTTTCATCTTTGTTCTCCTTTCTATTTCGTTCACTTTGTCTTGCAAAGTTAGCTATTTTCCATCATTGCACCAAATCAAAAATCAGAGACCCGCCACGGCAATTCCGCGTCGGGTCTCTGATTTATCAAACACCGGATGGTGTGGTCATTTCTTCGGAATCGGAGGTATGTCGTCCGGAGGAGTGACAGGCTTTTCATCGGAAGAGGTCTGCGCGGAGTCCTCACCCGCCGCAGGTTTCACTTCAGCGGATGAGACATCCGTGGCCTCCACATCCTCCACGGCGCTACCGCCATCGGTGTCAGCTGAGGCGGATTCAGCCTCCTGCTTCTCGGCCATACGGGCCTTTTCGGCGGCCTGCTGCGCGGCAAGAATCTCATCTGTGCGTGACGCCCACTTACGTTTGCCGAAGATTTTCTCGACATCCTCGGTGAATATCACCTCGCGGGTGAACAGCACCTCGGCCAGCTTGTTGTGGCCGGCGGCCTGCTCGCGGAGTATCTGCTTGGCGCGCTCATACTGCTCGTTGATGATACGCGACACCTCCTCGTCGATTTCCTTGGCGCGCTGGTCGCTGTAAGGCTTCGAGAAACCGTAGGCCTGCCCCGTTGAATCGTAATATGAGAGGTTGGGAAGATTCTTCGACATACCATAATATACCACCATGGCGTATGCCTGCTTGGTGACACGCTCCAGGTCGTTGGCCGCCCCGGTCGAAATGTGGCCGAGGAAGAGCTCTTCGGCGGCGCGGCCTGCGAGGGTCGCACACATCTCGTCAAGCAGAGCCTGGGTGGGGGTAATCTGACGTTCCTCAGGGAGATACCAAGCCGCTCCGAGGGCCTTTCCGCGAGGCACGATGGTGACCTTTATAAGAGGGTTGGCGTAGCGGAGGTTCCAGGAAACTGTGGCATGGCCGGCCTCGTGACAGGCGATGGAACGCTTCTCCTCCTCGGTCGTGATTTTTGAACGCTTCTCCAGACCGCCGATGATGCGGTCTACAGCCGCGATGAAATCCTCACGCTGAACAACCTCCTTGTTGTGTCTCGCCGCGATAAGGGCGGCCTCGTTGCAGACATTCGCGATGTCGGCTCCCGAGAATCCGGGAGTCTGGCGGGCGAGCAGGTCGACGTCGACCGTCGAGTCGGTCTTTATCCCCTTGAGGTGGACGTTGAATATGGCCACACGGTCGTTCAGCTCGGGCAACTCGACATAAATCTGACGGTCGAAGCGCCCGGCTCGCAGAAGGGCCTTGTCAAGAATGTCGGCTCGGTTGGTGGCCGCAAGTATGATGACTCCGCTGTTTGTGCCGAAGCCGTCCATCTCGGTCAGAAGCTGGTTGAGGGTGTTCTCACGCTCATCGTTGGCTCCCATGTTGGGATTCTTGCCTCGGGCACGCCCCACGGCGTCGATTTCATCGATGAACACGATACAGGGGGCTTTCTCCTTGGCTTTCTGGAAGAGGTCACGGACTCGCGACGCGCCGACACCGACAAACATCTCGACAAAGTCGGAACCGGACATCGAGAAGAACGGCACATTGGCCTCTCCGGCCACAGCCTTGGCGAGCAAGGTCTTACCGGTTCCGGGAGGGCCTACAAGAAGGGCTCCCTTGGGAATTTTGCCTCCGAGGTTGGTGTAGCGCTGGGGATTCTTCAGGAACTCGACAATCTCCTCAATCTCGGTCTTGGCTTCCGACAATCCGGCGACATCATTGAAAGTGACCTTCACGGGGCCATCCTTGTCAAACATCTGAGCCTTTGACTTCCCTACATTGAACACGCCGCCGGGGCCTCCCCCGTCACGAGAGTTCATACGCTTCATTATGAAGAACCAGAATCCTATCAGGAGCAGAATCGGGCCGAATGTCCAAAGGAAAGAGGTGATGTCAGAGCCTTCCTCATAGACGACCGGGCCGGTATATATTCCATACTGTTTCCACACAGCCATCGACCGGGCGAATTCATCATTGGAGGGGAGAGTGGCCCAGATGCTGGCGTCGACGCCATCCTTGTACTGGCTTTGGTGGAACACCTGCCTGGCCAGCGAGTCGGAAAGCTGCGCCTCAGCCACGCCCTTCTTCTTATCCACCGTAATCTTCGTGATTCCGTGGTTACGGGCGTTTATCGAATCTGTGATGTAATTCTCAAAAGCAGAGTAGTTCACCTCTTTCGACACCGAATTGTCGTCGAGGTAGAACATCGCGAAAAGGAACAGCAGGATGACAGCATACATCCAGTACATGCTGAACTTTATCTGGGGCTTTTTCTTCTGGCTGCCCCCTTGTGGTGTGGGTGATGCCATATCGATCAGTCGAGGTCGGGAATTTCTGTTATGGGTGCGTCGGCCCAAAGCTCCTCGAGGTTGTAGAGCTGGCGGGTCTCGCGGGTGAAGACATGGACGAGGGTGTCGCCATAGTCGATGACAATCCACTGGGCATTGCGGTAGCCGTCATAATTATAAGGCTTTATACCATAATTGTCAAGCAGATAGTCTCTGACCGAATCAGCAATAGCGGCCACCTGCTGGGTGGAATTACCCTGGCAGATGATGAACTCCGAAACCGGAGCCGATTCGATTTCAGACAAATCAACGACCGCTATCGAGCGGCCTTTCCGCTCCTGGATTCCCTCTATGATGATAGGACGGAGCTGGGTTATGTTGTTTTCTTTGGTGGCGGTTGTTGTCTTAGTCATCTAATAGTTGAAAAGTTTGACGTGCAAAGTTAGCAAAAATATTGAAACGCTGCCGAAAAAAGCAACGGTTCAATGATGGTTTATGCTTAAATAACAAAAATCAGGCCAAAAAGTAAGAACAGAGATGGAAATATTCTTTACAACGGTTAAAAAAGCTGTCAGACAGCGACTCCACGGCCGCCGGTCACTCATACCTCATCGTCCTGGCGGGGGAAATACGCGACACGAGCGACGCCGGGAGCAACATCAGCAGGCCACCCAGCAATACAGCCCCGGCATTCAACGCCAACACCTGCCATATGCTGATTTCAACCGGGACATACGAAAGGAAATACGCCTCCGGATCAAGCGGCACGATATGAAAGGTTTTCTGGAGGAACAGCAGAAGCAATCCGACTGCGTTCCCTATCAGCAACCCGAAGCCTATGACCCTGCCGCCGAGCAACATAAACACCCGGCGTATCTGGGCGTCAGTAGCCCCGAGCGATTTCAGCACACCTATCATTCCTACCCTCTGCAAAATAAGGATGAAGACACAGCTGATGAGTGTGAAACCGCTGACCAGGCTCATTATGACCAGGATAACCACGACATTTGCGTCGAGCAGGGCAAGCCAGTTGAAATACATGGCCCCGGTGTCGAAGACGGTGGTCACATTCACCCCCGAGGTCAGTTCACCGGAACGGTAACGTTTAGCCAACTCCTCCTGCAGTCGAGCGGACGCAGCCTCTATATCACCGTAGGCGACTCCACGTATCTCGACAGCGTCGGCCTCATTCTCTCCGAGCCTGCGGAGCTTGCCAAGCATCCCGAAATCGCCATAAGCCGTAAGCCTGTCATAATCCCCGAAACTGCTTGAATATATGCCGCAGACCGTCAGGCGTCTCAGTTTCAATGCGCCATCAATGAAGAAGCAGCCGTCGACCTTGTCGCCAACCGACAGGGATAGCTTTCCGGCTGTTAGTGACGAAATCACTATATCCGTAGGGTTCTTCCCGGTTGTCCCTTCCAGCAGGTTTCCCTCCTCGAATGAGGAATCGTGGCCTTCGCCATAACCATAAAGCACCACACCTGCGAAATTGTCGTTTGTCTTCAATACCACCGGCTGCCTTATCGCCAGGGCCGCATGCCCCGTGGGGACGGCCTCCTTGACTGCCTCACGCATCGGCGGCAGGAAATCCACCCTCTCCGACTCCCCCTCGACATACCTGCCGAGCGGCCCTATGGTCAGCGCAGCTTCGAACCCTGACACCTTGTCTCGTATCGCATCCTGGAAACCGACCACAACCGATATGGAAATCATAAGCACCATGACGGCGAGGGCGACTCCCCCGACCGCGATTCCCACGGCAGGAGACTTGCGCGTCCCGTCAGCGGGCGCGAGGCGCAGCCTTCTCGATATGAACATTTCTGTCTTCACCCGGCAAAGTTAACAAAAAAAAATCATCCGCCGAACCTCCATACACCTAAACCTTACCTACCCTCCGGAGCGTTGTATGGTAAATGACTCGCCCGGGGCTACGGGCATATCATACGTTCAACTATGTGTCTTTCTTTCATTCTTTAAATTCAAGGGATAATGAAACTCAATCCGAAACTACATCTGAAGCTCAAGCTGAAGTTCGCCCTCCTGATATTGCTGACGGGAATCGCGCTTACCGCCCTGGCCCTTCCGGCTGTCGCCCAGGATGTCGACACGCTGAGGGTTGTCACCAAAGATGAGCTTATCGTGAAGTCCACCACGACCGGAATAAAGGTGGAGGAGGAATACCCTGATGAGGATTTCACTCCTCCCGAACCGCCGGCACTGAACGGCAATCCGATGGGACTTGACACTCTGTTCACCATAACAGGCCGCCCGCAGACCATATACGGCCGCCCGGCATCCTGGACGTATTCCGACCCATGGTGGCACGGCCTGTGGATCAACACCGCCGTATATGCCGGAGCTTTCGTCGGCACCCTATTCGTCCTTGAATGCCTGCCTGAAGACGCGACCTCCTGGAACCGCGCGGAATTACGCCAGGATCCTTTCTGGAAACGCTGGTATCAGAACATCTTCAAGAAAGGCCCCGAATGGGACCACGACAAGTTCGTATTCAACTATGTCCTACATCCATATGCCGGGGCCGCGTATTTCATGGCAGCCCGCACCTGCGGTTTCAATTTCTGGCAATCATTCCTTTACAGCGCGTGCATCTCGACAATAGGGTGGGAATTCGGCATCGAAGCCTGTATGGAACGCCCGTCATACCAAGACCTCGTAATCACCCCTGTCGTGGGAAGCCTTATGGGGGAAGGTTTCTACCGCCTGAAAAGGCTTATTGTCGACCGCGACTATTACCTGCTCGGATCGAAAGTTATAGGCCACATCTGTGCCTTTTTCCTTGACCCGGTCAATGAGATTGTCGGTCTGCTGAGCCATCCATCCGACTGCCGCACCATAGGCCCGGGATGCATCCAGTCACAACCGCTGCTGATACCATCCCCCGGTGTGACCTCATCCCCCGCTGTCGGCTTCTCGATAACAGCCAGCTTCTGACCACCTCACCCCCCTTTCAACGGGGAAAACTGACAAAAACAAACGAGGACGACCTCATCCGGCAATAATCCGGCTGGGGTCGTCCCGTTATAGGATGCCACATCAAAGGATGCGATGAAACTCCGAAAGACAGGTTTTGAGTTCTCGCAGTCCTTTGTAATCCGCCTGGCAGGGAATCCCGAAGGATTGGCTGCGTCCTCCCCGGAAGGAGGATGGGGCCCGCCATTGGAAAGCGAGGTTGTCTCGGCATTTCATTAAAATTTGATGAGTTTCCCAATCAACTTTGGTGTGGCAAATATCATCATTTTAAACATAATCAAGTCAATATCGCCTCGAAACGAGGTTCTCCAACCTCCGGCGTTCATTTTTATAACGCAAAATTAAGGCAATTCGTTTGAATATGCAATAGGGAGGGGTGATTTTTTTCTTATTTTTTTCAATGATGATGCAACCTATCCGCTTTTTTTGACGTCAAACCCAATGAACGCCCCCAGGAAGGGGAGCCACATCATCCATTATGATTAGACTTACTGAAATCAACAAGACATATCCCGGAGCAGTGCCGCTCCATGTCCTCAAAGGCATCAACCTGCATGTCGAACGTGGCGAGCTGGTCTCCATCATGGGAGCCTCAGGCTCGGGGAAATCGACCCTCCTCAACATACTCGGCATACTTGACAACTATGACTCGGGGGAATACCTCCTCGACGGGACTCTCATCAAAGACCTGTCGGAGAACAAGGGAGCAGAATACCGCAACCGCATGATCGGCTTTGTCTTCCAGTCGTTCAACCTCATCAACTACAAGAACGCTGTGGAGAATGTGGCCCTCCCCCTCTTCTACCAGGGGGTATCGCGCCGCAAACGAAACATGCTGGCCATGGAGCAGCTTGAGAAGATGGGACTCGCCGACCGTGCCCATCATCTCCCCGGAGAGCTGTCGGGCGGCCAGAAGCAGCGCGTCGCCATCGCGAGGGCAATGATTACCAACCCTTCGATAATTCTCGCCGACGAACCGACCGGGGCGCTCGACTCCTCGACATCGCGCGATGTGATGGCCCTTTTCCGCCAGCTAAACCGTCAGGAGGGGAAAACCATCGTGATTGTCACCCATGATCCGGGGGTAGGCCGCCAGTGTGACCGAGTGATACGCATCTCTGACGGCCTGATAATTCCTGACGAATCCATCAAAACCGACAATTGACCCCGCCGTGTTAGACTTAGCGAACGAAATACTCCAGACGATGCGCCACAACAAGCTGCGCACTGCCCTGACCGGGCTGTCTGTGGCATGGGGCATATTCATGCTCATCACCCTGGTCAGCGTGGCCAACGGCATAACCCGCTCGTTCAGGGAGAACATGATGAACAGCGACACCCAGAAGATTTCAGTATGGGGCGGCGTTACCACCAAGCCTTACCACGGTTATCGGGAAGGGAGGAGCATCAACCTCAAGAATGATGACATCAACACCCTTGGCAACGAGCAGCGCGAGGTGGTGAAGGAGGTCACCTCTGAGCTGAACGGCACCCAGTCGGGGGTCTCGACCAACACCACATATGTGCAGGCGGGGTTCACCGGAGTGTTCCCTTCGGCCTGCGAGCTAAACAAGCTCGACATGCTCGATGGCCGCTTCATCTCACAGGCCGACCTCGACAAGAAAGCCAAAGTGATGGTGCTACCAAAGCAATACGCCGAACAGCTATTCCCTCCCGACGGCAAAAAGGCCGTAGGACAACGGGTGGAATGCGCCGGGCTCTCGTTTCTCGTCATCGGGGTATATGACGCCCGCTGGCGCACCATCTACATCCCTTACTCCACCGCACGCGTGTTCTCCTCCGACAACGACAACCTTGACCAGATAATACTCCTGCTCAAAGGTGTGACTGAAATCGAACAGGCCGACAACATCGAGAAGGATATACGCCACACCCTCGCCTCGACCCACGATTTCGACCCGGAGGATGAATCAGGCGTATGGATATGGAACGCCGTCTCACAGGCACTTACCGTGCAGGGAGCCATGGGTATCCTGAACATAGGAGTCTGGGTGCTCGGTCTGCTGACACTCCTTAGCGGCGTAATCGGTATCAGCAACATCATGTTCGTGTCTGTCAAGGAGCGCACCCACGAAATCGGCATCCGGCGCGCAATCGGAGCCAAACCGGTCAAGATTCTGACCCAGATACTTGCCGAGTCGATAGCGATAACCACTCTCTTCGGATATATCGGCATCGTGTTGGGAACCGCCCTGACAGAAGTGCTGGCCGCCGGAATCGGCAGCGAGATGTTCGCCTACGCCCATGTCGACCTCGGAATCGCAACGCAGGTGACGGTGGTGCTGATTGTCGCCGGCGCGCTCGCCGGACTCTTCCCTGCCTTGAAAGCCCTTAAAGTCAAACCTGTCGAAGCTCTCCGCGACGAATGACAATCCTATAATCGACCCAACAGTGAAGATACAATTTTTCGACATAGAGAACTGGAAGGAAATCGGCTCCACACTCGCCCGCAACAAGACGCGCACCTTCCTGACCGCCTTCGGTATATTCTGGGGTGTGTTCATGCTCGCCTGCCTGATGGGCGGGGCAAGAGGAGCCGAAGACCTGCTGAGAAGAAACTTCGAGGGTTTCGCCACCAACAGCGCGATTATTTTCCCGAACAACACCACCATCCCTTATATGGGCCACGCGAAAGGACGCCGCTGGCAAGCAGACCACACCGACATCGAACGTCTGCGGGTCTTGCTGCCGGAGATGAAGACCGTCACCTCTCAGTCGGCAGAAGGCAACATCAGCTTCCGCAACGGACGCCACAGTTTCTCTGGGCAGGTCTGGGGTGTCGAGGAGGGATTCACCGACGTGATGCTTCCCGAAATCGAAAGCGGCAGGTTCATAAATGAGGCGGATGTCAGCAAACAGCGCAAAGTCGCCGTAGTCGGGAAGAAGGTGGCCAACGAACTGTTCCCCGGAGAATCGGCCCCTGTCGGGAAGACAATCCTCGTCAACGGCATAGCCTACACGATAGTCGGGATAGCCTACCAGACAAGCGAGATACAGATGAACGACCGCATAGACAATGTCGTCATTATCCCGGTATCGACCTTTCAGAAGGGGTTCAACCGTGGCGACAAGGTCGATGTGATAATGATGGTCGGCGACAACTCGGCTGATTTCTCACAGCTTGAACCGAAAATCAGGCGTGTGCTTTATTCCCGCCATCAGATTGCCCCTGACGACACCAACGCCCTGTGGTATCTCGACATCTCGGCGGAATTCTCCAAGGTCGACATCCTTTTCATGGGGGTATCTTTCCTTGCCCTCTTCATCGGTCTTTCAACCCTGATTGCCGGAATCATCGGCATCGGCAACATAATGTGGGTGATAGTGAAAGAGCGCACCCAGGAGTTCGGCATCAGGCGCGCCATCGGGGCGAAGCCGGCCGATGTCACAGTGCAGATTCTCTCAGAGGGGGTCACTCTTACGGCCATAGCCGGTATGGCGGGAATCTCGCTGGCTTGCCTGGTACTCGGCATCTCGGCCGCGCTGACCGCCAACGAGACATCCACACCCCGTTTCCAGATGACACTCTGGCAGGCGTTCGTGATAATCGGTGTGTTCATCCTCCTCGGCACCCTCGCCGGGCTGATTCCTGCCATCAAGGCAATGCGCATCAAGCCTATCGAGGCCCTTAACGACAAATGATTGAAATCAAAAACAGCAGCATACAATCCTGAACTTATGAAAAAGTTTTTCAGAATCCTGATGTGGACAGTGATAGCCGCCATTTTCATCGGCACATTCGTCTATCTTTTCATCAACTCAAAGGGTCGCGAGACCACTTACGAGCTTGTGTCACCGACAACCTCGACCATCGAGCGGACAACCGTGCTCACCGGAAACGTCGAACCCCGCGACGAAATCGAAATCAAGCCACAGATATCCGGCATAATCAGTGAGATTCTTGTCGAACCGGGCGACCACGTCAACAACGGCGACATCATCGCGAAAATCAAGGTGATCCCCGAAGCCACACAGCTTTCTTCGGCGGAAAACCGCATACGCGTCGCCAAGATATCGCTTGAGGAGGCACGACAGACATATGAGCGTACCAAGACGCTTTATGACAAGAAATATGAGAGCCGCGAGAAATTAGAGGCTGACCTGGCCGCATATGAACGCGCCAAACAGGAACTCGACCAGGCCAACGACCAGCTGCGCATCGTGCGCGACGGCGTTTCGGCCTTTGACACCCAGGGGTCAAACACCCTCGTCCGCGCCACGGTTACAGGCATCGTGCTTGAAGTGCCCGTGAAAGTCGGCAGCTCGGTCATCCAGTCCAACACGTTCAACGACGGCACCACCATCGCCAAAATCGCCGACATGACAGACCTGATTTTCAAGGGAAAAATCGATGAGACCGAGGTCGACCTGCTCAGCGAAGGGATGAATGTGCGTATCTCAGTGGGTGCCATCCAAGGCTCGGATTATCCTGCGGTAATCGAGAAAATCGCCCCTATGGCCACAGATGACAATGGCACCAACACCTTCGAGGTGAAAGCGGCCCTGAGCACTCCCCAGACGGCCAAACTCCGTGCGGGATACAGCGCCAACGCCACTGTGATTCTTGAGAAGGCCGAGGATGTGCTTTCCATCCCCGAACGGCTGCTCGAATACGCCAACGACTCTGTTTTCGTCTACGTTCTGAACGGCGGAGACGACAAGCATCAGGTGTTTGAGAAAGTGGCCGTGCAGACCGGACTCTCAAACGGTATAGATGTGGAGCTGCGCGGACCCGATTCAATCACAGCCGACTCCCGCCTGCGTGGCAACAAAGCCGATGACAAGAAAGAGTAACCCGTGACAGCCCCTTCCCTGATTTTCATTCAACAATAGAACAAGTGATGAGAAAAACCATTATATCACTCCTGACCATAATCGGGATATGCGCCGACGCGGCCGCCGACGAGCCTTGGTCATTGCAGCGGTGTGTCGACTACGCCCTGGAAAACAATCTGACAGTAAAGAATTCACGCCTCCGGATAGATGAGTCTGAACTCGATGTGACCTCCGCAAAGGATGCGTTTCTCCCGACCCTTTCAGCCAGTGCCACGGAGGGCTTCAATTTCGGGCGCGGTCTGACATCCGACAACACCTATGCCGACCGCAACACAAGCAATTTACAATGGGGCATCAACATGTCGCTCCCCCTCTTCCAGGGGCTTTCAGATGTCAGGCAGCTCAAGATGGCCAAATCCTCGATGCAGCAATACCTCATGGAGTTCGAGGCCGCCAAGGATGACCTTACCCTCAATATAATCGCCCAATACCTCCAGGTGCTTTACAACAAGGAGGTGACAAAAAGCGCGAAGTCGCAGCTGGCATACTCCACCTATGAGGTCGAACGCCAGCAGGCCCTCGTAAACGAGGGGAAGGTGGCCGAGGCGTATCTGTATGACGCCGAAGCGCAGCAGGCACAAGACCGCCTCCAGGTGATAACAGCCGAGAACGATGTGCGCGTGGCTCTCGTGAACCTCGCCAACCTCCTGCAGCTTCCCGTGGCAGACGGCTTCGACATCACCCCTCTTGAGGATGACACCCCCGAAATCCCCGGCCCCGATATTGTCTACAGCCGCGCGATGGAGCACAACCACTCCATATTGTCGGCCCGGCAGGGAATCGTCACCGCGCAAGACCGCATCTCATACGCGCGTAGCGGGTATATGCCGCGCCTGTCATTCGACGCATCCGTGGGGTCGAGCTATTACACTGTTGCCGGATTTGACAACCAGCCGTTCGGCACCCAGATGCGCAACAACTTCTCGACTTACCTCGGGTTCCGCCTCTCCATCCCCATCTTCGACGCCTTCTCGACCCGCAACAATGTGCGTCGCGCGAAACTGCAGGAGACATCGGCGTTGCTTGAGCTTGACCGCCGCGAAAGCGAGCTTTACAAAGCCATACAGCTCGCCTACACCCAGGCGGCCGGTGCACGCGACAAATATCTGACCTCCGAAGAGACCCTCGAGAAAACCAGGCTGTCATTTGAGGCCACACGCGAGAGATTCTCACTCGGCCGCGCCACACCGACCGACTTCGAGCAGGCGAAGAACAACCTCTTCCGTGTAGAGATTTCCCGTATATCATCCCGCTTCGAATACCTTCTGCGTTACCGCATCCTCCGTTTCTACGAGACAAACCGACTGTGACCTCACAAAACAAATCCGGGCAATGGAGTCCCGTCGGCTTTTCAGCCGGCTTGACTCCATTGCCCGTTTATGTGTTATCGTGATTATGCCGAATCTCCGGCTCAGGAGAACGAATCTCAGGCTTTGGCGGCCTCGTCTGCTGCCTCGGCAGCCTCTGCGGCTTCATCCTCGGCAATCTCATTCTCCTTGAATTCTGTCACTCCGGCGGCCACAAGCTGATTGTACCATGAGAAAAGCTTGCGGATGTCGGTGGTGTAGACGCGATCCTCATCATAGTCAGGGAGGATTGTCTTGAAATATTCACGCACCTTGGCGTCGTCGCCAAGAGCCTTCACATCGACCTCTTTTCCGCCGGTCGCCTCCTTTACCTTCTCAAGGACATCTGCAAGGGGGGTGTCTGACTCGGTGGTGTAGATAGCGATATCACCCAGGGAAACAACCTTGTCGGAAGCATAGGCGGGCTGACGGCGTCCGGTGGCGATGTTCTCGACGATGAGCATATTGCGGCCCTGGCTGACAAGGCGGTAGAGTCCGGGCTTACCGGAAATCGAAAGAATTTTCTTAAGCATGGTGGTTAATCTTGTTTGTTATGTATATAACAATTCGGGTGCAAAGTTAGTCAACTCTGCCTGCTTTTCCAAATTTTATAAAAATGAATGATGAATTTTATATAAATTTCGTTAACTTTGCACCGATTCCCGACAATCGACGAGGTTTGATTGTTTCCAATAGTAACGAAAACATATTGTCAACGCGTAGCGCAAAAATATGCTACGGCTATTTTTCCAGGACTAACATCAACTAAATATTTATCTAAGTATGAAAGCGTTAAAGACTTTATGCCTCGGTATCGTTGCGGCAGGGATGCTGCTTACCGGATGTAATTCAATGACCAATACCGGCAAGGGCGCCCTCATCGGCGGCGGTGGCGGCGGCGCGCTCGGCGCAGGCCTCGGAGCCCTCATCGGCGGCGGCAAAGGCGCAGGTATCGGTGCTGCGATCGGCTCAGCCGTTGGTGCCGGAGCAGGAGCCCTTATCGGCAACCGTATGGACAAACAGGCCAAGCAGCTCGAAGAGCAGCTCCAGAACGCCCAGGTTGAGCGCGTCGACGACCAGAACGGTCTCGCAGCCATCAAGGTGACATTCCCCGGCGGAATCCTCTTCCCCACCAACGGCACAACCCTCAGCGCAAGCGCGCAGACCGAACTCGCCCAGTTCGCCGCTTCGCTCAAGCAGAACGCCGAGACCAACGTGCAGATTTTCGGCTTCACCGACAATACCGGCTCACTTGAGGTAAACACCCGTGTGGCTGACGGTCGTGCCCTGGCGGTAGACCGCTTCCTCGTAGACAGCGGCATCTCCCCCACCCGTCTGACCTACCAGGGTATCCCCATGGCCGACTACGTGGCCTCCAACGACACCGCAGCCGGACGTGCCCAGAACCGTCGTGTGGAAATCTACATCACCGCAAACCAGCAGATGATACAGCAGGCTGAGAACGGTACCCTCAAGTAATATAGCATCCTGAAAAAAATAAATTCCCCGGCTCGGGACTTCCGAGCCGGGGAATTTATTTTTTTCAGACTGTCAGTCTCATCCAAGCGACGCCAGAGATGCGCGGAGTGCATCCAGACGGGCGATGGTGTCGGCCTGTTTGCGCCGTTCGGCCTCAATCACAGCTGCGGGAGCCTTCGAGACGAAACGCTCATTGGCGAGCTTGGCCTCGATTTTGCGGAGGAAGTCGCTGTGGTATGCGATTTCCTTCTCCACCTTGGCGCGCTCGGCCTCGACATCGATGTTGGCGGCAAGGGGGATGGCAAACTCGGTTGTGTCGACGATTAACCCGGCGGCCGGACCTTCAGGCTTTGCGGCATCCGCAACAATCTCAGAGAGGTTGGCGAGCTTCATCACAAGTGCCTCGACACCGGCCGAAAGTCCGGAGCGGCGGTTGATGACAAGAAGCTGGAGCTGGTCACGCTGAGGAAGGTTCTTCGACGCACGGACACCGCGGATTGCAGTCAGCAGTTCAAGGGCGAAATCCATCTCTTTGAGCAACGACTCGTCAGACTCGGCTACCTCGGGCATCATCTGAACCATCAGGGACTCTCCGTGACGACGCTCTTCAAGGTTCTGCCATATCTCCTCGGTGATGAAAGGCATAAACGGATGGAGCAGGCGCAGGAGGGAATCGAAGAAACCAACGGTGCGGGCATATACCTCACTGTTCACCGGGGTTCCGAATGACGGCTTCACCATTTCGAGGTAAGATGAAGAGAAGTCGTCGCGGATGAGACGGTAGAGGAGGTTGGCCGCCTCCGAGATGCGGAATTTCTCCATAAGGTCGTTGACTTCGGCCACGGCTGCCGACAGGCGAGACGCGAACCAGTCGATTGCGGCCTTGTCTGCCACCGTGATTTCTGTGGCAGAGGCTGTCTCGGCAGACTCCGGACGCCATCCGGCAATGAGCCTGAACACGTTCCACAGCTTGTTGGAGAAGTTTCGTCCTGTCTCGCAAAGTTTCTCGTCAAAGAGGATGTCGTTTCCGGCGGGGGCGGAGAGCATCAGACCGAGACGCACACCGTCGGCACCGAAGTTGGCGATGAGTTCCAGCGGGTCGGGTGAGTTGCCGAGCGACTTGCTCATCTTGCGCCCGAGGCTGTCGCGGACAATGCCTGTGAAGTAGACATTCTTGAACGGCTCCTTGCCGGTATATTCATATCCGGCCATAATCATACGGGCCACCCAGAAGAAGATGATGTCCGGGCCGGTGACCAGCGTGGCGGTCGGATAATAGTAACTTATCTCCTCGTTGCCGGGGTTGTTGATGCCGTCGAAGAGGGTGATGGGCCAGAGCCAGGAGGAGAACCAGGTATCGAGGGCGTCGGCGTCCTGGATGAGGTCTGAGGCGCAGATGTCCTTACAGCCGGTGATTGCGTGAACTTTCTCCAGAGCCTTGTCAAGCGACTCGGCGACAACGAAAGTCTCCTTGCCGGGGTTCGCGGGATCGGCATAATAGTAAGCCGGGATACGGTGGCCCCACCAGAGCTGGCGGCTGATACACCAGTCCTGGATATTCTCAAGCCATACGCGGTATGTCGACTTGTATTTCTCAGGGACGAACTTGATGATGTCATCCATAACCGGCGAGAGGGAGATGTCGGCGAAGTGCTTCATATTCACGAACCACTGGAGTGACAGACGCGGCTCGATGGCCACCTTCGTACGCTCCGAGAAGCCCACATTGTTGACATAATCCTCAACCTTCTCCATCAGGCCCGCTTTCTCGAGGTCTTCGGCAATCTTCTCACGGACTTCGAAACGGTCCATACCGACATAAAGTCCTGCCTCCTCGGAGAGGGTCGCATCCTCGTTGAAGATGTCGATTGAGGGGAGGTTGTGGGTCTTGCCGAGCATATAGTCGTTCTTGTCATGGGCCGGGGTGACCTTCAGGCATCCTGTACCGAAATCAACCTCCACATAGCGGTCTTCGATTACCGGTATCACGCGGCCGACCAGAGGCACGACAACCTTTTTACCCTTGAGCCATTCGTTCTTGGGGTCTTTGGGATTGATACACATGGCGGTGTCTCCCATGATGGTCTCGGGGCGGGTAGTAGCGACCACGGCATACTTGCGGCCATCTTTGTCAACGTGTACGACATTGCCACCTTCCTGGCTTACGGCATCAGAGGTCTCCCCTTCCGCAAGGTAATAGCGGAGGTAGTAGAGTTTCGACTGCTCCTGCACGAAATACACCTCGTCGTCAGAGATGGCGGTGCGGTTGACAGGATCCCAGTTGACCATGCGGAGTCCACGGTAGATGAGCCCTTTCTCATAGAGGTCACAGAAAACCTTGGTGACTGCCTCCGAACGGATGGGGTCCATTGTGAAGGCTGTGCGGTCCCAGTCACATGAAGCACCGAGCTTGCGGAGCTGCTGCAGGATGATTCCCCCGTGATGACGGGTCCAGTCCCAGGCGTGCTCAAGGAACTCCTCACGGGTGAGGTCGGTCTTCTTGATGCCCTGGGCGGCGAGCTTGGCGATGACCTTGGTCTCTGTCGCGATCGAGGCGTGGTCGGTGCCGGGCACCCAGCAGGCATTCTTCCCCTGCATGCGCGCACGGCGGATGAGGATGTCCTGGATGGTCTCATTGAGCATATGCCCCATATGGAGCACGCCGGTGACATTTGGCGGAGGGATGACAATTGTGTAGGGTTCCCTTGCGTCAGGCTTGGAGCTGAACAGCTTATGCTCCATCCAGTAGGCATACCACTTGTCTTCAACCTCTGCGGGGTTGTATTTGGATGCTAATTCTTTCATAAAGTTCATTTTGCCCGCAAAATTACAAAAAATCACCGAAATTTCGTTAACTTTGCCGTGAAGAATCACCCCGGCCTGCTCCGGGGTTGATTCCAGTCACCAAATTTTAACTGCATATCACCATGAACAAATCCCTTCTGCCCGTCGCCGCCGCCTCGCTGATGGCCATCGCCACAAGCTGCGGACAACAGGAAGAAATGATTGAGAAGCCCGACTTCGCGTCGGCCACCGGCATCTTCGACATCGATGCCCTGGAGGCTCTGGGGCGTGTGTCAAACCCTCAGGTGTCGCCGGACGGAAAGAAAGTCCTCTACGGCGTTAGTTATGAAAGCGTAGAGCTGAACAAGAGCAACAACGAGTTATACACCATGAACCTCGACGGCTCCGATGTCAAGCGTCTGACAAAGACCGCGATGTCCGAGGCCGAAGCCGTGTGGATCGACAACGGCCGCAAGATAGCCTTCGTGGCCGCCCACGACGGCAAGCCCCAGCTCTGGGTGATGAACGCCGACGGCACCAACCGTCATGTCGTAAGCCGGCTTGAGAATGGCGTCGGAGGCTTCAAGGTCTCACCCGACGGCAAGAAGGTGGTGATTGTGTCGACGGTGAAATACAACCGCACAGCCCAGGATGTTTATCCCGACCTGACAAAAGCCACCGGACGCCTGATCGACGATATGATGTACAAGCATTGGGATGAGTGGGTCACCGAAATCCCCCACCCCTTCATCGCCGATTTCGACAACTACCGCCTGACCAACATCAAGGATATCATGGAGGGTGAGCGTTTCGAGTCTCCCATGAAGCCCTTCGGCGGAGTCGAGTCGTTCGCCTGGTCGCCCGATTCCCGCGAGCTGGTTTACGTGAGCCGCAAGAAGGAGGGTATGGAGTATGCCCTCTCCACAAATTCCGACCTCTACTGCTACAATCTGGAATCCGGCGAGACCCGCAACCTGACTGAAGGTATGATGGGTTACGACACAAACCCGGCGTTCTCCCCCGACGGCACCAAGCTCGCCTGGCTTTCCATGGAACACGACGGTTACGAGAGCGACAAGAACCGTATCTTCGTGATGGATATGGCAACCGGCGAGAAGACCGACCTCACTGCCGACTGGGATTACACCGCCGACCAGATTGCCTGGTATCCCGACGGCAAGAAGCTCTATTTCATCGCAGCATACCAGGGTGTCACCCCCATCTTCTCCATAGATGTGGAAAGCCACAAGGTAGACTTCGTGACCGGCATGCAGGACATCTGCGACTACGCCGCCCTCGCTCCCGTTGACGGCAAGACCCTCATCACGATGCGTCATTCATACCTCTACCCCAACGAGATTTTCTCGGTGACCGACAACGTGGCCACCCCGATTACCGAGGTCAACAAAGACATCCTCAGCCAGATTGAGGCTCCCAAGATGGAGAAGGTGATGGTACCCACCACCGACGGCAAGGAGATGACAACATGGGTGATTTATCCTCCCAAGTTCGACAAGACCAAGAAATATCCCGCCATCCTTTATTGCCAGGGCGGCCCCCAGCAGGCAGTCAGCCAGTTCTGGAGCTACCGCTGGAACCTTATGCTGATGGCCTCGAAGGGGTATATCGTGATTGCCCCCAACCGTCGCGGTCTCCCCGGCTTCGGCACCGAATGGAACGCCCAGATTTCAGGCGACTATCCCGGCCAGAACATGCAGGACTACCTCTCGGCGGTCGACTATATGAAGCAGCAGCCTTATGTTGACGGCGCGCATATCGGCGCAGTCGGCGCAAGCTACGGCGGATTCTCAGTATATATGCTCGCCGGAATCCACCAGGGCCGCTTCGCGGCATTCATCGCCCATGCAGGCATCTTCAACATGGAAGCCCAGTATCTCGAAACCGAAGAGATGTGGTTTGCCAACTGGGATATGGGCGGCGCCTTCTGGGACAAGAACAACCCCGTAGCCCAGCGCACCTTCGCCAACTCCCCCCACAAGTTTGTCGACAACTGGGACACCCCCATCCTCGTAACCCACGGAGAATATGACTTCCGCATCCTCTCCTCACAGGGAGAAATGGCCTTCAACGCCGCCCGTCTGCGCGGTGTTCCCGCCGAGATGCTCATCTTCCCCGATGAGAACCACTGGATTCTGAAGCCCCAGAACGCCATCATGTGGCAGCGCGTCTTCTTCCGCTGGCTCGACCGCTGGCTGAAACCCACCGCCGCCGAAGAGGCTCAGCCCGAGGCATAAGCCACAATGACATATTGACATATTAATGTATCAAGGAATCCCCTGACATAAGTCCCCACCCGAGGGAAAATGTCAGGGGATTGCCGTTGAATAATGAACATTAAGACTGACAGAAATGTTAAATTGGCAGATTTGCAGGATGGCATATGGCAGTCCTGACCGACCTATATGGCAGTATCCTCAAGTTTGGCACAGTTTTCGCATATATCATAAATCGGGGAGCAGAGCTCGTCAGAAGTGACACTCTTCCCTTACCCAAGACAATAAAAATCTAAAACAACAATAATTCAATCATGAAACTCAAACCGCTGGCCGACCGCGTGCTGATTCAGCCCACCCCGGCCGAAGAAACCACCCTCTCAGGCATCATCATCCCCGATTCCGCCAAGGAAAAACCCCTCAAGGGCACAGTAATCGCCGCCGGCAAAGGCTCCAAAGATGAAGAAATGATTCTCAAGGAAGGTGACAAGGTGCTGTATGGCAAATATGCCGGCACTGAAATCGAACTTGACGGCGAAAAATACCTCATTATGCGTCAGGCCGATGTCCTCGGCGTGTTTGAATAATTCCTGAAACAACAACCGAAAACCAGACTCTCTCAACAACTATACCACAATGGCTAAAGAAATCAAATTCGATATCAAGGCTCGCGAAGAGCTGAAGAAAGGCGTCGACGCCCTGGCCGACGCTGTCAAAGTAACCCTTGGCCCCAAAGGCCGCAACGTAATCATCGAGAAGAAATACGGCGCTCCCCATATCACCAAGGATGGTGTCTCCGTAGCTCGTGAAATCGAGCTTGAGGACGCTTTCCAGAACATGGGCGCACAGCTGGTGAAGGAGGTTGCCTCCAAGACCGGTGACGACGCAGGTGACGGCACAACCACCGCCACCGTCCTCGCCCAGGCCATCATAACCCACGGCCTGAAGAATGTGGCCGCCGGCGCCAACCCCATGGATGTCAAGCGTGGTATCGACAAGGCTGTCGCAGCCATCGTCGAAGGCATCAAGGCCCAGGCCGAGGAGGTTGGTGACGACTTCAAGAAAATCGAGGATGTCGCCCGAATCTCAGCCAACAATGACGAAGCCATCGGCCATCTTATCGCCGAGGCCATGAAGAAGGTCAAGAAAGAAGGTGTCATCACCGTTGACGAGGCCAAGGGCACCGAGACCACCGTCGACATCGTCGAGGGCATGCAGTTTGACCGTGGTTACATCTCCCCCTATTTCGTAACCGACGGCGAGAAGATGGAGTGCGTGATGGAGTCACCCTACATCCTTCTCTATGACAAGAAGATTTCCAACCTCAAGGATATGCTCCCCATCCTCGAGGCAACCGCCCAGAGCGGCCGTGGCCTGCTGATTATCGCCGAGGATGTCGACCAGGAAGCCCTCGCCACCCTCGTGGTGAACCGTCTGCGCGGCTCCCTCAAGGTTTGTGCCGTCAAGGCTCCCGGCTTCGGCGACCGCCGCAAGGAGATGCTTGAGGATATCGCCATCCTTACCGGCGGTGTGGTGGTCAGCGAGGAGAAAGGCATGCGTCTCGACGCCGCCAACCTCGAAGTTCTCGGAAAGGCCGAGAAGGTGACCGTCAACAAAGAGAACACCACCATCGTCAACGGTGCCGGCGACAAAGAGAAAATCGCAGCCCGTGTGGCCCAGATCAAAGCCCAGATTGAGCAGACCAAGAGCGATTACGACCGCGAGAAACTCCAGGAACGTCTGGCCAAGCTCGCCGGCGGTGTAGCAGTTCTCCATATCGGCGCGCCCTCCGAGGTCGAGATGAAAGAGAAGAAAGACCGCGTTGACGATGCCCTCTCCGCAACCCGTGCGGCAATCGCCGAAGGTATCGTCCCCGGCGGCGGTGTGGCCTACATCCGTGCGATGAAGAACGCCGAAGGTCTCCGTGGCTCAAACGACGATGAAGAGACCGGTATCCATATCGTTCTCCGCGCCATCGAGGAACCCCTCCGCCAGATTGTGGCCAACGCCGGTGTCGAAGGTGCCGTGGTTGTCCAGAAAGTCAAGGAAGGCAACGCCGACTTCGGCTACAACGCCCGCACCGACGTTTACGAGAACCTGATGGCAGCCGGCGTTATCGACCCTGCCAAGGTGACCCGTGTTGCTCTCGAAAACGCAGCCTCCATCGCCGGCATGTTCCTCACCACCGAGTGTGTCATCGCCGACAAGAAGGAAGACACCCCCGCTCCCAACCCTGCCGCCATGGGCGGTATGGGAGGAATGGGTGGCATGATGTAAATCCCATCCCTCCGGAATAAACCCGTAAAATATAAAAGTCCCGCGAATCAGCGAACTGCACCCCAAAAGTTAGACACAAAACTTTTGGGGTGCATTATGTATAGACGCCACAATTTTGAAGAAAGACTGAATGTAATCAGTCGTATAATATCCGGGGAACCGATAAAAAGCGTATGTAGAGTCCTGGATTTAGACAAGAATACCGTCCGGCAATGGATGCTTCGCTATCAGAAGTACGGAGAGGATGGTCTGCGAGGGACACGGTCATATCATTACACCACAGCAGAAAAATTAAAAATTGTAGAAGAATTTACGGTCAACAGCGTACCTTTGCAGGAACTTTGCCTCCGTTATGATCTGAACCGCTCCACCATACTGAAGTGGGTCAGAGCAGCGCGGCAAGGCATCTCACTCAATAACAAACGACGAGGACGACCACCCAAAGATATGGCAAGACCAAAGAAAAGAGAACCACAGACCGAACTTGAGAAACTTCAGGCAGAGAACCTGCGCCTGAGAGCTGAGAACGCGCTGCTAAAAAAAGTGAAGGCCTTAGTCGAGGAACAGGAAGCCCGCAGACGGCTCAATGGGCAAAAGCCATCGACGAACTAAGGTCGGAATATCCTCTTGACTTACT
>CAMWVQ010000008.1 GCA_947177635.1 uncultured Porphyromonadaceae bacterium | reverse complement strand
TTGAAATAGAGGGCGAGGGGGGTGAGGGTGTGGCTTACGCGGGGATTGTTGAATGTGCGCCGCAGGAAGCCGAGAAACTCGCGGTTGACGCCCGTCAGCATCGTTGCCCCGAGCGATGGAAGCTCCTCGGCGAGTATCTCCTCGGGGCCGTCGGCCCCTGAGAGGGGGAAAGCCTTGTGGAACGCCTGTTCACGCAGGGAGGGGTCGGTGAGTATGTCAGGCACGAGCATCGCGCGCGGCGACGGGAGCAGGATGGTGGTCTTGCTGAAATCGGCCAGCAGGAGGGAATTGTCGTAGACCGCCTCCTGGAAGCCCCGCAGGGGGTCTGTCCCCTTCTCGATTTTGATTTCCTCGGAAATCAGGGTATGGTGCTCGATGGGGGAAAAGGCCATGGCGCAGAGGGTGTCGGAGGTTGGCTCCATCACCAGCTGCCACATTCGCGGCTCTTTTATCAGGTCTTTGTCGAGCATCTGAGGAGAAATCTGACGGGTTGTTAAACGGTGTGAGACGGCATTCAGGGGCCGTGTGGTTCAGAAGTCGCGGTGGGTGGCCTTGCCTCCCGAGCCGAAGCCGCCGAGGCTGCTTCCGCCCCGCTGGTTGAAGCCGGAGTTGTTGTATTGCGATCCGTTGCCCCAGGCACCCTGGTCAGGGTCATATCCCTCTTCATACTCATCTTCATCGTCGGGGTCGCGCTGGGCGGGTTCCTTGGTTTTGGGCTTGTTTTTCTTGATGGCCTCAGGCTTCTGCTTGTCGACGGGTGTGTCGAGCAGCGACCAGTCCTGTTCCAGATCCCAGTTCTTGCGGAGCAACAGTTTCTTGGGGTAATAGAAGACATCCTCCGGGAGGCGGTGGCCGGCGAGGTTCCCGGTGGTCCACTCCCCGTCGCCGTCGATGTCGATGAACGCGCGGGCGTAGTAGGTGGCGGGGGCCACATAGCTGAATGAGGCGGTGCCGTTCTTCACACTCGCCGTTGCCTCGACCTTGTCGGAACTTGACAGCAGCTCGACGATGACATTCACGCTGTCGGGGAGCGACAGCGCGGCCAGGTCGGTCAGGTTGAGGTATATGTTGCCGTAGTCGTCGAGTTTCTTTGTCGTGAACTCGTGGGTGAAAGGCTTGTTGAACTCCCCGTAGATGTTCTCCACGCGGGCAGAGTCGGCCGTGAAGCGGTATTTCATCCCCTCCTCCCATTTCGAGGTCAGCACAAGGGCGCGGGCTGTGGCCGAGTCGGGGCGCAGCTCTGCGTCGGCCACGGGAATCCATACGGTGTCGGCCATCATCTCAAGTCTCCACGCGTCTGGCGGGACAGGGCGCAGCGGCTCTGGGGCCTCGAACCGCACCGGCAGGTTGAGTTCCTGTGAAGAGACGGTCGAAGCCGTCAGGTTGAGGAATGTGGGCTTGGTGATTGTGTCGGCGATAGCTGCCGCCAGGGCGGCTGAGTCTCCCTTCTCGCGGGCGTCCTCGATGGCTTTAAGCTTCTTCTCCCACGCCTTCTGGGCAGCCTTCTCGTCGGTTTTAGGGCGTCGCCAGAACATCTTGAGCGTGTCGGTCTGCCATACCAGGCGGTCGAGCGTGTCGGTCTTCTGGTATCGGGCCGACAGCAGTATGGAGTCCTGGTTCACCAGGGCTGTGTCGGCCAGCCAGTAGACCATCGAGTCGCGCTCGGCGCGGGTCTCCATCACGGAAAACTCCTCAAGGCGGCGTCCGGCGAATTTGCCGTTGGCGATGGTGAACTCGGGCATCGAGTCGACCGGTGCTCCGAATTTAATCTCGATGTATCGTTGGGCGGGGCGTTTGTTGTCGCGCAGGTACTGGCTGCGGTAGTTCTCGTTGAACCATGTCAGCAGTATGTCGTCGGGGAGGTAGTGCCAGCCCTGGCGCACCACTATGGAGTCTTCCCCCGCCGACGAACGGAGGGTGTCGGCGATCTCCACCGTCTCCACCGACGGGCTGACGGTCAGGGGGAAGAAGGCGATGTTCTCGGAGCGGTCCCAGTGCCAGTCGCGGTTCTTGTCGTCGATGGCGAAGATGTTGTATGCCCCGGGGCGGAGTCCGCGGATCGTGAACTGGCCGTATTGGTTGGTCTTGGCGACGCGTTCGAGCGGGAGGGTCGTCACCGCCGAGTCGGCGAGGTTGGAGTAAACCCCGACCACCATCCCCTGGGCCGGCTCGAGGTTGCGGGCCTCGAAGAGCATCCCCGAGATGGAGAGTGTGTCGAGATGGTCGCCGGTGGAGAAGTCATAGGCGAAGCCGTCGAGGATGTTCCCCTCGTTGAGGTCGCGGATGGCGTCGGCGAAGTCGATGACGTAGGTGGTGGAATCGGCAAGGGTGTCGCGGAACTCCACGGTCAGGTGGCGTCCGTTGGCGCTTACGCGGGCATTTTCTTTCTGTACGGGTGAGATTACGACCTTGTTGGCGGGGTCTTCGAGTTTCAGGTTCTCGTCAAACCAGATGTCAATCTTGTTGCGGTTGACGTTAAGTGAGCCCGGGTCGGGATTGGAACGGACAAACGCCGGAGGGGTCTCGTCGCGGGGGCCTCCCTCAGGCCTTCCGATTGACGCGCAGGCTGCCATCAGCGAGGCTATGGCCCCGATGAGCAACACTCGCATTATTGTAGACGGCTTCAGTTCCAATCATCTGGAGAAATTTGTACCCCGGAGCAGAATCGAACTGCTATCTAATGTTTAGGAAACATCTATTCTATCCGTTGAACTACCAGGGCAGGTTGTCGGGGGAATAGGCGCGGCCGTGATGGCCCTGACGCCTGTTATTGACGTGCAAAGTTAACTCTTTATTTCCGTAAAAACAAACGTGAGGAGATTTTTGTGGCGGATTTACGCCGTATATGAAAGAAAATGAGTAACTTTGCGGCCGTAAACACAATCAACCAATTTTATCAATCCAAACTAACCAAAAGCAATGAAAAAGTATCTCAAGCTTCTGTTTGCTGCGATTTTCGCAACACTTTCGTTCACGCTGGTCTCCTGTGGCGACGATGATGATGACAACGGCGCCCTCGTCGGCACATGGTACTATGCCTGGACCGATCCCGAGGACGGCGAGGCAATTTATGGTGAGATTACTTTCACCAAGGATGGAAAGTACTCCACGACCGAGACCGATGTTTATCAGGGTTACACCTACGTCTACTCGGTGAACGGCACATACACTGTCACAGGCGACCTCAAAGAGGGCGCCGTGGTATATATGGTCGGTGTCGACTCTGAAGGCGACAATGTGGATGCGAAAATCATCGCAAAGGTTGCCGGCAACCTCCTCTACGCTACCGATGATGATGGCGACACTATGGTTTTCACCCGCAAGTAAAGACTCTCAGACATATGACGGGAGGCCACGTAAACGGGGCCTCCCGTTTTTTGCCGCCAGATTCCTGTAAACAATATTTAACACTCAGCAGGAGTGAAACTGTCATTTTGAGTTGCCTGATAGATGGTTAATGCGTACCTTTGCGCCATCAAATTTCCAAAAACCAATTTATCAATCAACAATGAAAAAGTATCTCAAGCTTCTTTTTGCTGCGATTTTCGCAACACTTTCGTTCACGCTGGTCTCCTGTGGCGACGACGATGATGATGACAACGGCGCCCTCGTCGGCACATGGGTTGCGTCGTATGTGGAGGATGATTACAACAGCTACACAGATGAAATCACATTCTCCAAGAATGGAAACTTCTCCATCACTACAACCGAAGTTTACTATGGTAACACTTACGTCTACTCGGCGAATGGCACATACACCGTTTCCGGCGATCTTAAAAAGGGCGCTGTGATAATTATGTCTGGTATGGACAACGATGGTGACCCATTTATGCAGAAGATTGTCGTAGTTGTGGACGGGAATTCCATGTACGCCACCAACACTGATGGCGACACGGTTGTCTTCACCCGCAAGTAAACGTAACTTAGCAGACATACATACGACGGGAGGCTCTGAGCGCAGGGCCTCCCGTTTGTTTTGTCGTCGTCGGTTTTGTCGTCGTGTCGGCTTGATGCCGCTTGGGTCAGCGCAGGCGGGTGTAGCTCTGGAAGCGGTAGGCCACGCCGGACTTATCGTCGGTCTGGGTGGGTGTCTCATCGACAAGCTGCCACTGCGCCGGGTCGATTTCGGGGAAGAAGACGTCGGCTCCGGGGGCGGGAGAGTCGATGGCGGTGATTTCCAGGCGGTCGGCAAGAGGAAGAGACTGGGCGTAAATCTGCGCACCCCCGATGATGAAGGCGTCCGTCTCGCCAGCCGACAGGGCTATGGCTATGGCCGCCTCCACGGATGTGGCTGTCTCCGCGCCGGGGAATGTGAGGGAAGGGTCGCGGGTGATGACGATGTTGCGTCGGTTGGGAAGCGCGCCTTTCGGCAGCGACTCGAAGGTCTTGCGCCCCATGATGACGGTGTGGCCCGTGGTGAGGGCCTTGAACCGCTTGAGGTCGGCGGATATGTGGAAGGCGAGGTCGCCCCCGCGCCCGATGCCGCGGTCTGAGGCCACGGCTGCGATTATCGTTGTGGTCATAAGTGGTCAGGGATTGGGTCAGACGCTTACTGCGGCCTTGATATGGGGAAGCGGGTCGTAGCCCTCGAGTGTGAAATCCTCATACTTGAAGTCGAAGATTGACTTCACCTCCGGATTGATTTTCATCACCGGCAGGGCGCGGGGGGTGCGCGAAAGCTGCTCCTCGACCTGCCCGAAGTGGTTGTTGTAGATATGCGCGTCGCCGAGGGTGTGGATGAAGTCGCCCGGGCGCAGGCCGCAGACCTGGGCCATCATCATTGTCAGCAGGGCGTAGGAGGCGATGTTGAATGGCACTCCGAGGAAGGTGTCGGCGCTGCGCTGGTAGAGCTGCAGCGAGAGCCGTCCGTCGGCGACGTAGAACTGGAAGAAGGCGTGGCAGGGGGGGAGGTTCATCCGTTTGAGGTCGGCGACATTCCACGCGCTGACGATGATGCGGCGCGAGTCGGGATTGTGGCGGATGGTCTCCACCGCCTCGGTTATCTGGTCGATGAACTCCCCGTCATACCCGGGCCATGAACGCCACTGGTAGCCGTAGATATGGCCGAGGTTGCCGTCAGGGTCGGCCCATTCGTTCCATATCCTGACCCCGTTGTCCTGGAGGTAGCGGGCATTGGTGTCACCCTTGAGGAACCACAGCAGTTCGTAGATGATTGACTTGAGGTGGAGCTTCTTGGTGGTCAGCAGGGGGAAACCCTCCTCAAGGTTGAAGCGCATCTGGTAGCCGAACACGCTGCGCGTGCCGGTGCCGGTGCGGTCAGACTTGTCAGTGCCGTTGTCGCGGATATGTCTCAGCAGGTCAAGATATTGTTGCATTTCAGTGGCGGGGTGAGCCGCGGTGTTGGTTTATATTATTCCGTCTACGATGATAGCCTTGCAGGGGGTGGCCGGGCATATATGCTGGCAGGCCCCGCATCCGATGCATCCCCCCGTGTCGACCACGGCTATGAACTCGCTTCGGCTGCCGGAGTCTACCGCCGCCGGGCGTCGTTTCAGCCTGATGGTCTGCTTGGGGCAGTTTTCCATGCAAAGGCCGCATCCGATGCAGTTCGCGGCCTCCACGCGGGCGTGGCCGATGATGAATATATGCTTCTCGTCGGGTGTCAGCGGGGTCAACGCCTTGGTGGGGCAGAGGTCGGTGCAGAGGGTGCAGTCGAAGGCACACGCCCCACGGTCATAGTCCATCACCGGCCTGAGGGGGTGGAGCCAGCCGAATTCCCCCGCCGAGGGGCGCAGGACACGGGTGGGGCAGTGGGCCACACACAGTCCGCAGCCGGTGCAGCGGTCGAGGAAGTCGGCCATCGAGTGGCGTCCCGGGGGAGCCACCGGGTGGAGCGGTTTCAGCTTGCGTGAACCGTTGCCGGGCGACTCCAGGCGGGAGGCGGTGTCGGCAATCGCCGACAGGGCCGGGGCGGCGGCCACCAGCAATCCGGTGGCGAGGAAACGGCGCCGGTCTATCCTGACGGGCGCGTCTCCACATCCTTTCTTCACCGCCGGGAGGGTGGGGCGCGGTGCTGAGGCGTTGGCGGCGGTGCCGACCTCGGTGCTTACCCGCTGGAGCATCGGTATTGACAGCCGTTTCCGGCGGGTGGTGTAGCGTATGGCCCCCTCGTTGCAGGCGTCGACACAGTTGAAGCAGACCACGCATCGTGAGGAGTCGACAACATGGTCGGCCATCGAGATGCACCGCGACTTGCAGGCGTGCTCGCAGGCGCGGCAGTTGACGCAGCGGTCTGTGTCGATGTCGAAATGGAAGAGCGACCACCGGGCCGGTATGCTGAGCGCGCTCCCCACGGGGCAGACGGTGTTGCAGATGATGCGGCCGTTGCGCCAGGAAGCCGCCGCCACGGCCAACAGCGTCGCCGAGGCGGTGAGGAAAGCAATCGCAGAGGTGAAGACCACCTCCTTACCCCCCGCAAGTTCCACCAGTGGGAGCAGGAGGGTGGAGCATATGCGCCCGAAGGCGGAGTATGGGTCGAGGAGGGTGGGCACCGCCGCCAGTGAGCCGATGCCACAGACAGCCACGGTCAGCACCACGAAGTAGCGGAGCTTGTTGTTGGCCTCCGCGAAGCGGTAAGGGTGACGCCGTCGCCACTGCCGGCGGCTGCGCGGGATATGGGCGAAGATGTCCTGGAGCGTCCCCATCGGGCATACCGACGAGCAGTATATGCGGCCGAACACCAGTGTCGCAACCAGCCATCCGCCGAGCGCCGTCAGCGCGCCCCCCATGGCGAGGGGGAAAATCTGGATGCGGGCCACCCACCCGGCGGCCAGGGCGAGCCTCGCTCCCAGCGACGTGAACAGCAGTGTCATCACCGCCAGCATGGCTGCCGATATAACGACACGGCCCAGGCGCAGTGCGCGCCCGGGCGTGACAGGCCGGTGTCTGCGGAGTCTTTTCAATTCTCCGGGATTGTGGGGGTTGTTTCAGGGGTTGTCAAAACCGTCTCAGAGGTATTTGTCGCCGAAGGCGAGTTTGGCGTCGTTGACCATCTGCTTGATGCGCTGTTCCTCAGCCTTGGGGCATACGAGCAGCACGTCGCCGGCGTCGGCCACGATATAGTCCTTGAGGCCGTCTACCACCACGAGCTTCTCGCCGTTCACGGCGAAGATGTTGCCGGTGGAGTTGTAGGCAAGCACGTTGCAGTTCTGGGTCACATTGGCGTCGCGGTTCTTGGGGGAGTTGTCGTAGAGCGCGCTCCAGGTGCCGAGGTCGTTCCAGCCGAATGTGACGCATTCGACAAATACATTCTTGGCCTTCTCCATGACGGCGAAGTCGATGGAGATGCCCATGCAGCCGGGGAAGTTCTCTTCGATGAACTCCTTCTCCTGCGGGGTGCCGAAGAGGCCCAGCCCCTTCTCGAAGCAGCTCGCTACGTCGGGGGCGTTGGCTTTCAGCTCGCGGATGATGGTGCTCGCGCTCCAGAGGAATATGCCGGAGTTCCAGAAGAATTCCCCTGATTCGAGGAAAACCTTGGCGATTTCCAGCTTGGGCTTCTCGGTGAATGTCTTGACGTGGAATATGTCACCATCGGCGGGCTGCCCTACCTGGATGTAGCCGTAACCGGTCTCGGGGCGGGTGGGGCTGATGCCGAGCGTCAGCAGGGCGTCATTTTTCTCGACGAAGTCGAATCCGTTGACGATGGCCTCCTGGAAGACGGCGTCGTTGGTGATGAGGTGGTCGCTGGGGGCCACGATGATGCTTGCCTCGGGGTCGATGGCCGAGATATGGTAGGCCGCCCAGGCGATGCAGGGGGCGGTGTTGCGTCGGGCCGGTTCAAGCAGGATGTTGGCCTCGGGGAGGTCGGGCAGCTGCTCGCGGATGAGGGGGGCATACTGGGCGTTGGTGACAACCAGCACGTTCTCGGGCCTTACGATGGGGAGGATGCGGTCATAGCTCATCTGGAGCAGAGACCTTCCGGTGCCGAGGAAGTCGAGAAACTGCTTGGGTTTCGATTCGCGGCTGTAAGGCCAGAAACGGCTGCCGATGCCGCCGCACATGATGACGCAATAGCGGTGTGGGTTAATCATGACGTAAGTGTAGCTCTTGGATAATTCTTGAATACCAAAAACGGAGGGAATCCTGTTTTTGGAGGGCTAAGGTATAAATTATTGGCGAGATATGCAACTTTTCAGGTCAGATTGCGTTTCAAGGATAGACTCCAACTTCATCCCCGGTCTTATGCTTATGTCCCCCTTGATTAGAAACATACTGCTGTTTGTCCTGGTGGCGTTGCCTTCCGCGTCGCGTTGCCAGACCCCTTACTCACGTCTCGAGCTGAAAGCCGACCGGTTCTTCAGCCAGGGGGAGTGGGCCCAGGCGGCCGCCACATATTACCAGATGCTTGAGGCGCGCCCCGAGGTGGCCGCCACCTACGGGAAGGCGATAGTGGCCAACGCCGTGAAAGGTGACACCATCGCCGAGATGGGGCTGATGATGAAGGCACTCAATGCCAAGGTGCCTTTCGACTCGGTGCTGTCGCGGGTGAAGTCGACCAGTTTCCAGTTGGGGAAGTCAAACCTCTACGGCGATTTCCTGCTGCGTGTCAAGGAGGCGTACCCCTGGATGCGGCGACCGATGGACAACTACCTGCTGCGTTACTACACATACCGCAAGGATGGGGCCAAGATGGTGGAATACAGCCGTATGATGCTCCAGGGCGACCCCGCCAACACCGCTTTCCTGATGACCCTCGCGCAGGGTGCCATGCTCTGCGGCGACTATGCCGAGGGGATAAGGGCATATGAGTCGGTACTGGCCGTGGCTCCCGCCGATTATGAGGCGCTCCTTGCCCTCGGCAATTATTACTATATGGAAAACCGTGAGGCGGTCGGAGCCAAAGCTCCCGACGCAGGGGAGGAGGAGAATCCGAGGCTGCTTTATTGCGGCCCCTATGCCGATAAGGCGCGGGTATATCTGTCGCGCGCCAACGAGGTGCATCCTACCCCCCATGTGACCTCATTGCTTGCCACCCTCGCCGTCCCCCGCCGCAAGTGACAGCGCGCCCGCTATTTGCGTCCGAAGTCGGCGGGAATCTCCCCCCACATAGGGGTGTTCCAGCGCAGAATCGGGTTGCGGGGAGAGTGAGACCTCAGCCATAGGTTGGCCCGGGCGAGCATCTCGAAAATCTTCCGGTTACGTTCGGTAGGAGTGAGCTGAGTGCGGCATCCACGGTTGCGTACCCAGGCCACTGCTGTCACCGAGTCGGTGTAGATTGGGGTGGTTGAGTCATTCTGCTTGAACAGCAACGCGAGGGCGTGGACAAGGGCGAGATATTCCGCCACATTGTTGGTGCCGTCGGCCAGCGGGCCAATATGGAAGATTTCCTCACCGTCGGCCACCTTTACCCCCCTGTATTCCATCATTCCGGGATTTCCGGCGCATGCCCCGTCGACGGCGATTGCCCCCAGGTTGATTTCCGGAATCCGGGAGTAATCTATGTGAGGCGCAGCTTGTTTTGCTGTCTTGGATGAGGGGAACCGCGATGACTCCGCCACAATTGGACTCGGATTCGCCGGAGCCGGAGAGGCCGTTACCGATTCGAGGTTTTTGAGGGCGATGCGTGTAAGCAGCGTTTCCTCCTCCTCGCCGCTTCCCCGGAACGCCTCCACTGCCTCCTGCTGAGACTTGAATGACTTGTATTTCGCTCCGGGAAAACCGTCTATCTGAGCCTGGCAGTCCTCCCAGTTGTCATAGACACCCGGGTCTCTCCCTTCCCAAACAACATAGAATTTACGTTTTTCAGCCATTATCACTCAATTGAATCACTTAATAGGGCCTTACGAGTATAACCGTTTCGTGAATGGTCTTTTACGAATATCAGTTTTCGTGTCCACTCACCATTCTCGTTTTTGTGATGTTGCTTTTTGAAATATCCTCGCACATGGATTATATTGTTGTTGACATATGTGGTAAACCATCTGGAATCCATCAGTATTACTTCTTGACCACTATCATTCTTTACTTTTTCTTTAAAAGAGTCGTCTTTTTGAATCTCTGCCAAGCTGACAATCTTATGTGGAGGAACAACTACACATTCAACGTCAGCATATTTTTTTACTGCAAGATAAATTATGATGTAATTTGTCAGTGTATTGTAAATTTCATCACGATTAAAATGCATGGATTGATTTGACGTATGGAATATCTGAGGATTGGATGTCAGGAAAGGACATACATACTGTTTTCTGGTATTTTGCTCCGTAGATTCGATGTAATAGTAGAATCTTAAAATGCTTATATCCGAATGGTTCTCAAATAACCAAACATATAGGCGATTATCAGCAAAACGATAGATGACAGTCCCATAACCTTTGGCACTCCAACCTTTTATAAGCAATATGCCGCATTCTTTGTCCTCATTAAATTCTTGAAAGAGCTGATGATCCATTTTTACAAATGAACCTACACTTTTTTTCATAGCTTTCTCAAAAGAGGGCATAATAAGCTCTGGTATCCCCCAATCAGGACGAGACTCATTTATGTCTTCTAATAATGCAACACCTTGCATCAGATACATATAATGCATCTGATTGTCAAGAGCTGGAACACCGTATTTATTTATATATTCTTTTGGAGATTTACCAAGAAGAAAAGAAATTATAGGTTGTTTGCGAATAACCATAAATCAATCTATCAGCTGAGGGAGAGGAGTAGGTTGATGTCGGTGTGACGGACGCCGGCGATTTCGGCGACACGGCGGTTGACAGCCTTGCCCAGGAATGTCAGCGTGGCTTTCTGCAGCCCTCCGGTGAGTTGTATGGCGGAGGAACAGGCCCCGCATCCGGCAATGTCGTCGAGCATGGTGATGAAGGTGTCGCTCAGGGCCATCGCCGATGTGCGCGGAACAGCACTGCCGACGTTGTAGTGGCAGTAGTGGCGGCCGGAGAGGGGTGAGCGGGGCTGTTGCTCCCCGAGGTCGACAAGCTCCATGGCGGGGAATGCTTTTCCGGGCTCGTCGGAGAGGTCGAAGACCAGTACCCCCTTTTTCATTATCCTCTCGCCGTCGGAGTCGACAACCACCCGGCAGCGCAGGGATGTCGAGATGACGACGTCGGCGGTATGGATGGCGTTCTCCAGGGCGTTGGGGTGGATGGAGGAGCCGATGACCCCCTCGCCGAGGCGGCGCAGGGCGCGGCGCAGACGGTAGACGTCGTCGTCGAACATCCTGACGGTGGCTCCCTGCCCTATGGCGGAGCGGGCCGCGGCGCAGGCGGCGAGGTTGCTGCCGAGAATCACCACCTCGCAGGGTATCACACCGGCGACCCCTCCGAGAAGTATCCCTTTGCCGTTGACCGGGTCGGCCATCATCGAGGAGGCGAGCACCATGGCCGCACGTCCGTCAATCTCTGACAGGATGTCGGCGAAGGGGAGATGGCCGGTCTCGTCGGCGATGAGGTCGATGGCGATGTTGATTACCTTGCGGTCGAGGAGGCGCCGTATCACATCCGCCCCGTTGGGACGGTTGAAGTTGGCAAGGCTCAGCAGCAGCGATCCGCGCCGCAGGCAGGAGATGTCGGCCAGCGGGAGGGGGGCAAGGTGGATTACGATGTCGGCCTCAAGGGTCTCGCGGCGGGAGGTGATTCTCGCCCCGGCGCGCAGGTAGGCGTTGTCGGGATAGTGGATATGGCAGGCGGCATCCTTCTCCATCACAACGGCGAAGCCCCGGCTGACAAGTGAGGCCACCGCCTCCGGCGTCAGCGGGAAACGTTGTTCTGAGGAGCTGACGCATCGCGGCAGGCCGATTGTCAGGTTGCGACGGGCAACAGCTGTGTCTGCCGGTGATTCCAGTGGGGTCGGGCTGTTCATTGTGATTGGCGGGGTTAATGGGGATGGTGGATGGACGCCGGGACTGGCGGTTGGCGGAGAGTCACTCGCCGTTGATGAATTTGCGGATGAACAGGCGGCAGCTGGCCTCGATTTCGGCCGGTGTCTCAAGCCTGTCGGAGGGGAAACGGTGGCGGGCCAGGGAGTACCAAGGCTCCCTCTGGGCGAGCGATTCGGTTATGAACCGTTCTATCTCCCCGGGTGTGAACCCGTTGAGTTTCGGCCTCTGGGCCTGAGCCTCGACCAGGCGGCGCAGGAGGGTGGAGTTGCGAGCCTGCAGCAGGATTGTGACTCCGCAGGAGTTCATCAGCTCCATGTTGTCGAAAAAGCAGGGGGTGCCGCCTCCGCATCCGACGATGAGCCTCTCAGTGGAGTTCACGGCGTCAGCCAGGGCCTGGCGCTCCATCTTGCGGAACGCCCCCTCGCCGTGGACCGAGAAAATCTTCGCCACAGACATTCCGGCGTGGCGTTCCACCTCCTCGTCAAGGTCGACGTAACGCCACCCCGGAAGCCTTGCTTCCAGGGCGCGTCCGAGGGTTGTCTTCCCTGCCCCCATGAATCCTATGAGGAAAATCGGAGATGTCGGCATCTGAGGCAGCCTGTCGGGATTATTTCTTGTTTTCGGCCTGAGCCTTGAGCAGGTCGCGGATTTCGGTGAGGAGGACTTCCTCCTTGGTGGGTTCGGCGGGAGCCTCGGCGGCGGCTTCCTCAGCTTTCTTGGTCGCGCTCTTGATTTTGTTCATGAAGCGGATGGCCACGAAGATGCAGAAGGCGATGATAAGGAAGTCGACGATGCTCTGCACGAATACGCCCCATGTCAGGTAGACTTCGGGGTTGACGGTCTGCCCGGCGGCGGTCAGCTGGTCGGCGACCTGCTGGGTGATGACGTCGCCGTTGCCGTCGGTCATATGGCGGAGGATGATTTTCTTGTCGGTGAAGTTGACGCCACCGGTGAGCAGGGTGACCAGCGGCATGATGATGTCATTGACCAGCGAGCTTACAATCTTGCCGAAGGCACCGCCGATGATCACACCGACAGCCATGTCGACAACATTGCCTTTCATCGCGAACTCTTTGAATTCAGTGAGGAACTTTCCCATATCTAAATGTTAAAAGCGTTATTTACAGGGTGTCTGGAACATTAGGAGGAGTGAGGGGAATCATAGGAGGAACATCGCCGAGGTCAAGGCGTCGAGGGCCACCAGGAGCGTCACAATCATCGGTATCAGCACCAGCGATATGACCACTCCGGCTATCGCCAGGCCACGGGGTTGCCTGAACAGACCGATGAATGAGAAGACCGCCCCGAGAATCCATATCAGCCAGCCTACCAGGGGAACCCAGCCGATGAACATGCTGACAAGCGCGAGGACGAACCCGGCGGTGCCCATGCCGTTTGACTGTTGACGGCCGGGGGCATAAGGTTGCCACGGCTGTCCGTAGGGGGGTACCCCCTGGTTGTAGCCGGGGGGAGTGTATGGATACCCTTGCGGCCCCCATCCTTCCAGGTTGTGCCCCGGAGGATACTGGGCCGGAGGAATACAACCGGGAGGTGGCGGCTGTTGCCGCCACCCACCTTGAGGGTCTTGACGGTTTCCCCCTCCCCCCGGATTGTAGGGGGGAGGGGTTACCGGAGGCTGGTATGGAGGTTGTCCGTTCATTCTCTTACTTAACGGAGGGCAGGTGGAAATGGTTTACTCGACGGTCCAGGTGTCGCCGGCCAGAAGCATGTCGCGCAGGCAGGTGAAGCCTTTCCTGGCCTTCACCTGTTCTACCTGGGCGCTGACCTCCTGGTCGTAGACGGGAGACTCCACGTCGCGTATCACGCCGACGGCCACCGGAAGGTCACGGCCGTCCATCATGGCGAGCTGCTGGTGGAGGAAATTGGAGGGGGTGCGGGCGTCGTGAACCAGCACGTCGTCGATGGTGTAGCCGTCTTTGCCAAGCTCCACCGCCTTCAGCAGGAAGCCGTCGGCCACGATACCCTTCTGGTTATCCTTGCCGAAGAGCATCTTCTCGCCGTGGCGGAGGTGGATGGTGCGTTCGGCGCGATGCTCCTTGTCGGCGATCTCAGAGTGTATGCCATTGTTGAAAATCATACAGTTCTGGAGAATCTCGATTACGGAGGTGCCTTTGTGGCGCGCCCCGGCGAGCATCACCTCGCGGGAGGTGGGGAGGTCTACGTCTATGGCGCGGGCGAAGAAGTTGCCGCGCGCTCCGAACACCAGCTCTGCGGGGATGAAGGGGTCTTCGGTAGTCCCGTAGGGGGATGACTTGGAGACGAAACCTCTCGCCGATGTGGGGGAATACTGCCCTTTGGTCAGGCCGTAGATACGGTTGTTGAGCAGCAGTATGTTGATGTCGACGTTGCGGCGCACGGCGTGGATGAAGTGGTTGCCGCCGATGGCGAGTCCGTCGCCGTCGCCCGACACCTGCCACACGCTCATGGCCGGGTTGGCCACCTTGAAGCCTGTGGCGATGGCGGCTCCGCGCCCGTGGATGGTGTGGAAGCCGTAGGTGTTCATGTAATAGGGGAGGCGCGAGGAGCAGCCGATGCCTGAGATGACGGCGGTCATCTCGGGGGCTACGCCAAAGTCTGCCATGGCCTTGTGGAGGGAGTTGAGCACGGCGTGGTCGCCGCAGCCTGCACACCAGCGGACGGGCTGGTCGTTCTTGTAATCGCCCGCCTTATATAATGTCGCTATACATTCCATTGTCATTCATCTTTAGGTAAGAGTTCCTTGACTTTCTCCACGATTTCGTGGACCATGAACGGCTGTCCTTCGACCTTGTTGATGCGGAGGAAGGTCTGCTCGGGGAAACGCGCCTGGAGGTAATCGGCGAACTGGCCTGTGTTGAGCTCGGCGACGATGAGCCTCTTGTAGCGGCGGAAGATTTCCCCTGTGTTGCGCGGCAGGGGGTTGATGTAGCGGAACTGGGCGAGCGCCACCTTGTGGCCCTGGCGGTTGAGTTCCTCGGCGGCATCGTGGAGATGGCCGTATGTGCCGCCCCATCCGATGAGGAGCGTGTCGGCCTCGGGGGAGTCACACTTGACCTCCTGGAGGGGTATGTTATTGGCGATGCGGGCAACCTTCTCGCGGCGAATCTCGACCATGCGGGCGTGGTTGGCGGGGTCTGTCGAGATGGCCCCGGTCTTCTCGTTCTTCTCCAGGCCGCCGAGACGGTGCATCAGTCCGGGTGTGCCGGGGATTGCCCAGTAGCGGCTGAGTGATTCCTGGTCGCGGAAGTAGGGGGTCCAGGTGGAGCGCAGCTCCTCGGGGACGAAGCGGGGAGTGATCGGGGGGAATTCGTCAGCCTCGGGAATGCGCCATGCCGAGGATCCGTTGCCGATGAAGGCGTCACTCAGCAGTATGACGGGGGTCATATGCTCGACGGCGATGCGGCTGGCCTCGTAGGCCATTGTGAAGCAGTCTGTGGGGGAGACGGGGGCGACCACGGCCAGGGGGGACTCGCCGTTGCGGCCGTAGAGGGCCTGTGCCAGGTCGGTCTGCTCGGTCTTGGTGGGAAGGCCGGTCGAGGGACCGCCGCGCTGCACGTCGATGACCACCAGCGGCAGTTCGGCCATCACGGCCAGGCCGATGGCCTCGCTCTTGAGGGCCAGACCGGGGCCTGAGGTGGAGGTGGCGGCGAGGTTGCCGGCGAAGGAGGCCCCGATTGCGGAGCATACTCCGGCGATTTCATCTTCCATCTGGCAGGCCTTGACCCCGAGGTCTTTGCGCTTGGCCAGCTCGTGGAGGATGTCGGTGGCGGGGGTGATGGGGTATGAGCCGAGGAAGAGGGGAAGACCCGCTTTCTCGGAGGCCATAATCAGGCCCCAGGCTGTTGCCTCGTTGCCCTTGAGGTCGGTGTATGTGCCGGGCTTGATAGGCTCGGTCTCGATTTTGTAGGTGGAGACCCCGGCGTGGATGTTGTGGCCGTAGTCATACCCGGCGCGTATCACCTTGGTGTTGGCCTCGGCGATGGCGGGTTTCTTTGCGAACTTGCGCTGTATCATGGCCACCGCGCTCTCTACCGGACGGTCGAAGAGCCAGCATATCAGCCCGAGGGTGAATATGTTGCGGCATTTCAGGATTGCCTTGTTGTCCATCCCGGAGTCCTCCAGGGCGGCGCGAGTCATGGTGGTCACCGGAACCTCCACGACCTGTGCGGTGACCCCGAGCTCCCGGATGGGGTCGTCAGTCAGGAACTTGGCTTTCTTCAGTCCTTCCTCCTTGAAGGAGTCTACGTCGGTGATGATGACACCGCCGGGCTTTAGGAACTTGACGTTCTGTTTTAGGGCGGCGGGGTTCATCGCTACCAGCACGTCACACTGGTCACCGGGGGTGTGGACCCCGATGCCTATGCTCACCTGGAATCCCGACACGCCGCCCAGCGACCCCTGCGGGGCGCGGATTTCAGCGGGATAGTCGGGGAAAGTCGACACGGAGTTGCCCAGCCCGGCGGAAACGTTGGTGAAGATGTTTCCTGCCAGCTGCATTCCGTCGCCCGAGTCGCCGGAGAATCTCACGGCTACCTTGTCGAGCGTCTTAACTCTTTGGTTTGTGTTGTCCATGATGTATTCCTATTTAAAGGGATAACTTTTGTGGAAATGACTGGAAGATAAGTAATTGCCGGTGATAGATTGGCTAATTGCCTATTCCTGATTTAATATTCGGTTTGTATCATCTGACCGCAAAGTTAACTTTTTCCTCGGGAATTTATAGTGTTTCCGAGAAGTTTTCGTAATTTTGCGCTAAAATTTTCGAGAAAGTGACGACCTTCCAAACCATCCAGCATACTCTGGCCCCGGAACTCAAGCGGCTGAATGATCTCATATCGGCTACTTTGACATCTCCCAACGCCTTGATGAACAAGGTGGTGGAGACCTATCTCGAAAAGAAGGGGAAGCAGATACGCCCGGTAATGGTAATCCTGAGCGCCAAGCTGCTCGGTGAGGTCAATGACAATGTGATAAAGGGGGCTGTGGCCGTGGAGCTGCTCCACAACGCGTCGCTCATTCACGACGATGTGGTCGACGACACCAAGGTGCGCCGCGACGCCCAGACAATCAACGGCCTATGGGACAACCACCTGGCCGTGCTCATCGGCGACTTCTTCCTCTCCAACTCACTCATACTGGCCTCGGAGACCGGCGACATACGCATCGTCGAGTCGATTGCCTCGCTCGGCCGTCTGCTCTCGATTGGTGAGCTCGACGAGATTTACAACGCCCGCTACAACCATCTCGACGAGGAGACCTACTTCAACATCATTTACCGCAAGACAGCGTCGCTTTTCATCAGTTGCGCCGAGGTCGGGGCCGCCGCCGCCGGGGAGACCGATTCCCGAAGGCTCGATGCCCTCAGGGAGTTCGCCCGTCTGCTGGGGCTTTGTTTCCAGATCAAGGATGACATATTCGACTATTTCCCCGCCGGGGAAATAGGCAAGCCGACCGGAAACGACCTCCGCGAGGGTAAAATCACCCTGCCGCTGCTCCATGTGCTTGAGACCCTCGACGGAGAGGAGCATGGCCGGATGATGGAGCTGGCCCGCAGGGATGTGCTTGACCCGTCGGAGGTCTCCACCCTCATCGACTACGCTGTCATCAACGGCGGCATAGAGTATGCCCGCCAGACTATGGAACGCCTCCGCGATGAGGCATGCCGAGTGCTTCGCGACAATTTCCCCCCTTCGGAGACGCTTGACGCCTTTGTTTCCCTTATCGACTTCATTATCAACAGAGACCATTGATGCCGTCAGCTGACGGCTTTTTTGCCTGTTCCGTTGAATGTCAACGGGACGGTTGCCTTTGTTTTTGCCCAAAAAGTCACGCTGTTGTTACAACTTTCGCGTGACAGCCATTGTTTTAACGATGCAGCCCGGCGCGACGGCGGCATTGTGCGCCATAGGGCGGCCTGCTGCAAACGTTGTGATAGATTCAATAACTGCCACTATAACGGTGAAAAACTATGGGCTTCAAAAAAACATATCTGTCGGCGATGTTGCCGGCGTTGGCATTCTTGGCGGGAGCCTGCTCGGGAAACAAAAGTGTCAATGACCCGTTCGTTGATTTTCCAGATGACGGGAAGCTGGCCAAGGTGGTCTCCGTGGTGACCGCCCCGTCGACCACCGACACGGTTTTCTCTTTTGACGGCCGTCAGGTCGAGGCCCTGCAGATTGCCAGGATATTCCCCACGGAGCATTCCGACGTGTTTTTCTCCATCAGGGTTTTCCCCCTGAAAGGGGAGTCGGCTGTCAACATGGGGCTGGCGCGAATCATAAGCGAGGATTTCTCGACTGTGGCCGGAGGGGATGTGCATTACGACCTCCACGAGATGACGGCGAGGGCCGTCACCGAGCAGATTGACTATTACGGAAAGGTGTTCAACGACACGATTCTACCTCAGCTGAGGGAGTCGGTTGTCAACGGATTCTACGTCAATGTCGACCTGCGTCCGGCGTGGGTGTCGGCTGACAATGAGATATACACTTACTCCTCATATATGGAATCCTGCACCGGCGGCGCGCCTGCCGAGATTTCATGCTACTATGTGAGCTTCTCGACTCGCCTGGGGAGGCAGATGACTTTCGAGGATCTTGTCCCGGCTGCCGAGCGGCATTCTGTCAGGGAAAAGCTGCTGGCCGGTATGGCCAAGGACGCCGGGATGACAGAGGATGATTATCTGATATGGCTGACCGACTACTTCAATCCTGAGGCCGAACAGCGGTTCACGGTCGATGATTTCCCTGTCGCGTATGTTGCGCTGTACAATAGCGGACTGGTGTTCTCATATCCCCAGGGGATGGTGGCGCCGGTCTCAAAGGGATGCCCCCTGTATTTCATCTGAGGCGGCCGGCTGAAAAAAGATACGGGTCATCCATACTTTGGCGGCGAGGTTTGCCGTTATCAAAGTATGGATGGCTCTTCTCTTACCCTTGAGGTGATGATTTCCACGTGCGGCCCAGACGGAGGCCGCAGGGTGGAGGCTATGAATCTCCCGGCGATGCCGGGGGTGAGCTACCTTGTGTCATGGCAGGAGCCGGGGGAGAACCCGGTTCCTGAGTCGCTTGCGTCACGCGATGATGTCAGGGTGCTTTTCCTGGATGGGTATGGGCTGAGCCGCAACCGCAACAACTGTCTTGACAATGCGACCGGAGACATCCTCCTGGTTGCTGATGATGACCTTGAGTTTTATCCCGAAGGGCTGTCGGAAATCCGGCGCATATTCGGGCGGTATCCTGAGTTGGAATATGGTTCGTTCAGGTATGACTCGGATGTGGCCAAGGATTATCCCGGGATGGGATGCGAACTCTCAACCCTTCCCAAGAATTTCTATCAGACCTCCTTCGAAATCGCGCTTCGCCGCGAGTCGCGGGTAGGAAAGCTGCGTTTTCCCGAGAATTTCGGACTGGGAGCGCGGGAATTCACCGCCGGGGAGGAGGAGCTGTTCCTGAAAAAAGCAAGGAACAACGGCTTGGATTGCCGTTTTTTCCCTGTCACGATTGCCAATCATCCCGGGGCCACTACCGGCGTCAGGGAACGTCTGGCCGATGGGGCGTTGCTGGCACGGGGGGCGGTCACGGTTGTGGAATACCCCCTGACAGCAGTTATGCGGATTCCGCTTGTGGCGTGGCGTGTGAGCCGTGCCCGTCAGGCAGGTTTCTTCAAGGCGTTGAGGCTGATGACCGCCGGCGCGTTTAAGGCAGCCTTCGGCAACGCAGTGAGACCCTATCTAAACTCCCCTATATAGTATCATGCCCTTGCGACCGACACATAATATTGAAGAGATGGCTGAAGAGATGAGAAATTGCCGTCTGACTGTCGTCGTGCCTGTCTACAACAGGGCGGAGAGGGTACTTGCCACCCTGGACTCTTTGGAGTCACAGAGTTTGCGGCCATTGAAGATTGTGCTGGTCGACAACAACTCCACCGACAACACTTTGCAGGCTCTTCTCGACTGGAAGAGCCGCGTCGAGACACCGATATTCGAGGTGACAGTGCTGGAGGAAAAACAGCCGGGGGCGGCCGCAGCCCGTAACCGGGGCCTGGCAGAGGTGACTACCCCCTTCACTATGTTTTTCGACAGTGATGACCTGATGTCCCCCGGTCATTGCCAGAGGTCACTTGAAGGGTTTGACATGAATCCTGACGCCGATATTGTCGGCTGGGATTGTGAGGCGGTTTCCCACTCCGGGAAAATGCTCTCCGCCAGATTCAGTGACAGGGATGTGGTATGGGACAACCTCTTTTACGGGTCGATGGCCACACAGCGTTATGCCGCCCGCACCGCTCTTTTCCGCCGTGCCGGGGGATGGAATCCCCTCTGCCGGGGGTGGGATGATGTGGAATTGGGGTTGAGGCTCTTCTCCCTCTCTCCCAAAATCGTCAGGCTTCAAGGCCCCCCTACGGTGAGGATAATACTGACTCCCGACTCGATAACCGGGGACTCATTCTCGGCAAAGGCGGCTGTATGGGAAAACGCCCTTGACCTGATGACGCAGGCGCAAGCTTCCGACAGGCGGTTTGGGCGTTATATCAACTTCCGGCGCGCGTTGCTCGCCGGTGATTACCGTCGCGAAGGGGCGGCCGAAGAGAGCCTGCGCCTCCTTGCCGTAGCCCAGTCCAATGAATCATCCCTCTTTTTCCGTATGCTCAACCATCTCGCCGTCATCTACCGTGGAGTGGGATTGCCGGGTATCTCACGTCTCCTGCGTCCCTTTTTCAGGTAAACGATAGAAAACAAACAGTGCGGCGGTGTGTCGTGATATCCTTTTCGGGATGACGTCACACCGCCGCACTGCTGTATGGTGGCTGTTATTTCTCTTTCGAGAGGTCAAGGACGACGTTGTCTTTCGACTTGTCGACATACTGGCGGCGCAGCGGGTTGGCGGTGCGCTCAGCGTGGTTGAGGCGGCTGCGGTATATGTCGATGGCGGCATAAAGGGCCTCGCGGATGGAGTCGGGCGAGGCCTCCCCCTTGCCGGCGATGTCGAATCCGGTGCCGTGGTCGGGAGAAGTCCTGACAAACGGCAGTCCGGCGGTGAAGTTCACACCGCTCCCTCCCGCGAGGGTCTTGAAGGGAGCCAGGCCCTGGTCGTGATACATTGCCAGAATGCCGTCGAACTTGCGGAAGTTGCCGCTCCCGAAGAACCCGTCGGCGGCATAAGGGCCGAAGACGTGGATTTTCTTTGCGCGCGATTCCTCCACGGCGGGGAGGATGATTTCCTTCTCCTCCGAGCCGAGCAGGCCGTCATCTCCGGCGTGGGGATTCAGCCCGAGGACGGCGATGCGGGGTTTGACGATGCCGAAATCCTGGATGAGCGAGTTGTTGAGGAGGCGGATTTTCTCCATCAGCGATTCCTTGGTTATGGCTTCGGCCACCTTGGAAATCGGAAGGTGGATTGTCGCCAGGGCAACGCGCACGGTGTCGTTGAAGAGTATCATCAGGGCCTTGTTGCCGTCGCCGATCGAAGCTTCGAGATATTCGGTGTGGCCGGGGAAGGTGAAAAGCTCGCTGTGGATTGTCGATTTGTTGACAGGGGCGGTGAGCAGCACGTCGATTTTCCCGGCACGCAGGTCGGCCACAGCCCTTTCGAGGGCTTCGAAGGCTCCTTTCCCTGCCTCAGCCGAGGGGTGGCCCGGTTCGACCTTGGCGTCCTCGCCGATGACGTTGATTATGTAAGCCTGTCCCTCGGCGGCGTTTTCGGCATCCTTTATCTGCACGGGTGCCTGCCCCTGGAGCGACAGTTGTTTGCGGTAGTTGGCCGCGATTTTGGCCGAACCGTAGACAATGGGGGTGCATAACTCGAAGAGCCGGTTGTCATCGAGCATCTTCAGGATGACCTCGTAACCGATGCCGTTGAAATCTCCGTGGGTGATACCCACTTTTATCTTGTCTGACATAATGAGTTGTATCTATGGTGTTTGTGATAAGTCTGTCATTGTTGTTGCTGTCCCGGGTCGGGATAGTTGGCCAGGGTGTCGCGCAGGCGGGTAATCACCATAGCGCGCAACTCGCGGGGAGCCTCGACGGTCACCTGGTTGCCCATCGATATGATTTCTGACACGAAATCAGACGTCAGGCAGAGGCGGTAGGTGAATCGAGAGTAGCTGTCGTTGACTTCCTCTTGCTGGGAGGGGTGGAGCGGCAGCGCGCGGAGGTATTTGGCCTGACGGGGATCGACACGCAGCACCACCCGGCGCGCCTCCCCCTTGTCGACCATTATCCCGTAGGCGTCCTTGAAGTAAGACTTGGGATCGGTGTCGGGGGGGAGGGTGAATGAGCGCTGTTGTATCTTGAGTCCGCTGATGCGGTCGAGGGAGTAGGTCTTGACCTTCCCCGAAGAGGTCTCCCGGCCGGTGACATACCATATCTGGCGGTATATCCTTAGGAACCAAGGCTCAATCTCTACGTCGCGGCTGGGGTTGACACGCGAGTAGGAATGGTAGTCGAAAGTCACGGTGTGGCAGTCGCGCAACGCCTCCATCATCCCCGCCAGATGCTCGCGGGCCGACGGCACCTCCTCAAGCATTATCCGGGAGGCGATCTCACGCGAGCCTTGCAGGATGTTGCTGGTGGCCGAGGCGTTGAGGAGCCAGTTGGTGATCTGTTCCCCGGCCGAGCCTGGTTCCTCCTCGATGTAATACTCGTAAGTGACCGGGTCGCAGAGTATCGTCACCGAGAAAAGCTCCTCGATGGCCTGGCGGTAATTGTAGAATGTGCGGCGGGGAATCCTTGCCTCCCCATTGGAGTAAGGGCTGTTGGCCCATCTCCGGTCGAGTTCCTTTCGGGAAATCCGGCCGAAACGTTTGATTGTGTCTACAATCCAGATGTAGCGGTTTAGCAGGTCGCGGGCCATATGGGTCAGAAATCGTGGGGAATGCCTACGAGCCTGATGGTCGTTAGCGGACGTGACGGGTCGTTGGCGATAATCTGGAGGCGGGAGTTGAGCAGAGGGGCTGAGAAGCTCTTCGGGTCGAAAGTCACCGTGACCGTGCCGGATTTCCCTTTCTTGAGCTTGGAGAAGGGGGCTTTGACAGAGAATCCGGGTTCAGAGGTGTGGATGCGTCTTATTATAAGCTCGCTCTTGCCGGTGTTGGTGATTCTCAGCTGCCTGGTTATCGGCTCTCCGGAGGTTGAAAAGTCGCCGTAGTCGAGCATGTCGGTGTCGGTGGTAATCGCCGGGGCGTCGGCGAGCTGCTTCTCGGTCATCCCTGAGAAATCCTCCTCTATGATGGCCGCTATTTCGATTTTGAGCGGAGCCTCCCCCGGCACATTGAGTGTCAGCGAGTCGGTCAGGATTCCGTATGGGGTCGACTTTGTGGGGGCCAGGACGAAGGAATACACCCCTTGCTCGCCGGGTTGCACTGTGTCGTGGGCGGCTGTCACACGCAGGTAGGAGGGGATGCCGGTCCATTTCGGCACCACCGGTGAGCGGGAGGAGTTGTAGACCTCAACGAACTGCGACTTTATCTTGCCGGTCTTCACGGCCCCGAAGGTGACCATGTTGCCCCGAAGGCGTATCGGCCCGTCTGCCACCGGGAAACGGGAGCGGAGGGTGTTCTGCGCCCCGATGACCACCCCTTTTATCAGCAGTTTCTCGGTAGAGTCGTTGGATAGCTTCACCATCAATGATTTGGAGAAGCGTCCGGGACGTCCGGTAGGGTTGTAGACCACGGTTATGGCCGCCGTGTCGCCACGGTTGACCGGCGCCTTGGAATATTGCGGCACGGTGCAGCCGCAGGATGAGCGGACATGGTCTATCGTCAGCGGGGTGTCAGACTCGTTGATGAACTTGAACTCCGTCGATACCTTCCCGTCATCCTCGTTGAACGCGCCGAAGTCGTGTTCGGTCTCAAGCCAGCGTGTCTGCGCGTCGGCCGACATTATGGCGACGGCTGCGAGCAGGGTTGTCAGCAGGTGTTTCATCGGCCCTTTCATTTGGCGGGAGTGACGTTGCCTTTTATCTTGAGTGTCACCTTCTTCTTACCCTTGATGTTGGTGCGGACGGTCACATTCTTCGAGAACTCGCCGGGGCGCCCTTTCGGGTTGTATGTGACTGTGATTTTGTCCTTCTTGCCCCCCTTGATGGGTTTCTTGGGATATTCCGGACGGGTGCAGCCGCATGATGCTGACGCGTTCAGAATCAGCAGCGGGGCGTTCCCCGTGTTGGTGAACTCAAATGTGTGGCTCACCGGGCCGCCATTCTCGGGTATGACCCCGAAGTCATAGGTGGTTTCAGCGAAGGTTATGGCCGGGGTGCCCTCGGTCGTCTTCTCCCCCTTGGCCAGGAAAGCGACGGCCAGCAGGAGGGGCAACAGGAGTATCTTGAGTTTCATAGACTTGTTATGGTTATAGTTTGTGTGTCACTTGGCTTTTCCGGCGAGCATTCCGCAGGCGGCCATTATGTCTTCCCCGCGTGAGGCGCGGATTGTTGCAGTGATGCCGTCTTCATTCAGCTGGTCGCGGAAACGCTCCATCTGGGCCATCGAGCAGGGCTGCAGGTCTGAGTCGGGAATCGCGTGGAACCGTATGAGGTTCACGCGGCAGTCGAGACCACGCAATACCTTGGCCAGCTCGCGGCAGTGGCGCGCGTCGTCGTTGACCCCACGAAACATGATGTATTCAAACGACAGGCGGCGCTGGTGGGCGAAGTCATAGTTGCGCAGCAGTTCGATGACATCCTTGAAAGGCATCCCCTTCTCGACGGGCATCAGTGAGGCGCGCTCCGAAGGATAAGGGGAGTGGAGCGATATGGCGATATGTACCTTGGTGGTCTCTATCAGGGTCTTCAGCTCCTTTATCTTCCCGATTGAGCTGACGGTGATGCGTTTCGGGCTCCAGGCCATCCCCCAGGGGGAGGTCAGGATTTCGATGGCGTCAAGCACCGGCTGGAGATTGTCGAGCGGTTCGCCCATCCCCATGAATACCAGGTTGGTGAGTGACTCGCTTTCCGGAATGGACAAAATCTGGTTCATTATGCCAGCGGCTGTCAGGTTTCCGTGGAATCCTTGCCGCCCGGTCATACAGAAAGAGCAGTTCATCTTGCATCCCGCCTGGGAGGAGACGCATAACGTGGCACGGTCTCCGTCAGGGATGTAGACACTCTCGATGTCGCGACCGCCGACCCCTGAGAAAAGGTATTTGACAGTGCCGTCGGTGCTTCGCGCCTCGGTCAGCGGGGCGTGGAGCCCCACCTCATATTTCTCCTCAAGCCGGGCGCGGGCCTGTTTGGATAGCTCGGTCATCTCCTGTATCGAGGTCGCGCGGTTTACATAAAGGCGTCGGGCAATCTGCTTGGCTGCGAACTGCGGCATTCCGCAACCGGCGGTCACGCGTCGCAACCCCTCGAGAGTCAGACCTATAAGTGGTGATTTATTTTCCATGACGTATGTTTGAAAAAGAGGCGGCGCGGTTCGTTTCGGCCATCGGCACGAATCCCATAGGCGGCCCCTGTAATCTAAACAACAAAGTTAAGGAAATTTTTCATCACCGCAAGCCCGGATGTGCATAAATCTTGCCCGGCTATCGGATAGGGTATGGAAAATAAAAAAAAAGGCCGACGGAGAGAATCCGGGGGCCTTGTAGGCTGTAAATCTTTACAGCTGTCATCTGCGGGTCGATACGACCCGGTTGATGGCGCGGGTTGACGGCTGATTATTCAGCAACGGCAGCAGCGACAACAGTGTCAGCAGCTACAGTGTCAGCAGCAACGGTGTCAACGGTCTCAACAACCTCAACAACCTCAGTAGCTACGGTGTCAGCAGCTTCAGCAGCGTTTTCGTCAGCAGCCTTGTTGCCGCAGGAGATCATCGACATACCGGCGATGACAGCGAAAGAAAGGAATAACTTCTTCATTTTCTTTTCAATTAAGTAATAAAACAATTTTTTTAGTGCTTCAAAAACACTGCAAAGGTAATATGATTTTTCGGGACAGCCAAACTTTTTTTGCAGATTTTTTCACTAAAAACTGTTTTACAACACTTTTTGTATTTTTCTTAAAAGAGTATATGTTGGGATAATCACTTGTGAGATAATATTTTACGGCAAGAGACAAAGTGGGTCCGGCGATTAAAAAAGGTTTAACGGGGGAATCACGAAACGTCGCGTTATGCGGCGGTCAGCTTCCAGTCGGTCAGCCAGTTCGGCGGGGGAGGAGAAACGGATTTCATCGCGCAGCCGTTTGTGGAATTCCAACGTGACCTCTTTCCCGTAAATATCTCCGTTGAAGTCTATTATATGGGCTTCGATTGTCTGGGCCGAACCGGGGCCGTCAACGGTCGGCCGCAGCCCAATGTTGACCATCGCCTTCATCCTGGAACCATCCGCTTCGGCGACACATATATATACACCTCTTGCCGGAATCAGTTTGGCCGGATGAGGCACGCTTATGTTGGCGGTCGGGAAACCGATGGTGCGTCCAAGCCGCTTCCCTCCCACCACAATGCCGGTGAGACGGTATGGATGGCCCGACATCAGGTTTGCTCTCTCGATGTTCCCCTCCTCGATGTCCTGACGGATGCGTGAGGATGAGACCGGGAGGGGATTTTTCCCGTCGCCGAAGGGGAGGCTGTCTGCCTCCACAAGCTCAATGCCGCAATCGGCGGCGATGCGGCGGTAGTCATCCCCGGAGAGATTCCGCTCTGTGCCGAAGCGGTTGTTGAATCCGCGCAGGATGAAGTCCACGTCATAGCGGTCGTGGAGCATTCCCAGGAAGTCGGCGGCGTGTAGATTGCGCAGCTCCTCGTCAAAGAGGATGAAGCCGATGTCAGGAATCAGGATTCCGGTTCCGGCAAGCAGTGACAGTTTCTCCACGGGAGTGGAGAGGAGGCGGGGAGCGATGGCGGGGTTGACGACAGTCAGCGGGTGGGAGGGGAAAGTGAAGACAGACGGCGACATCCCCCGCATGGAGGCTTCACGCTTCAGTCGGTCGATAAGGAAACGGTGGCCGAGATGGACTCCGTCAAACATCCCCACGACGGCGGCTTTCCTCCTGCGGGGGTGGGTTGTGGCTTGCTTTCCAGTTGACTCCATCCTGTCGCGGTCTCAGGCCTCGCAGGCCGGAATCTCCAGTTCGTAAAACTCCTTGCCCGGGGCCACCCAGACTGTCTTGAAACCGAGCCTGCCGGCGGCCTCGCAATTTTCCCTCGAGTCGTCAAAGAAGACCACCTCGCCGGCTGTGAGGCCGAACTTGCGCAGTGTCTCCTCGAAAATCGCTGCGTCAGGCTTGTAGCACTTGACATCGAACGAGGCGACGCAACCGTCGAAATAATAGTCGCGGTCGTGGCCGTCTTTCCGGAACTCATCGGCGATTTTCGAGTCCCACATTATTTTGTTGGTGTTGGAGAGCATGTATATCGCGTGGTCGCGGTGGAGGAGTTCGAGGCGGCGCAGGCGCTCGACGGGGATTCCTATGAGGAAATCATTGAAGGCGGCGTCGATTTCGGCGTCAGTGACCCCCTCGCGCAGGTATGGGCGAAGCTGAGAATGGAACTCTTCAGGGGTGATTTCCCCCTTCTCCAAAGCGAGGAAGGGGCCTTTCTGGCCGTAATCGCCGAGGAATTCCTCGGGATGCTCCATCCCGAGACGGCGCATCGACTCGACGCAGTTCTCACGTTTTATATCCATTATAACCCCTCCGAGGTCGAAGAGGAGCACAGGTTTCTTTGATGCAGGTGTCATAGATAAACTTCGCGAATATGGATTGGGATGTTTTCAGGGCGCGGTCAGGGCTTTACGCGAATCAGTGTCAGCCCGTCGCGCAGGGGGAGCATCACGCGGTTCACACGCGGATCGGCGGCCACCAAGTCGTTGAACCGGCATATGCCGAGGGTCTGCGGGTCGTGGTTGGCCGATGGGTCGGTCACTTTACCGTCCCACAAGGTGTTGTCGGCCAGGATGAAACCGCCAGGCCTTACCATAGGCAGCACTGCCTCGTAGATCTCGCAGTAGGTGCGCTTGTTGGCGTCCATGTAGACCATATCGTAGAGCTTCCCCAAAGTCGGCAGCACTAAGGCGGAATCGCCGATATGGAGCGAAACTTTCTCCCCGTAGGGTGACTCCGAAAGGCGGGCGCGGATGAACTCCTCCATCTCGTCGTCGATTTCGACGGTGTCGAGATGCCCCCCCTCGGGGAGCCCCTCGGCGATGCATAACGCGGAATACCCGGCGTAGGTGCCCAGTTCAAGGGCGTTGCGCGGGGCAATCATCGCGGTGAGCATAGTCAGGATGCGTCCCTGGAGATGGCCGGAGCACATACGGGGATACAGCAGCCGCAGGTTGACATCGCGGTTGAGCTTCGCCAGCTGTTCCGGCTCCCGGTCGGAATGGTCGAGGATATACTCTTCGAGGGTCATATCAGAGACTCTATTGCGAGGCGGTAGCTCTCCAGGCCGAAACCCGAGATGATTCCCCGGCAGGCTGGCGTGAGCAGTGAGGTGTGGCGCTCCGGCTCGCGGGCGGCGATGTTGGAGATATGCACCTCCACCACCGGCCTGTCAATCGCCCTGATGGCGTCGGCGATGGCCAGGGAGGTGTGGCTGTATGCCCCGGCGTTCAGTATGATTCCGTTCAGCTCCCTGTCGAACCCGGCCTCGTGGAGCTTGTCGATGATTTCCCCTTCATGGTTTGTCTGGAAATAATCGAGCTTCACGGCGGGGTAGTCCTCGGCCAGGGCAGTCAGGTAATCGTCCATCGAGACCTTGCCGTAGACCTGCGGCTCGCGTATGCCGAGCAGGTTGAGGTTGGGGCCGTTAATTATCAGTATCTTGGCCATAGGTGTTGCAGGCTGTCGGGGGATTGTCATTTGCGGGTGACGTTCACTTTCTCGGTCGGGGGGAGCTGTCGGTTGCGCTCCTCGACGGCGTCTGCAACCTCGTGGGCCAGATGGATGAACTCGTGGCCCATGATGCTGTCCTTCAGGGCAATCGGCTCGCCGCTGTCGCCCCCCTCGCATACCGAGGCCACGAGCGGAATCTGGGCCAGCAGCCTTACGCCAAGCTCCTTGGCGAGTCTGACGCCCCCCTCCTTGCCGAAGAGGTAATACCTCTCGTCGGGGTGGATTTCAGGGGTGAACCAGGCCATGTTCTCGACCAGTCCGAGGATGGGTACATTGACCTTGTCGCCGAGGAACATGTTGACCCCCTTGCGGGCGTCGGCCAGCGCCACCTCCTGCGGGGTGGTGACGATGATGACCCCGGTGATGGCGAGAGTCTGCACGAGGGTGAGGTGGATGTCGCTCGTGCCGGGAGGCATGTCGATGACGAAATAGTCGAGTTCTCCCCAGTCGGCGTCGGTGATGAGCTGTCGGAGGGCGTTGGAGGCCATCGAGCCGCGCCACAGCACGGGTGCGTTCTTGTCGACCAGGAACCCTATCGAGAGGATTTTGACGCCATGTTTCTCCAGGGGGATGATCAGTTCGCGGTCATCGACCTTGTGCATGTACAGTTCGGCATCCTCGACCCCGAACATCTTGGGGACTGATGGGCCGAAGATGTCGGCGTCGAGCAATCCGACCTTGTATCCCTCGCGGGCGAGGGCGACAGCCAGGTTGGCGGCAACGGTGGATTTCCCGACACCCCCTTTGCCGGAGGATACACCTATGATGTTCTTCACAGAGGCCAAGGGCTTTACGGCGGGTTGCGGGGCTGCGGTGCGGGTCTTGACATTGATGTTGCCCTTGATGTCCACATCGGGCGACACATATGTCAGGATTGCGGCTTCGGCCGCCCTGACGAGCGACTTGATGAAAGGGTCGGTCGGCTTGTCGAATATGAGCGAGAAGCTCACCTTGTCGCCGTCGATGCGTATGTCGTCCTCTACCATCCCGGCCGAGACTATGTCTTTGCCGGAGGCGGGGTAACGGACGTTGCGCAGGGCGTCGAGTATGAGGTTGGGGTATAATGTCATATGAAGGGTTGTATGAGGGTTGCGCCGCCGCAGGAGGCAACGGCGCAGGTTGTGAATCAGTCGGGTTCGGTGTTCATCGTCTCCAGGGTGCCCCGGGAGAAACTGCGGTATGTGTCGAGGGGAATCTCATCCTGGGGTTCCTCCAGCGCGCCCTCGGGGGGCAGCAGGAATGACAGGTATTTGATGGTCAGCCCGCGTGACAGCCACTGCTTCTCGTAATATGTGCGTATCTCCCTGAGGGAGGAGTCGAGCGATGCCGCGTGGGGGGCCTCGGTGTCATACAGGTCGGGGGAGTCGGCCACTACGGGGAATCCGTTGAGGCGCGCCATCAGGGAGGTGTAGGTGTAGAGGAACGGGCTGTCGGTCTTGAGGTTGATGCGTCCCGACGGCTTTAGCACCTTGCGGTAAAGGTCCATGAAAGTGGTGCCGGTCAGGCGCTTCCTTACCTTCTTCATCTGCGGGTCGGGGAATGTTATCCATATCTCATCCACCTCGCCCGGGGTGAAAAAACGGTCGAGCAGCTCGATGCTTGTGCGCAGGAACGCCACATTCTTCAGGCCGTTGTCGCGTGCGTCGCAAGCGCCGCTGTGCATGCGGGCTCCCTTGATGTCTATGCCGATGAAATTCTTTCCGGGGTAACGGCGGGCGAGCCCCACGGTGTATTCCCCTTTGCCGCATCCCAGCTCGAGGACAATAGGGCCGTCGTTGCCGAACACCTCCTCGCGCCAGCGTCCCCTCATCGGGAACCCCTTCTCACGCAGCAGGCCGAAAGGATACTGGTAGACACAATCGATGGTCTCCATCTCCCTGAATTTCTTGAGTTTGTTCTTTCCCATATGGTTTCTGTCGGATATCGCAGGCGGGGCCTCTGAGGCGACGGCAAGCCGCCCGGCACCTCCTGTTGTCTAACGAGATGCAAAATTAGGCAATTTTTTCGAGATTTTTTACTACCTTTGTCGGGCGAACCGTCGGCATACGCCGTTCGCCGCTTTTAAACTTATACCGGGCATAGTCATTTATACGGTGTGATTAAGCCACGGGGTCAATTATCTCTTTTAAATTTTTCGTGTGGACAGCAATAAATTAACGCCTTTTAACGTTATAGGATTGACCTCGGAAAACCCTGCGGTCACCGTTGACGATGCCACGCGTGAATTTTCTATGCATAAAGCCATAAAGAGAACATTCGATTTTGTTTTTGCATTGCTTGCAATTGTCGCCCTGACTCCGGTCTGGGTGGTGCTTGCCGTGTGGATTTACTTCTCCTCGCCGGGAGGGGTGTTCTTCAGGCAGAAACGCACCGGATACCGTGGCGAGACATTCGAGATGCTGAAATTCCGCTCGATGTACCGCAACGACAAGGCCGACGAGCAGCAGTCCACTGCCGACGACCCCCGCGTGACCCCCGTCGGACGCTTCCTGCGCCGCTCCTCGCTCGACGAGCTTCCCCAGTTGTGGAACGTGCTTGTCGGGGACATGTCGATAATCGGCCCGAGGCCACACATGCTGCAGCACACCGAATATTACTCGGCACGCATACCCGACTATATGCGCCGCCACGAGATGCGTCCCGGCCTTACCGGCTACGCCCAGGTGAAGGGATTCCGCGGCCCCACTCCCAGACTTGAGGATATGGAGCGCCGCGTCGAGGCCGACCTCGAGTATATCGACCACTACTCGCTCTGGCTCGACGTGAAGATTTTCGGCCTGACCATCTGGCGGATGATTACCTTCAAGCTGTGAACCTCCGGGATGCCGGCACACACTCCACACTGGATTATAACCGATTTCAACTTGACAACACCTGACGACATATGAATATAGCTATTGTAGGAACAGGCTATGTGGGCCTGGTCAGCGGAACATGCTTCGCTGAAATGGGAAACAAAGTGACATGCGTTGACGTCGACGAGAAGAAAATCGAGAAACTCCTCGCCGGCGAGATGCCTATTTACGAGCCGGGTCTTGAAGAGCTGGTGAAGCGCAATGTCAGCTATGGACGTCTATCTTTCACGACCTCGCTGCCTGACGTCATCGACGATGTCGAGGTGGTGTTCTCGGCTGTAGGCACCCCTCCCGACGAGGATGGGTCGGCCGACCTCAAATATGTGCTGCAGGTCGCCCGCGAGTTCGGACGCAACATCAAGAAATACACCATCCTGGTCACCAAGTCGACCGTTCCGGTCGGCACAGCCCGCAAGGTCAAGGAGGCAATCCTCGAAGAGCTTGACCGCCGAGGGGTAGACATCCCCTTCGACGTGGCCTCCAACCCCGAGTTCCTCAAGGAGGGAGCCGCGATAAAAGACTTCATGTCGCCCGACCGCGTGGTTGTCGGCACGGAGAGCAAGAAGGCTGAGGAGGTCATGGGCCGTCTCTACCACCCCTTCCTTATCCAGAACTTCCGAGTGATATTCATGGACATCCCATCGGCGGAGATGACCAAATACGCCGCCAACGCCATGCTGGCCACCCGTATCTCATTCATGAACGACATCGCCAACCTCTGCGAGCTTGTCGGGGCAAACGTCGACAGCGTCCGCGCCGGCATCGGCTCTGATGTCCGCATCGGCAAGAAATTCCTCTACGCCGGATGTGGTTACGGCGGAAGCTGCTTCCCCAAGGATGTCAAGGCCCTCGCCCACACCGGCCAGGAACATGGCTATCATCTGGAAGTGATTGAGGCTGTGGAGCGGGTCAACGAACGCCAGAAGCAGATCGTGTTCGACAAGATTTCGAAGTTCGCCGGTGACCTCAAGGGGAAGACCGTCGCCATCCTCGGACTTGCCTTCAAGCCTGAGACCGACGACATGCGCGAGGCCCCCGCGCTCGTGGTCATCGACAAACTGCTTGAGGCAGGAGCGACAGTGCGCGTATTCGACCCCATCGCCATGGATGAGTGCCGCCGCCGCATCGGCGACAAGGTCACTTATTGCCGCGACCTGTATGACGCCGCCGACGGAGCCGATGTGCTGGCCCTGCTGACAGAATGGCGCCAGTTCCGCATGCCCGCCTGGAATGTCATCAAGAAAGCCATGCGAGGCAACCTCGTGGTCGACGGCCGCAACATCTACAACCGCGCCGAGCTTGAGGAGCAGGGATTCACCTACACCCGCATCGGCGAACGCTGATTTCCTCCGGGAAGCAATCTCATAAACATACACAGGGAAAAGAGGGATTCCGAAGGAATCAATTCTCTGAATAGCCGTTGGTTGGCGCGAAAGGAAGCCCCTCAGGGGGTAATCCGGAGCGGTAACCGACGGTTGTTTTTGGGGGGTATGGGAATTTGGGGAGGATTGGGAATCTTGGGAAAAGAGGCAACAGATGGAAAAGAGGGGGAGAGGAGAGGGGACGGATGATTTGGAACTAATCCGGGCAGAATGCAGCAATCCCGCAGCGGAGGGTTCTCGGCTGCGGGATTGCGGTATTTCGTCGTGAGGAACGGATTACTTCAGGGAACCGGCCTGGATGTCGGCTACCTCGATGTCGAACACGAGGGTTTCGTTCGGGCCGATGAGGTTGCCTGCGCCCTCAAGACCGTATGCGAGTTCGCCGGGGATGATGACGGTCATCTTGCCACCCTTGGCGAGCATGGTCAGGGCCTCGTTGAAGCCGGGGATGAAGGCTGAGGCGGAAGCGGTGTAGGGAGCATCCTTGGTCTCGTCGAAGACGGTGCCGTCAACTTTCTTGCCTTTGTAGAAGATGGAAACCTTGTCGGTGGGCTGCACCTTCGCGCCGGTTCCGGCGTTTTCGATTTTGTAGACGATGCCGCTGGGAGCCTTGGTATAGCCATCCTTGAGGGCTTTCTCGGCGTATTCCTGGCCGGCTTCGATGTTCTTCTTGTTGTCGTCAGACTCGGCGAGACGCTTCTTCTCGATTTCACGGGCACGATCCTGGAGCTTCTGGTAAGCTTCCTGGTATGCAGCATAGTAAGTGTCAGCGCTTGCGAGTGAGTCCTTCTCGTAAACCTCCTTGAATGCCTTGTAGACAACCTTGGGGTCGACGGGGTAGCCGTAGTTCTGGGAAACGGCCATGATGGGCTGGAGGAGCTGGAGACCTGTCTGCACACCCTGGTAGTAGGCCACGCGGGAGGTGTCAGACTCCAGGACGGCGCGGAGACCTGCGAGGAAGTCATCTTTCTTGAACTTGGCGAGCTCCTCTTCGCTCATGTTTGCTTTCATACGGGCGAAAGTGCTCTGCTGCTGGGCACCGGCGAATTCGCCGAGGGTGGTTGCGAGGGTGTCGGCGAAAGCCTTGTCCTCATTGGATGCGGAAGACGAACCTTTGTCGCCGCAGGAGGTGAGTGCGCCGGCCGCGAGGGCTGCCACTCCGAGAGAAATTAAAAGTTTTCTCATCACGTTGTCTTGTAATTGATTTATATTGGATTATTATTCTCTGTTATCGCGGGAGGCCGTCTACCTGACGACATCCAGCAGGGTGACGGTGAAGTCGAGAGCCGCCCCGGGGGGTATGACCCCTCCTGCGCCGCTGTCGCCGTAGCCGAGCGCCGCGGGGATGAACAGGCGGTATGTGCCGCCGGGCTTCATCATCTGCAATCCCTCGGAGAACCCCTTCACCACGCCGCTTACGGGGAGGTCGATTGGCTTCTCGGTGGAGTCGAAGACAGTGCCGTCGGCCAGCGCGCCGGTGTAGGTCACGCGGGCGGTGTCTGTCGGGCCGGGTGTAGCCCCCTCACCCTCGGTGATTACCTCGAAAAGGAGTCCCGAAGGGGTCTCTACCACCCCCTCGCGCGCTTTGTTGGCGTCGAGAAACGCCTGCTGCGACTCGGCTGACGGGGCTTCCGGGGCCGGATACATCCTCTCCATCACCTGGTGGAGGTAATTGTCGGCCGACTTCTGGTCCATGCCGAAAGTGTCGCCGTCGAGGGCCGCCTGCAGGGCGTCGAGATAGCTCTGGGGGGTGAAGGGGAATCCCATCCCCACCATCGCGTCGAATCGGTCGAAGTTGGCCATCGCGCTTCTGACCCCGGCGAAATAAGGCTGATCCTCGTGGCGGATGTCAAAGGCGTGGCGCATGCCGTCGACAAACTCCTTGACGGCTGTCACGGAGTCGGCGGGGAAGTTCTCCTTGATGTAAGGGCCGAGATATGTGGCCATCACCGTGGCGTATGCCCGGTTGATGGAGTCGGTCTCGGCCTGTGAGAACTTCACGTCGGCCTTCCCGGGTGTCTCCTGGCCATCCTGCGCCAACGTCCCGGGCACGCAGAAGAGCGCGCCCGAGACGATGGTCGAGGATATGGCGTATTTCCTGAGGGATTTCATTGGGGAATCCTCCCGGAATTATTTCTTGTAGACCTTGATGAGCTCGACATCGAAGAGCAGGGTCTGGTTGGGGCCGATGGGGCCGCCGGGGGTTCCGGTGGGACCGTATGCGAGCTGCGAGGGGATGAACAGACGCCATTTGTCACCCTCCTTCATGAGCTGAAGGGCCTCGACCCATCCGGGAATAACCTGGGTCACGCCGAAAGTGGCGGGCACGCCGCGGTCTACCGACGAGTCGAATTTGGTGCCGTCGAGCAGGGTGCCGGTGTAGTGCACCTCCACCTGGTCTTCAGGGGCGGGCGACTGGCCGTGGCCTTCCTCCAGCACCTCATACTGCAGTCCCGAGGGGGTTGTCTTAACCTCGGCGCGGGCACCATTCTTCTCCAGGAAAGCCTTCCCCTCGGCCTCGTTGGCCTCGCCGATTTTGGCGGCCTGCGCTTTCTGCTCGGCCTCCATGGCGGTGAAGAATTTCTGGATTTCGGCTTTCGCCTCGTCATATGTCATCTTGGGCTGGCTGCCGTTGAAGACGGCTGCGACACCGTCGGCGAAGTCGCCCACATTGAGTTCCTGGATACCGGAAGCACGGAAGTTGTTGCCCATGCTCAAGCCCAGCGCGTAGCTGATGCGGTCTAAGTTCTTTTCGTCCATTGTTTTCAGGTTGTTTATGAAGCGCGGCGCGGGAGGTAGGATGAAAATCCCGCAGTGGCGCGCCTTCAATGTGCAAAGTTACTGCAAAATCCGTAACGGTGTTAACAAAATTGTCAAAAAATCCTTAAATAAGATTCCCTCCTGTCAGGAAGGTGTGGCCGTGTGTGCATAAAGCAGTCCTGCGACCAGTATAACAATCCGCGGCCGCCGATTGTTCACGGCTGTCGGTTCGAGGCGGATTTTGGCGGGGATGTTTTGGGAATTGAAATATTTGGTGTAAATTTGTGAAATCGAAACAGAGGTATGTGTTAAAACGACTTCGTAAACTGACAACAACATGCGAGCAAAATATAAGAGAGTACTGCTGAAACTCAGCGGGGAGTCGCTGATGGGTGAGCAACACTACGGCATCGACCCCAAGCGCCTCGACGAATACGCCACCCAGATCAAGGCGGTGGCCGACACCGGCGTGCAGGTGGCCATCGTCATCGGCGGAGGCAACATCTTCCGTGGCATGCAGGGCGCGGCCAAAGGCTTCGACCGCGTCAAGGGTGACCAGATGGGCATGCTGGCCACGGTAATCAACTCCCTGGCCCTCTCCTCGGCGCTTGAGGCCATCGGCCAGAAGGCCCAGGTGTTCACCGCCATCGCCATGCACCCCATAGGCAACCATTACAGCAAGTGGCGCGCCATCGAGGCGATGGAGCGCGGTGAAATCGCCATCCTCTCGGGCGGAACCGGCAACCCCTTCTTCACCACCGACACCGGAGCCGCCCTGCGCGGAGTCGAGGTGGAGGCCGAAGTGATGCTCAAGGGCACCCGCGTCGACGGCATCTACACCGCCGACCCGGAGAAAGACCCCACCGCCACCAAGTTCTCGGAAATAACCTATGACGAGGTCTATACCCGTGGCCTCAAGGTGATGGATCTCACCGCCACCGCCCTCTGCAAGGAGAACCACCTGCCGATTATCGTGTTCGACATGGACACCGTGGGCAACCTCGGGAAGGTGCTGGCCGGAGAGCCAATCGGCACACTCGTTTATTAAGCAACATCAAACTTTAAACGCTATAACCCCCATGACTGACCCAAAGACATACCTCGGCCCCGCCGAGGAGAAAATGGAGATGGCTGTGATCTATCTCGACGAGACCCTGGCCCGCATCCGTGCCGGAAAAGCCAATCCCAAGATTCTCGAAGGAATCAGGGTGGACTACTACGGTTCCGCCGCCCCTATCTCCAACGTCGCCAACATCTCCGTGCCTGACGCGCGCACAATCGCCATCACCCCCTGGGAAAAGTCGATGTTCAAGGAAATCGAGAAGGCCATCATCAACTCCGAACTCGGCATCATGCCTGAGAACAACGGAGAGGTGATACGTCTCTCCATCCCCCCTCTGACCGAAGACCGCCGCAAGCAGCTTGTGAAGCAGTCGAAGGCTGAGGCCGAAGATGCCAAGGTCTCCGTGCGCAACGCCCGCCGCGACGCCATCGAGGGTCTGAAGAAGGCCATCAAGCAGGGTATGCCCGAGGATGTCGAGAAAGACGCCGAGGCTTCCGCCCAGAAGCTCCACGACAAGTTCATCAAGAAGATTGATGACCTCTTCGCCGCCAAGGAGAAAGAAATCCTCACAGTCTGACTGTCAAGGGGGCGCGACATCCCCCTCACAATCTCTTTGAAATGCAGACCGTACTCTTCCACGAAACAATTTTCGGACCGATACATTCCCGTCGTCTGGGGACATCGTTGGGTGTCAACCTTACCCCCGACGACGGGAAAATATGTTCATTCGACTGCCTCTATTGCGAGGCCGGATTCAACGCCCAAGGCCCCGGCACGACAGGCTTCACTCCCCGAGGGGAGGTCGCCCGGATGCTTGAGGAGAAGCTGCGCGGGATGAAAGCCGGGGGGCAATCCCTCGACGTCATCACCTTCTCGGGAAACGGCGAGCCGACGCTCCACCCCGATTTCCCCGCGATTGCCGGCGATGTCATCGCCTTGCGCGACAGGTTCTTCCCCGAGGCGAAGGTGAGCGTGCTGACCAACTCCACACGCCTGGCCGACCCCGCGGTGGCCGAGGCCCTGAAAAAGGTCGACAACAACATATTGAAGCTCGATTCCGCGATTGACTCCACTGTCAGGGTGCTTGACCGCCCAAATTCCCCCGGCTTCACCGCCGCCGGGGTGATAGAGCAGCTGAAACAGTTTGCCGGAACCGGCATCATACAGACGATGATGCTTCGCGGCGAGTGGGAGGGGGAACGCATCGACAACACCACTCCCGCCGAAGTGGCCGCCCTCGTGGAGGCTTATTCGGCCATCGCTCCCCGCGAGATAATGCTATACTCAATCGACCGGCCCACCCCGGCCCGGACACTTGAGAAAATTCCGCCCGAGGAGCTTGCCGCAATCGGCCGCCGCATCGAGGCCGCGACCGGAATCCCGGTGCAGGTCAACTGACAGTGTGGTCTACGCTCTCCGATTCCGAAAAAACATACATCCAAAACAGATAACCCGGATATGGTGAAACTCGCTTCCGGGGATAAGGTCGCAATCCTTTCCCCCGCCTCGATAATCAATCCCGACTATGTCGGGGGTGCGGCCGACACCCTCCGGCAGTGGGGGCTGTGTCCGGTAGTGATGCCCCACACCCTCGGGGAACACGGCTCTTTCAGCGGATCCTCGCGCGAACGTCTCTCGGATTTGACTGATGCCCTGCTCGACCCCTCGGTCAAGGCAATAGTTTGCAGCCGAGGGGGATATGGATGCGTCCATCTTCTTGCCGCACTCGACCGGCTGATGGCGTCGGGCGACATCGCCCCGAAATGGCTCGTCGGGTTCAGCGACATCTCGGCCCTGCACGCGCTCTGGGGGAAACACGGCTGGCCGTCGGTTCACGCCTCCATGACCAAACACCTCGCTGTCGCCGGGCCGGAAGACCCTCTCAACCTGCGGCTGCTCTCCATTCTCCGTGGCGAGAAGCCTGACCTGACAATGCCCACCGGCTTTTCAGGCTCCCCGGCCGGGAAGCTCAGCCGCCCCGGAAAAGGGGAGGGGATGGTGGTCGGTGGGAATCTCGCCGTGATAGGGGGGCTTGTCGGCACCCCTATGAATCCGGTGCGCCCAGGCTCGATTCTCCTCATAGAGGATATAGCCGAACCGATTTACAAGGTGGAGCGCATACTCTGGCAGCTCAGGCTGGCCGGAATCTTTGACAACCTTGCCGGACTGATGGTGGGGCAGTTCACCGACTACCGCGCCCCCTCGCGAGACCACGCCGACATGTACGCGATGATAGACTCCTTCCTGTCCGAGGGTGGCGCCGCGCCATCCTTCCCGGTTGCCATGGATATTCCCGTGGGGCATATCGACGACAACCATCCCGTGATTCTTAACCTTAAAGCCAGCCTTGAAGTCGGCGAGGGCCGGGCGTCTCTCCGATACCATTGAAACCAGTCAGAACCGAAACAAACGTGTGTGTGAAATGAATGAAACTGAATCAGACAAGAGAGGAACCCCTCTCTTCTCGGTCATAACCGTTACCTACAACGCCGAAAAGGAGCTTCCCGCGACATTGAAGAGTGTCAGGGAGCAGAATTTCGACAGTTACGAGCACCTTATCATCGACGGGGCATCCTCAGACTCCACCCTCAAGATTGCCCGTGATGGCGCGCCCGCGTCGCAGACGCTCCACTCCTCACCTGACCGGGGCCTGTATGACGCGATGAACAAGGGGCTTGACATTGCCAAGGGGGATTATGTGGTGTTTCTCAACGCCGGTGACACTTTCCATTCCCCCGACACCCTCCGGCTGATAGCCGACAAGATAATGGACAACGATTTCCCCGGGGTTGTCTACGGCCAGACCGACCTGGTGGACTCATCGCGCAGGCGTGTGGCCGGCCGCCATCTCGAAGCCCCCTCGGAGCTTACCTATGAAAGCTTCAAGGAGGGGATGGTCGTGTGCCACCAGGCATTCGTGGTGCTGCGCCGCATCGCCGAGTATTTCGACACCCGTTACCGCTTCTCGGCCGATTACGAGTGGTGTATAAGGGTTTTGCAGCATTCCCGCAACAACTGTTACGTCGACGGCGTGCTGGTCGATTACCTCATGGAGGGGATGACCACCCGCAACCGCCGCGCCTCCCTTATGGAGCGGTTCAGGATAATGTGCTATTACTACGGCACAATCCCCACCATCTGGCGTCATCTTGGATTCCTGGGGCGTTTCCTGCGCCGCCGCAAGCTCGAAAAACAGCTTACAGCCTCCTGAAATCAGCAGACAGATTTGACAATGACGATACTCAACACTACATTCATAGTCGCCGACCACCTGATGGAGCAGTTCCTCGGATGGAGCAGACAGGCATATCTCCCCGCCTTGCGCGAGTCAGGGATTTTCTCAACCCCGACAATGGCCAAAGTGCTCGCCCAGGTAGAGCCGGGAGCCACCTCCATCGCCATCCAGGCCCGTTGCGAAAAGCTTCAGGACGCCGTCAGGTGGCATGACGAGACTGCGGCGCTCCTCAAAGATGACCTGACCGCCAGGTTCGGCCAGCAGGTGCTGTTCTTCACAACCTACATGGAGGTGCTGGAATGAGTGACGAGAAGGTCATAATCGGCATCGACCCCGGCACAAACGTGATGGGTTACGGCATACTGGGTGTAAACGGCAAGACCCCCCGCCTGATAGCGATGGGGGTCATAAAGCTGTCGAAATTCGAGAGCCATTACCTGCGTCTGCGCCGCATCCACGAGCGTGTTCTTGGCCTCGTGGAGCAATACCTCCCCGACGAGATGGCCATCGAAGCCCCCTTTTTCGGCAAGAACGTGCAGTCAATGCTCAAGCTCGGGCGCGCCCAAGGTGTAGCTATGGCGGCCGCCCTTGTGCGCGACATACCCATCACCGAATATGAACCCCGCAAAATCAAGATGGCAATAACCGGCAGCGGAGCCGCCTCGAAGGAGCAGGTGCAGGAGATGCTGCGCCGCATACTCTCCATTCCCCGCGAGCAGCTGTTGCCCGAACTCGACGCCACCGACGCCCTGGCCGCCGCCCTCTGCCATTTCTATGAGACGTCGAAGCCGATACCTTCCACCTCGGCGAAATCCTGGAAAGCCTTCATCGCCGCCAACCCATCGCGGGTGAAGAAATGACCCCTGACGCGCGCGCTGGCACACCCCGCGCCGCCCCCCGCAATCCGGTTCAAAACACAACCCCGGCTGACGCCATATGGCATCAGCCGGGGTGTGCTTTCAGTCAGAAGTCATCAATATCGGTTAGAAGTAATCAATAATAGATGATGGAACGCTCTTCGGTCCGCGGTTCCCAATCTTCTCCATTCTGATTGAGACGCTCCACACGTTTTGTCCAGTTCCCGTTGGTGTCTTTGCCGGAATTGTATTCGAAACTGTGGGTGTCCACCGAGCCGTCGGTATATGAGCGTGTAACCTTTGCCACCTCCCCCTCGGGGTTGTATTCCATTCGGTAGACAATGACTCCCTCGGCGTCGAAGTTGGGCTGGTATGTCACTGTGGCCACTCGGCCTGAACCGTCATACTCGTATGTGTAGTTGACATCCTGGAAAAGGATTTTGGCGATACGGCCGTCAGCGTCGCGCGAGATGGATGTGGGATATTCCACCTCCTCGTCGCATTCATCGACAACCATGGTGAATGATTCGAGTTTTCCGTCGTCATCATTCTTGATGTCCTTGGCGGTGCCGTTCTCCACGGCCCATCCGAGCTCGTTGATGTATCCGTCGGCGTCAAATCCGACCCTTGACATGCCGAGCATATAGATGGGCGCGTCGGCATATTTCACTTTTCCCTGGAATCCCATGCTTTCGGCATCGGTCTTCACTTCGGCACTGGTTGAGGCCTGGGCCTCGGCGCTGTTGTTTGAACTGCCGCAAGCGGTCAGCATAATGGCAACCGCGATACTTGAAATTGTTTTTTTCATTGGTTGTGGATTGGTTTATGTTGTTGTTTTGCCGGGGGATGGTATGCTTGGTTATGCTTCCCGGTCGGCGATAATGGTGTCGGGGAAAGGGGGGTCAGCGGTTTTCGGTTGAGTCCTGACCCAGGAGGGATGCGAGACGCTCCACACCCTTGGTGGCGGGGAGGGGGATTACGGTGACGCCGGCAGGAACAGCCGCCGGGTTGGGGTCGATATAGTAGACCGGCACCCCGTGGCGCACATAATGGAGCAGCCCGGCGGCGGGGTAGACGTTGAGCGAAGTGCCGATGACCACGAAGATGTCGGCCTCACGGACAAGGTCGATTGCAGGTTCGATATTGGGGACAGCTTCCTGGAAGAACACGATGTGGGGGCGCACATGGTGGCCGTCTATCAACGTGTCGGGCGATGTCTCGAAGCAAGGGTCGGAGGGGTGGAGCTCATAGACCTTCGACTCGTCGTCGAGGGCGCGCACCTTCATCAGCTCGCCGTGAAGGTGGAGTATGTTTTTCGAGCCGGCCTTCTCGTGGAGGTTGTCTACATTCTGGGTGATGATGTAGACGTCATAGTCCTTCTCCAGCTCGACGAGTCCCAGATGCCCGGCGTTGGGGATGGCGTCGATGAGCTGTCGCCGCCGGTCGTTGTAGAATTTGTGGATCAGCCCGGGGTTGCGGCGGAAGCCGTCGGCCGAGGCCACCTCCATAACGTCATAGTTCTCCCACAGCCCTCCCGCGTCGCGGAAGGTGTTGATGCCGCTCTCGGCGCTCATGCCGGCGCCTGTCGATATTACCAGTTTCTTTTTCATGTCGGTTATGTGGATGTTGTTATAACGTCAGCAGGTCAGCGATAGTTGGCGAGGCCGTCGATGGTGGAGGCCAGGTAGAAGAAGCAGAGGTGGCTGATAAGCAGCAGTATGAGGATAATCCAGCAGAGGAGGGTGCGGCGTCCGTAGCATTGCCAGGCGAGCAGCGCCGACGCCACGGTGTAGATGGGGTAGAACCATGTCAGCCCCTCGACTGTGGTGTTGCCTGAGGTCAGCAGTCCGCCCAGGAAGGGGAACGACGCTCCGGGGAGGGCGCAGACGATGATGATGGCCAGCATCCACCAGGGGACGTGTCGGGCGTTGTTGTCGGTTTTTTCCATCCTTTTTAAGGTTTAGTTAGAACCGCCACGGTAGGCGCGGACAGTCTCGCGGATGCCGTCGCGCAGGGAGTATCGTGTCTTGAAGCCGAAGTCGCGCCGGGCGGCCGAGATGTCGGCGTTCCAGTTGCGCTGCCTCATTATCTTGAACTTGTCGCGGTTGAGCGTGGAGGGCTTGGCGCGGAAATGGCCGATCTTTTCAGCCACGTATGACGCCACCCAGGTCAGCCAGATGGGGAGGCGGATGGGAATCACCCATTTCGTGCCCAGCTCCTGGGCCACTATCTTGCGGAACTCCTTCTGGGTGTAGGAGCGTTCCTCCGAAATGATGTATTTCTTCCCCGTCACCCCGGCGGCGAGGGCGTCGAACATAGCTCCGACCAGGTCGTCGACATATATGAATGTCAGCATCTGGGGCTTGAAGCCTACGCCGAAATCGAAATGGGAGTCGATTGACTTGACCATCATCAGGTAATCCTTCTCATGGGGGCCGTAGACCCCTGTCGGGCGGAAGATGATGTAGGGTATGCCGCTCTGGTATTCGAGATACTGCTCGGCCTTTACTTTCGACAGCCCGTAGCGGGTGTTGGGGTTGGGGATGGTGTTCTCGTCGAGAGGGGTGTAATTCTTCTCGTCACCCGGGCCGAGGGCCGACAGCGAGCTCATGAACAGAAGCCTGGATGGCACCTTGCCGGTCTTCTTCAGGGTCTCCACGAAGCGGCGCAGGTATTCGTAGTTGACGAGGTTGAACTCAGGGAAAGTGGCGGCTTTCGTGGCCCCGAGGTTGTAGATTATGTAGTCCCAGGGGGACGCGGCGGCGATGGCCTCCTCCATACTGGCGGGGTCGTCATAGTCGAGCTGCAGAAACTCCAGCGAGGGGTCGGTGAGGTAGCGCCGCGAGGTCGATTCCCTAACGGCGGCGGTGACATGCATTCCGCGGGCTATCCCCTCGCGGCAGATGAATCCGCCGATGAATCCCCCCGCGCCGACCACGAGCAGCCGTTTGCCGGCCAGTGTGGTGGCCGGTTTGCCGTTGTCTGCGGGTATGTTGTCTGTCATTGTCATTTACCGGTTGTATTCTTCAATCGCCCGGGTGTATGCGGCCATGGTCCGGGATGCCATGTCGTCGTCGTTGAACCGCTTGACGAATTCCATCCCCTCGCGGGCTATTTTTGCCCTGACCGAGGGGTAGTTTACCATCTCCTTCACTGTGTTGAGCCATTCCTCCACGTCGTCGGGGTCGACCGCCGGGGCCGACGGCCCCGCGGCCTCCTCCAGGCATGAGCCGGTGGCGACGACCACGGGGGTGCCGACGCTGAGGCTCTCGATCACCGGTATGCCGAATCCCTCGTAACGGGAGGTGTAGGATGAGCAGAATGCCCCGGCGTAGAGTGCCGGGAGGTCTGCGAAGTCGGCGTTCTCGATGAACTTCACCCTCGACTCTATCGAGTATGTCGAGATATAACCGTCGAGGGTTTTGGCGTAAGGTGTGCGCCGCCCTACCAGCACGAGGTCTATCTCGTCGGGCAGTCCGCGTATCCCCCTGACCGCCATGGCCTGGTTCTTGCGGGTTTCAATCGTCCCCACCGATATTATGTAGGGGTTGTCAAGCCCGTATTTTTTCTTCACGCGCTCGATTTCCTCCGCCGACGGCACCCCGTGGAACTGGGGATGGCATCCCTGGTAGACGACATCTATCTTGTCCTCGGGAATGTCGTAGTACTCGATGATGTCTTTCTTCGTGCGCTCGGAAATGGCTATGATTCTTGTCGCCTCCAAGGCCGACCGGCCGAACTTGTAGTCGTAGATTTTGCGGTCTATGAGCTTGTAGCATTCGGGGAACCGCCTGAAGATGACATCGTGGATCGTCAGCACGGTAGGGCCGTCGAAGCCGCCGATGTTCACGGGCAGCTCACCCGAGAGTCCGTGGTAAAGGTCAACCTTGTCGCGGCGCAGGCAGGGGGTGACGCCGCTTGAGCGCCACACGCTCCTGAGCGTGCGGCCGAAGGCAGTGTCGGGGGTTACGATGTCGACATTGCGCTGCTCCAGCAGCCTCTTCAGCCGGGGATTCTCTTTCAGCGAGGGGGCGTAGAGGAGATATTTGTTGTCAGGATATTTCGCGGAGAGAACCTCCACAAGCAGGCGAGAATAGTTGCCCAGGCCGGTGTTGTTCTCTATGGCGCGTTTCCCGTCGAAGCCGATGATCATAGGTTGACTGGTGGGTGGATGTGGCCGGTGGGAGACGTCAGGCGTGTTCCAGCGGGATTGTTCGGTAGATTGAATTGTCGAGCGAGATGAGGGTCTCGGTGCCTGTCACCCCGCGAATCATCTGGATTTTCTTGTTGAGAAGCTCCATGAGATGTTCGTTGTCACGCACGAAGAGCTTTATCAGCATGGTGTAGGGGCCGGTGGTGAAATGGCATTCGATGACCTCGGGGATTTTCTCGAGCTCGGGAACGACATCCTTGTACATGGCGCCGCGTTCGAGGTTGACGCCGATGTAGGTGCAGGTGGAGTAACCAAGCAGCTTGGGGTTGACGGTGTAGCCCGAGCCGGTGATGATGCCGAGCTCGATCATGCGCTGGATTCGCTGGTGTATCGCCGCGCGGGAGACACCGCATTCGAGGGCGATGTCTTTTGAGGGTATGCGGGCGTTATGCATTACGATCGACAGAATCTGTCGGTCGAGGTTGTCGATAGATGAAATCTTATCCATATCTATTACGGTATGTCGTGGAATGGGTAGTATTTGGTGTATTCTCTGCAAAATTAGCAAAAAAATCCGGGATTTCTGGCATTTTGCCATCGAAATCCGATTTGTGGGCTGAAAATGTAGAAAAATGACCGGTTCTGCGGGGCGCGGGGGATGTCGCCTCTCAGCGGATATGGCCCAGTATCACCGACGCGGCTTTCGCGGGGGCGTCGGCCGGGGTGAGTTTCCCCATCATGCGGCCGTAGCCGGCGAGCATCAGGTCGCGTCCCTCGGCGCCGGGGAGTATGCGGCGCAGTCCGGCGCTCAGCTCGTCGGGGTTGCAGTGGTGCATCAGCAGCTCAGGGACAACCTCGTTGGCATACCTCTCCCCGTTCAGCCCGTTGGCGATGAGGTTGGGGAGGGTCACATGGGGGCATTTGAGCACGTGGCTCATCAGGTTGTAGAACAGCCGCGAGCCGGAGGAGCGGTAGCAGACCACCTGGGGGGTGCCGAGGAGGGCACACTCCAGGGTGGCGGTGCCGGAGGTGACGAAGGCGGCGGTGGAATGCGCCATCAGCGGGAAGGTGGAGTCGGCGATAACCGGGATGTGTTCCAGCCTGGGAATCTGCAGCGAGCGGTAGAACTCCCTCGGGATGGAGGGAGCCGCGGCCACCACCGGCTGGAGTGAGGGGAAGCGGAGGGCCGCCTCCACCATTATCGGGAGGTTCCCTTTGATTTCGCCGCGTCGGCTGCCCGGGACGAGCGCGAGCAGCGGCCTGTTGGGGTCGAGGCCGTGGAGGAGGTTGAACTCAGCGCGGGTGGGCATCGAGGCTTTTTTCCGCTCGACCTCGGCCACCGACGGGTTGCCGACATACTCCACATCCAGTCCTTTCCCTTTGAAGTAGTCCACCTCGAAGGGTAGGATGGAGAGGATTTTGTCGCAATAGCGGCGCATCTCCTTGACCCTCCACTCCTTCCAGGCCCATACCTTGGGGGAGATGTAGAAGAATACCGGGATGCCCATCTCCTTGGCGTGGCGGGCGAGCTTGAGGTTGAACGAGGGGTAGTCGATCAGCACCAGCGCGTCGGGGCGCATGGCGGTGATGGCCTCTTTCGCCTGCCGGAGTATGCGGGCGATGGAGGGGAGGTGGCGCAGCACTTCGGCGAACCCCATGTAGGCCATCTCGCTGTAATGGACAAGCGGCGCGTGGCCCGCCTGGGATGCCATCAGGTCTCCGCCGAGGAACTCGATTTCGGCTCCGGGGGCCTGGCGCGACAGTTCGGCCACGAGGTCTGAGCCGTGGAGGTCGCCTGAGGCCTCTCCGGCCGATATGAAGAATTTAAGCTTTCGGTCGCTCATGTTGGGTCAAAGATTTCGTGATGGATGGGGAGAATCGGCCCGGCGGCTTCATTCCGGCGTGGCGGTCTCGCCGGCGCGGAACTTGAGCAGCAGCGGCAGGGTCTCCCACCGGCAGGCGTCGGTCTCGAAAATCGAGCCGTTGTCGATGCCCACTGTCCACCCGGCGGGAAGCTCGCCGCAGGCCCTCAGGTATGAGGCGAGGTTGGGGTCGTCAGGCTCGGGAACCCCGTCTGAGGGATACACGGCGATTACGGCAGTGGTTTTGTCGGCCAGTCCGGCGTTCACCGCCGGGTCTTCCTGCAGCTTCCGTTCCAGCTCGCGGCAATCGTCGCAGTCGGGGTCGAAAAGCAGCAGCCACACCTGCGTGTCGGGTTGCATGTGTGCCACCTCCGTATATAACGTGGTCTGGCGTCCGTCGCGTGTGGTGAAGCTGAAATCCTCCCCTGGAGCCTCGGCCCCGAGGCCCAGGGCGGCGCCGGACAGCAAGGCCAGCGCAGTGGTGATTCGTGCGTGTAGTCTCATCGGAAGTGTTTTGCGGGTGTTTCCTGCCAGATTTTTCCTGTCAGATGTCGAGCTTCATCCCCTCGTTGGCAAGGATGGTGTCGGGGAAAATCGCCTTGGCCTCTTCGAGGTGCTGGCTCTCATTCTTGTAGGCTTTGGAGTAATGGCCCAGAATCAACCTGCCGACACCCGCAGCGCGGGCGACGCGTGCGGCCTGCGACGCTGTGGAGTGGAAACGTTCGCGGGCCTTGACGGTGGCGTCGTCGGCATATGTGGCCTCGTGGTAGAGCAGGTCGACACCTCTGACCACTTCGGCGAGCGAACGGTCGAAGAGGGTGTCGGAGCAGTAGGCGTAGCTCGCCGAGGGGTCGGCGTCGCGTGTGAGCCTGGAGTTTGCTATCACCCTCCCGTCGGGGGTGACGAAATCGGCCCCATCCTTTATATCCTTCATCCGGGCCACCGGCACTTCGAAAAACTTCACCGCGTCGGCGATGATGTGGCGCGGCTTGGGTTTCTCGCGCAGGAGGAAGCCGACGGTGGGGACGCGGTGGTGGAGGGGGAAGGCCTCGACTGTGAGGCTTTTGGTCTCAAGGGCTATCTGGCGCGCGGTCGGGTCGAGTATGTTGAACTGCAGGTCGAAAGAGCGCTCGCGGCAGAAGAAGTCGACCATGCGGCTGAAAATCTCCGCCCCTTCGGCGAAGGTGTGGACTGTCAGCGTGCCACCCATCTGGTGGAGGGAGAGGGTGGAGAGCAGTCCGGGAAGCCCCAGGCAGTGGTCGCCGTGGAGATGGGATATGAAAATATGGCGCAGGCGGGTGAAATTCAACCCCTGCATCATCATGCTGCGTTGCGCCCCCTCCCCGCAGTCGATCATCAGCAGCTCGCGGTTATGCTCCACAACCTGACATGCGGGCAGATGGCGTCGGGAGGGTGTGGCGGAGCCGCATCCCAGTATGTTCAATGTCAGATTGCTTTTTCCTGCCATTCGGGTAAGGGTGTCTGGATTGTTCAAAAATGGGGGGTGTGTCAAAAGCCTCGGCATATGCGGTCGGTTTTGACACACCCTCGTGGTTTATAGGTTTACTGTCGCGGGGTCGGGGAGAGGTAGCGGTCTACCGCGTCGGGATCGGCCAGGGCCTCGCTCTGTGTCATCGGCACCTGGATGGTGATCGTCACCCGCGAGCCGGGAATCACCGCCTTGAGGATTTCCTCGGGGGAGGGAGCCTCCTCCAGGCGGCGGTACTCGTCATAGGTGTAGGTGGTGAAGGTGGTCTGCTTGCCGACACCCACCGGACTCAGCAGCCAGCCGCTTTTGAGCAGGATGGGCCGGGCGTTCTCGGGGATGTCAGACGGGGCCGGATAGCTCAGCAGTGAGCCGTCGGCGTTGACCTGGACAGGCACATTGTCGCGGAAATCTCCTGATGTCTTGTAAAGGATGGCTTTCGGCATAATTCCTGCTGGTTTGCCCGGGATGGTGGGTTTCATATCGGTGACGTCGATTTTGAGCTGGCCCTCCGGAACCGGCTCCTCCTGGGCGGCAGCCCGGCGTGAGGAGCATCCGGCGGTCAGCGCGAGCGCCGCCGCGGCCATCATTGTGTATCTGGTTAACATCTTCATTTCCGTTAGTGTATGCGCGGAGCCTTCGTGGCGTCCGCCGGGTTGTTACCTGACAACCTTGGCGGTGGTGGTTGAACCGTCGGCGAGGGTCACCTTTATCAGGATTACACCCGCGGGGACGTCGGCGAGCGGCGCGCCGGCGCGTGAGCCGTCGACAGAGAGGTCGAGCGCGAGGCGGCGACCGTCAAGAGAGTAAGCCTCCACACCTGCTATTTCGCGGGGGGCGATTACTGACAGGATTCCGTTGGCGCGGTCGGCGATGACGATGGTGTTTTCCTCAGTGTCGGCGATGGTCTCCCCGATGCCTGAGAAGCCGGTGCCGATTTTGAAGTCGAGTAACGCGAGGGTCTGGATGTAATTGCCCGACACATATCCGAAGTGGGCATTGTAATAGTCGCCGGCTTTAGCGTCGGGTATGCTGCCGCTGACAGTGGCTGTTGCTGTCTGGTTGGCGTCAAGGAAATATGTCTCCGAAGAGCTGATTGTCTGGATCACCTTGCCGGCTGAGGTGCAGATATAGACGGTCAGGGGTGATGCCCAGTAGCCGCTTTTCACCTTTAGTCCGCAGTTGAACTCAAGGTTGTTGGCGTCGGCATTGCCTTGGTCGCCGGCCATGGTGAATGTTGTGGCTGACGCGGAGAGTGATGCGGGGGCTTTGACTGTCACAGGGATATAGTCGAGGATTGCGCCGGTGCTGTTGGCCACGATGCCGAGGTAAGCCGAGCCGGTGAAAGAGGATGAGCCTTGGGTGGCGTACAATGTTGCGACACTCTCGACCTCGCGGCTCTCGCCCGGGAGTATGTCGGCGGCGTAGGCGTCGCCCATCCCTTTCACTATGGCGTTGCCGTTGGAAATGGTGAATATCACCGGGGCGATGCCGTCGTAGATTTCGGTCGCGCTGTTGTTCTCGAGGGTGTAGGAAATCTTAAACGGAGAACCCATATAGATGGAGGTCAGGGCTGTCAGGTCATAGCCTTCGATTTCGCCTCCCGCTACGTTGGTCACCGATTTGAGGTTGCCGTTGGAGATTGTCGCGTTCACGAAGTTCATGCAGGCGATGTCGTGGCTTAATTCCAGCCATTCGCCGTTGGGATAGTCGCGGGCCACGGGATACATGCGGTAGTTGCCCGAAGAGAGACCCGAAGGGATGAAGAGTGTGAATGAACTGTACCCCTCATACATCCCGAGGGTGATGTCGCTTCCTTCACCTTCGACAACTTCCTCTCCGGTGGCGGTGTTGACGGCCTTGATGCCGAATTCGACTGAGACGGTCGCGCCTGTGGAGTTGTATGCGAACACACCCATGCTTCCCACCTGGTCGGAGGAGAAGGTGATGCCTGTGGTGCGGTAGGCCGAGCCGGTCAGGTTGCCGGTCAGAGTGATGGGAGAGGTTGCGGGGAGGTCGATGGTCGGCGCGCCGGGCTTGGTGAAGTTCAGCGCTGCCTCCTGGCCGAAGTTGAAGCCACCGGCGTTTCCGCCGATGCCTTGTCCCTCGGGGGTGAGGGCGGTGAGCTTGAAGTAACCGTCGTAGAGGCCGCCCCATCCCCAGTTGAAATGGAAGAAGCCGTCTGAGGAGTAGCCGTCGCAGACGAACGCGTGTCCGCCCTGGAGGTTGTCGGCCCCGGCATAGTAGACCGGGCCTACGGTCTTCAGGTTCTCGTATATGAGGTTCTCCCATTCAGCCAGCGGGAAATTCTGGCGGTCGAGCATGGTGGCCTTCTCGTTGTAGCCGAAATATTTCTTGACCCCTTCGAGCATGGCCGGAGACTGCGCGCCGGAAGCCTGCGGGCTGTAAGCCATCTCGGAAGCGTAGCCGACTGCCTGCATGAGGTAGGCCACGGCGTCGCGCTGGGTCGAGTTGTATGTCCCGGTGTAGCTGTCGAGCATGTTGGCCCAGTCGAAGGGCTTGCCGTCAAGAGAGAGGGTGCGGGTGGTGGTGCCGTCCTTGTAAGTGATGGTGCCGGTTCCCTCGGCGGGGTAGTTGTGGTATTTCATCACCTGGGCGGCGGCGGTTGCCACGCATCCGGTCATCGACTTTGAGCCGTTGACGGTGGGGCAGGCGTAATTGTAGGGGGAGTCCTGGTTCCAGCGGGTGGTGACCATCGGGGCGATGGGGGCCTTTGTGTCGGCGGCCGCCTTGGCCGGGAGCGTGATGTAAAGGCCGGTGCCGGTTTCGGGCATCGACATCAGGTAGTCAATCTGGCGGGAGTACTCCGAAAGCCACCATTCCATCTGGGGGGGCAGCTCGCCTTCGGCGCATCCGTCGATGTAGCCCAGCACCGGGGCCACGCGGTCGTCGGCCGGAACCACCAGCGCGTTGCCGTCCGAGGCGAACACGTAGAGCGTCGCCGCGTTTTCGGGATTGAGCAGCACCCGCTTGATTTCCATCGCGGCGGCATTGGCCGGGGCCTTCTGGATGCCGCTGACGGGCTGTGAGACGGCGCGCGACAGGGCTTCCTGTGGCGTGAGGTGTTTGGCCGACAGGCCGCAGGCGGTGATGGCCGCCAAAGATGAGAGCAGGAGTTTCTTGTACATTTCTTCCATGTTGTGAATCTGACTTAGGGAATTCCCTGAACGGCCAAAGTTAACCATAATTTGTCAAACAAGCAATAAAGCGTGGCGGTTTTCGCGGCGTGAAAGTTTTTTTCAGATTTATTAGAGAAAAAAATCGTTAATTCTTGTAAAGGTGGCGGATATTGATTAATTTTGTCGGATAATCGGAGTCTACACGGTTGCCACTCCGGGGCGTTCTTGACCCGTCCGGAGGTGTCTGTAAGGCTTGCGTGAAATGTTCGCTGATAAAATAGAATAATCAACCTTAATAACAACACAACTCTAAATCAAAACACTTATGTGGTTAACATCCTCATCCATAGGCAGGAAGTTGGTCATGTCGCTGACCGGTGCCTTCCTGATCCTATTCGTGACGTTCCATGCGTTGATGAACGGGGTGGCGATTTTCTGGCCTGCCGCCTACAACGTCATCTGTGAGTTCCTCGGCGCCAACTGGTATGCGCTGGTGGGTTCGCTCGTGCTCGCCCTCGGGTTCATCCTCCACATCTGGTATGCCACCTGGCTGACCATCCAGAACCGCAAGGCCCGCGGCTCCGCCCGCTATGAAGTCACCTCACGTCCTCCCCAGGTCGAGTGGTCTTCGAAGAACATGTACATCCTCGGTCTGGTGGTGCTGGCCTTCCTGGTGCTCCACCTGGTTCATTTCTGGGCCAAGATGCAGCTCGCCGAGATCTGCGGCTTCCAGGCCATGGACAACGGCCAGGCAGTTCCCGCCGCCGCCGGCACCTGGTTCCTCCAGATGACCTTCAGCAACATCTGGGTTCTCGTCGTGTACCTGGTTGCCTTCGTTGCCCTCTGGTTCCACATGACCCACGGCTTCTGGTCGATGTTCCAGAGCTGCGGATGGAACGGCAAAATCTGGATGTCACGCCTCAAGACCATCGGCAACGTATGGACCACACTGGTGATTCTGCTGTTCGCCGCCGAGGCCATCGTGTTCACCGTGCAGGCCCGCAAGGGTGTCTACACCTCATGCCCCGCCCTTCAGGAGCAGTACATGGAGATGATGGCCGCCCATGACGACGCCGCTTTCGCCACCGAGTGCGCCGCTTACGAATGTGAGGAGGCTCCCGTGTGTCCCAAAGGTGAATGCGCCAAGGCGCAGTGTGCCAACGCAGAGTGTGGCGACACCGCCTGCGACCCCGCCGCCTGCAGCTGCCCCGAAGGCACTTGCGGACAGCCCGGCGTTTGCCAGGAGAACAACTGCGCCGGTTGCCCCTCGAAGGCAGTCGCCGTGGAGACTGAAACAGTAACCGTAACCGAATAAACCACAACTCAGATATGGCAGATCTCAAGAAACTGGAGGGAATGATCGACTCTACCCCCATCATGAAGGACTACGCCGACATCGAGTCGTCTAAGCTTCCCGAATTCCAGATTGACAGCAAAATCCCCGAAGGTCCCGTAGCTGACAAGTGGACCAACTACAAGGCTCACCAGAAACTGGTCAACCCCGCCAACAAGCGCCACCTCGACATCATCGTGGTCGGCACCGGTCTGGCCGGCGCCTCAGCCGCCTCGACCCTCGGCGAGCTGGGCTTCAACGTGATGAACTTCTGCATCCAGGATTCACCCCGCCGCGCCCACTCCATCGCCGCCCAGGGTGGTATCAACGCCGCCAAGGACTACCAGAACGACGGTGACTCAGTTTACCGCCTCTTCTACGACACCGTCAAGGGTGGTGACTTCCGCTCACGCGAAGCCAACGTTTACCGTCTGGCCGAGGTTTCGAGCAACATCATCGACCAGTGTGTCGCCCAGGGTGTTCCCTTCGCCCGCGAATACGGAGGCCTGCTGGCCAACCGCTCCTTCGGCGGCGCACAGGTTTCCCGTACATTCTACGCAAAGGGACAGACCGGCCAGCAGCTTCTGCTCGGCGCATACTCCTCGCTGAACCGCCAGATCGAGAAGGGCACCGTCAAGAGCTACAACCGCCGCGAGATGCTCGACATCGTCATGGTTGACGGCCGCGCACGCGGTGTCATCATGCGCAACCTCGTAACCGGCGAGCTGGAGCGTTACGCCGCCCACGCCGTGGTTCTCGCCACCGGTGGTTACGGCCGCGCTTTCTTCCTGTCGACCAACGCCATGGGCTGCAACGGCTCCGCCGCCATCCAGGCCTTCCGCAAGGGCGCATACCTGGCCAACCTCGCCTTCACCCAGATTCACCCCACCTGTATCCCCGTCCACGGTGAGGACCAGTCAAAGCTGACCCTCATGAGCGAGTCTCTGCGTAACGACGGCCGCATCTGGGTTCCCAAGAAGAAGGAGGACGCCGAAGCCATCCGCGCCGGCAAGAAGAAACCCACCGACATCCCCGACGAAGACCGCGACTTCTACCTGGAGCGCCGTTACCCCGCCTTCGGTAACCTCTGCCCCCGCGACATCGCTTCCCGCGCCGCCAAGGAACGCTGCGACGCCGGCTACGGTGTAGGAACAGGCAACGCCGTCTACCTCGACTTCAAATATGCCATCGACCGTCTGGGCAAGGATGCCGTCGCCGACCGCTACGGCAACCTCTTCGACATGTACCAGATGATTTCCGATGACAACCCCTATGAGACCCCGATGATGATTTTCCCCGCCTCCCACTACACCATGGGCGGTATCTGGGTTGACTACGAGCTCCAGACCTCCATCAAGGGCCTCTTCGCCATCGGCGAATGTAACTTCTCAGACCACGGCGCTAACCGCCTCGGTGCATCCGCGCTGATGCAGGGTCTCGCCGACGGTTACTTCGTTCTGCCCTACACTATGCAGAACTACCTCAGCGACCAGATCAAGGTGCCCCGCTTCAAGACCGACACCAAGGAGTTCGACGAGGCAGAGAAGGGTGTGCGTGACCGCATCGCCCGCCTGATGGCAATCAAGGGTAAGCAGAGCCCCGACCAGCTCCACAAGAAGCTGGGCCACGTTATGTGGAACCTTGTCGGCATGGGCCGCACCCTCCAGTCGCTCGTGAAGGCTGTCGACGAAATCGCCAAGATCAAGAAGGAGTTCTACTCTGACCTGCGCATCGTAGGCGAGGTTGAATCGCTCAACACCGAGCTTGAGAAGGCCCTCCGCCTGGAAGACTTCCTTGAAATCTCCCGTATGATGGCCATCGACGCCCTCCACCGCAACGAATCCTGCGGCGCCCACTTCCGCGAGGAGTACCAGACAGCCGACGGCGAGGCCGCCCGTAACGACGAAGACTACATGTATGTAGGCTGCTGGAAGTTCACCGGCGAGGACGAGAAGCCCGTCCTGCTCAAGGAACCCCTCAAGTATGAGGCCATCAAGGTTCAGACCCGTAACTACAAGTCGTAATCCCACGTTGAACCAGATAACATCCCGTAATCAATTATGGAAACTACAATTAGCGTAAACCTCAAGATTTGGCGTCAGCGTGGGCCCAAGGAACCCGGGCAGTTCGTCAAGTACCACCTCGATAATGTCTCCACCGGTTCCTCCTTCCTCGAAATGCTCGACATGCTCAACCAGCAGCTCGTCGACAAGGGTGAAGAGCCCGTGGTGTTCGACAATGACTGCCGCGAAGGCATCTGCGGCATGTGCTCGCTCTACATCAACGGACATCCCCACGGTCCCGTGCAGGGCATCACCACCTGCCAGCTCCACATGCGCAAGTTCAAGGATGGCGATGAAATCACCATCGAACCCTGGCGTTCGGCAGCCTTCCCCGTTATCCGCGACCTTATGGTAGACCGCCACGCGTTCGACAAAATCCAGCAGGCCGGCGGCTACGTTTCGTTCAACTGCGGCGGCGCGCCCGACGCCAACAACCTCCCCATCTCCAAGGAGGTCGCTGACGAGGCTATGGACTCCGCTACCTGCATCGGTTGCGGCGCCTGTGTCGCAGCCTGCAAGAACGGCTCGGCAATGCTCTTCGTTTCAGCCAAGGTAAGCCAGTTCGCCCTTCTTCCCCAGGGCCAGGTAGAGCGCGCCCGCCGCGCCCGTGCCATGGTCCGCAAGATGGACGAGCTCGGATTCGGCAACTGCACCAACACCGGTGCCTGCGCCGCCGAGTGCCCCAAGAACATCTCGCTGAGCAACATCGCCCGCCTCAACCGCGAGTTCATCAAGGCCAAGCTCGCCGACTGATACTCCTGTTGAAATAATCTGATAAACGACTCCCGGCGTACACCCGCCGGGAGTCGTTGCGTATATACGCCGCCGGTTTCACGTTTCGCTGTTGATGGAGGGATATTATGAGGGGTGTTTTATATATGAGGAGCGTATTATAGACCCGTATGAGATATTTTTATATACCTGTATTATATATTAAAGTGTGAGGTATATGGAGTGAGGAGTGAAACCGGTTTTAGCATAAATTAACAATGGCGGGTTCGACATTTAGGGATTAAACGCCTATCTTTGCAAAAAATAACCAATCCGCAGAAGCCCCGACGGGTGAATGTGGGAGGGTTGTAACTGACATATTAAGCGTAATTTACGCTTTGTTCTTGACCTCTTGAAACTTCGCAAACTTCAAATCTCAGTCAAGGATGAAGCAACGTTGATTGTCCGTGGATATGTAAATCCGGGTTGCGGCGGTGTGTTTCGTGAGAAACCTCGCCGTAAGTCAGCTTGCATATAAGCGTGGGCTTCTGCGTTGCTCGTTCCTACTGAGATTGGGCAATGCGAAGGCCTCAAGAGGTGGAATGAGCGACAAGTTGTAGCTTCACGCTTTTTTCGTATCTCGACTTTATGTTTGGCAAGCTTTTACATATCTTTAATCCATTCAATCTTATGTTCAGATTTACACTACGGGGACTGGCAGTCTTGCTGACGGCCATTCTCGCGGCATCGCCTCTTGTGTCTTGTGGAGGAGAGGAGGATGAACCTTTGATGCCTGAAAAACCGGAGGTTCCGGTCAAGCCTGGCGGTGACGAAGAGGATGAGGATGACGGTGACGAAGAGGATGACAAGGATGACGGTGACGATGAATCCCAATCGACTTATTCCCGGCTGATTGTGGGGAACTGGTTTGACGAGAGCCGGAATTACGGTCTGACCTTCAACAGCGACGGCTCGGGAAATGATTTCACAGGAAATGCAGCCGCTCCGAATGACAACTTCACCTGGAACATTACCGGAAAGAGTCTTCACCTTGCCTGGGAGCTCGCTTCGGGCGAGACGCTGACAATAGTCAGGCTGTCGGAAAACGAGCTTGTAATCGACAGCCATTCCTATGTCCGCAGCGATGGAAAGCCTGATGGCGGGAACACTGATGAGGAAGACCCTGACGACGGGCCTGAGGGAGATAGGCCCAATGAAGGCCTGGTCGACCCCAGCGGCAAGGATGGAGACCCGTTCTGGGCTGACCATGCAAATCGCGGGGAGGTCTCGACCACCCTCTCTGGAAGCGGGACGGCCTCCTCTCCTTATCTCGTGCGCAATGCCGCCGACCTGCGTTTCCTCTCAGACCAGGTAAGGAATGGCAACAGCTTTTCGGGCAAATATTTTCGTATGACATCAGACATCAGAGTCAACAGCAACGTGCTCAATCCCGACGGAACGCTCAACCAGGCAGGTATTCCGGGCTTCGAGCAATGGATACCGATTGGCTCCGGTTATGAGGAAAAACCGACCTATTTCGCCGGAACTTTCGATGGAGACAGCCATACGGTGTATGGCGTCTATATCAACCGCACGGCTAATATCTACGGAGGTCTCTTCGGAATATTGTCGGGATGTGTGAAGAATCTGACGGTCAGGGATTCATATGTGGAGTGTCCTCCGTATTGCGGCGCAATCGCGGGATATGCTTTGGGCAAGAATGGCCAACTCCTTATTGAAAACTGCCATAGCTATGCGTCTGTCTCCGGCAAGCGTGCCGGGGGTGTGGTGGGGTGTGCCTATAAGGGCATCGTCGACCGTTGCTCCAATCACGGCGCGGTCTACGGGTATGAGCGTGCGGGTGGAATCACATCATTCAACCAGAGGGTATCCGGTGTGGTCAGAAACTGTGTCAACACCGGGAGCGTCAGCGGAGCCAAGAATTATGTCGGAGGAATTTCCGGAAGCGGGGCCGAAATCATCAACTGTGTCAACAGCGGGACTGTGACTTGCAGCTCTGACTATGCCGGAGGTATAGTAGGGTGGAATTTCGGCACAACTTCCACTTCCGGAATTATAAACTGTGTGAATGTGGCCCAGGTCAAGTGCTCCAAGCCGGCGGCGATTGTGGGGTATCTGTCTGTTAACTCAGGAAACGCTCTCGTGTCTGGTTGTTATGGGCTTGATTTTGTGAGCGGCCCTCTTTATAATATTGTGAAGGAGACGACCCGTAACAAGTTGTCAAACAATCATCTGCTCTCAGAGTCGGAGATGAAGTCCGCTTCGACAACCGCAGAACTCAACTCCCGGTGTAAGTCGGGGTACTCGTCGTGGGCCACCGGTCGCGACGGTTTCCCGACCCTTGACTGGGCGGTATCAATGTGACAGGCTGCCTGATAAAGACAATCCAACCAGACAACCATATAAGTATCTCAGAAAATGAACAGATTCAAAACGCTCAGAATTGCGGTCGCTTTCGCGGTATTCCTTTCGGCTATGACTCTCGTCTCTTGTGGAGGAGAGGAGGATGAACCTCGTCTGCCCGACACGGAAGATGGGGCCGAAACTGGCGGTGACGACGGCTCAGAGGCTGTCGAACTCAAGCGGTTCGCGAACGCATCCTGCTCTTACCGTGACTATTACTGGAACATCTCAATCACCTCGACCCTCGAAGCCCGGTATCCCGGAAAGACGGTGTCATACACACTGGCTTTCGGGGAGTATGGGGAGGCGGAAGCATATTCGATTTCGGGAGGTCCGGATGACGGAGCTTCCTACAGCCAGCATACCTATGACGGGGTCACCTATGTGGAAATCAAACAGCCGTTCTACTACTATTATGTTGCCATGTGTAACATCAATCCGAAGATGCGGGACTACTATCTGGAGGCCAGCACCCTCTGCCGGATTTACCTCAGCACATACCGGGAACTGTCGTCCCAGTCAAAGCTGACAGCCGAAGAAAGGGACTTGCTGTCCGAGGTGGAATCCGAGCTTGACCGTTACGAGCGGGATGCTCGTTCTGAATGGGCCGGAATCTGTGTGTCTGCCCAGGTCAGAGGTGTCGGCAGTGCGGTGCTCGCGACCAAACGCATGTGACCATTCCTGCTGTGGAAACTAACCAATCGTAACCTAAAATATCACAAACTTATGAACATTACAAAAACTATGAACATTGCAAAAGTATGGCGACTGCTCCTGGTCCTGATGGCAGTTTGCCCGGTAATCATGCTTGCCTCCTGCGGCAACGACGAAGATGAACCCGGACCGGCCGATGATGATCCTGAAGGATACTCGACCCTCATTGTCGGCAGCTGGTTTGACGACTATGAGAAATATGGGGTGAATTTCAGCGCAGACCATACCGGCTATGACTACGTCGAATACAATTCGGCCTCAAACATAGATGAACTGTTCACCTGGAGCATTTCCAGGGGTGTGCTTGCCATCACATGGGAAGATGGATGGACAGACCATTACACCATCCGCTTGCTCAACTCGACGGCTATGCGCCTGGTAGACGAGGATGGTGATGTGATGAACTTCGCCCGAGGCAACGGAAACAACAACACCGGAGGAAACACGGGAGGAAACACAGGTGGAAACACGGGAGGAAGCACCGGAGGCGGAGAGCAGGGTGGATCGACATCAGATGTCCTTGCCGGAACCAATTGGGGCGGACAGCCCCGTTATGAGGATTTTTACGTGCGCCTCGAGTTCAAGTCAAACGGCACATTCACCGAGATTATCCGGGAGGACGGATATGAGGAATCAGACACCTACAAATATCTCGTGACGGGAGATGTGATGGTGATAGAGGAGGGGAGCGTGATGGCCAACACGCTGGGCTCCTCGGTCTCGTTCAGGATTTCAGGCTCGACCATCACCCTGTCGGGAGCGGGTTCCACCTGGACTCTCTCCCGGGTGATATGAGATGAGGGGATTCCAAGACATGCGAATCTCAGGTAAGACACGATAACCCACATTAAGAAAAAGAGGCCATCCGGGAGGAGAGATTCTCCGGATGGCCTCTTTTTAATGTCTGTATTCTGATGTTTACCCGGTCAGGGGGCGAGTCACACCGAAGATGGTTCAATCGAAGGATATGACC
>CAMWVQ010000007.1 GCA_947177635.1 uncultured Porphyromonadaceae bacterium | reverse complement strand
AGAGCACGTGATTTGTAATCTCGGGGTCGTTGGTTCGAATCCGACAAGAGGCTCAGTTGTTTAAGCATTTGGAAAGTAAATTTCGCTATAGGGGCGTGTTCCAGAGTGGCCAAATGGGGCAGACTGTAAATCTGCTGGCTATGCCTTCGGTGGTTCGAATCCATCCGCGCCCACAAAATTTTCCTTGCGTTTTGAATCCCTCGGGATTCTGCCGTCAAGTCCTAAATGCGGAAGTAGCTCAGTTGATAGAGCATCAGCCTTCCAAGCTGAGGGTCGCGAGTTTGAGCCTCGTCTTCCGCTCTTGAACGAGGTTCTTCCTCACTCACGCTGAGATTCCTCAGCAAATATTTGCCAATGTAGCTCAGTGGTAGAGCACTTCCTTGGTAAGGAAGAGGTCACGGGTTCAAATCCCGTCATCGGCTCTCTTAACACCCGATAGCCCCGGTGATGCCTGTCATTCCCGTGGCAATTCGGCTGAAAATCCCGCCCGATTCGCTCGCCGGTTCCTCCGGTCGGGAGGCGGACGGAAAAGTTGCCAATCGTTGTCAGTCTCGCTCGGTGTAGTCCGACGCTCACCTCTCCCTCCGGAAAGGCTGAACAGCTAACTGACGGTTGGCTTTCTGCGCTAAATTTCCATCTCCGGAAAGGCGCGCACCCAGATTTTAATCACCAAAAAATAATTTATAGCAAGTTATGGCTAAAGAGAAATTCGAAAGAACCAAACCGCATGTTAACATCGGTACCATCGGTCACGTTGACCACGGTAAAACTACTCTGACGGCTGCCATCACGACCGTTCTCGCAAAGAAGGGTCTCTCCGAGGTTAAGTCGTTCGACCAGATCGACAACGCTCCCGAGGAGAAGGAACGTGGTATCACCATCAATACCGCTCACGTTGAGTACGAGACCGCTAACCGTCACTACGCTCACGTTGACTGCCCGGGTCACGCTGACTACGTGAAGAACATGGTTACCGGTGCCGCTCAGATGGACGGTGCAATCATCGTGGTTGCCGCTACCGACGGTCCTATGCCCCAGACCCGCGAGCACATCCTTCTCGCCCGTCAGGTGAACGTGCCCCGTCTGGTTGTGTTCCTCAACAAGTGCGACATGGTTGACGACGAGGAAATGCTCGAACTCGTTGAAATGGAAATGCGCGAACTCCTCTCAGCCTACGAATACGACGGCGACGAAACCCCCATCATCCGCGGTTCCGCTCTCGGCGCTCTCAACGGTGAGCCCGAATGGGAAGCTAAGGTTGTTGAGCTGATGGACGCTGTTGACAGCTGGATTCCCCTGCCTCCCCGCGACATCGACAAGCCCTTCCTGATGCCTGTTGAAGACGTGTTCTCGATCACCGGTCGTGGTACTGTTGCCACCGGTCGTATCGAAACCGGTATCGTTAAGGTCGGCGACGAAGTTCAGATTATGGGTCTTGGCGCAGACATGAAGTCCACCGTTACCGGTGTCGAAATGTTCCGCAAGCTCCTCGATCAGGGTGAAGCAGGTGACAACGTTGGTCTCCTCCTCCGCGGTATCGACAAGAAGGATATCAAGCGCGGTATGGTAATCTGCCACCCCGGTGTCGTTAAGCCCCACTCCAAGTTCAAGGCTTCCGTCTACATCCTGAAGAAGGAAGAAGGCGGCCGTCACACCCCCTTCCACAACCACTACCGTCCCCAGTTCTACGTTCGTACTCTCGACGTGACTGGTGAGATCACCCTCCCCGAGGGCGTGGAAATGGTAATGCCCGGCGACCACGTTGAGATCATCGTTGACCTCATCACTCCGGTTGCTTGCGACCAGGGTCTCCGCTTCGCTATCCGCGAAGGTGGCCGCACCGTAGGTTCCGGTCAGATCACCGAAATCCTCGACTAATAACTCGTCTGGTCGCTAAGACCTGCCGATAGTCACCATAAAGTCAAAGGCGCGGCCCGAGGCCACGCCGAGGAAAAGCGCCTTTGACTTCCAATACGGGTTTAGCTCAGTTGGTAGAGCACTGGTCTCCAAAACCAGGTGTCGGGAGTTCGAGTCTCTCAACCCGTGCTAAAAGATCGCAAATGAAAAAATTGAAATTACTTACGAGCATAGAGGAGTCTTACGACGAACTTCGTTATAAGACTTCTTGGCCTACAAAGACGCAGCTGATTAAGAGCGCTTGTATCGTGATGCTTGCTTCCGTTATTATCGCCCTGATAATATTAGTCATGGATCAAGTGGTCGAGAATCTTATGCACCTTATCTACAGCCTCCATAAGTAATCCTTTTTAGTGTTGATCGAAATGTCTGAAAAGAATACCGAAAAATCTGCAGTCGCAAGGACTTCGGCTCCCCGCAAGGCATGGTACGTTCTGCGCGCCATCTCGGGGAAGGAAGCCAAGGTCAAGGAACTCCTTGACGGTGCCATTAAGAACACCGACCTTGGCAATCACGTCTTTCAGGTGCTGATTCCTACTGAGAAGGTACTCACAGTGAAGAACGGGAAGAAGGTTGTCAAAGAACGCAACCTCTACTCGGGATATGTGTTTGTGGAGGCCGAGCTTATCGGAGAAGTGGTTCACGAGCTCACCAACACCACCAACGTTATCGACTTCCTTAAAGGACGCGGCAAGGACGCAAGGCCCGAACCGCTGCGCGAGAGCGAGGTGATGCGGATGCTCGGAACAGCCGACGAGATCAACGAGAATCTTGAGGATGGCGTGAACGACTATATGGTCGGTGAGACCGTCAAGGTCAACTACGGCGCCTTCAACGGGTTCAACGGAAAGATCACCGAGGTCTTCCCCGACAAGAAGAAGCTCAAGGTTATGGTTCGCATCTTCGGACGCGAAACGCCCCTCGAGCTTGAGAATTCACAGGTCGAAAGGGAGTAATCTCAGTTCAATTCAAATAGTTCGCACGGATTCAGTCAATCCCTTGTTTCCCGGCAACGGGTGAAGAGAATGACGCCGCGCGAAATGTTTGTGTGAAGTGACCTTGAATTTCCTGAAGGTTGACGGCCCCGCGGGCCGGATGTCTGAAGAAGGTTTTTGTAAGTATGGCGCTTTGCCGGAGGGTATCGAGAGTTGGTTACGCATCTCCAGGCCCGCTAACGGATAGGCGCGTTTCGTTAAATAAATAAAGCTTTAATCACAATGGCAAAAGAAATTGCTGGACAGATCAAATTGCAGATCAAAGGTGGTGCTGCCAATCCCTCGCCCCCAGTAGGTCCTGCCCTGGGTTCCAAGGGTATCAACATCATGGAGTTTTGCAAGCAATTCAATGCCCGCACCCAGGATAAGGCCGGTAAGGTTCTGCCTGTAGTAATCACTTACTACACCGACAAGAGCTTCGACTTTATCGTGAAGACTCCCCCGGTGGCTATTCAGCTGCTCGAGGCTTCCAAGGTAAAGAAAGGCTCAGCTCAGCCCAACCGTAACAAGGTGGCCGAGGTGACCTGGGATCAGGTAAAGGAAATCGCTACCGACAAAATGCCCGATTTGAACTGTTTTACCGTTGACTCGGCCATGAAGATGGTTGCCGGTACTGCCAGGAGCATGGGTATCACCGTAAAGGGTGCTTTCCCCGAAAACAACTAATAAACTTCAATTGACATGGGAAAACTTACTAAGAATCAGAAGTTAGCTTTATCGAAGATTGAAGCCGGGAAGGCCTACTCGCTCGCTGAGGCCGCAGTAAAGGTAAAGGAAACCAACTACGCCAAGTTCGACGCTTCGTTCGACATCGATGTACGTCTGGGTGTTGACCCCCGTAAGGCCAACCAGATGGTGCGTGGTGTCGTGACACTTCCTCACGGAACCGGTAAGCAGGTTCGCGTACTCGTGCTCTGTACTCCCGATCAGGAGAGCGCAGCCAAGGCTGCTGGAGCTGACTACGTGGGTCTTGACGAATACATTGAGAAAATCAAGGGCGGATGGACCGACATTGATGTCATCATCACCCAGCCCGCTATCATGGGTAAGATTGGTGCCCTCGGCCGTGTACTCGGTCCCCGTGGCCTTATGCCTAACCCCAAGAGCGGCACTGTGACCCCCGATGTGGCCAAGGCCGTTGAGGAGGTCAAGAAGGGTAAGATTGACTTCAAGGTTGACAAGAACGGTATCGTCCACACATCAATCGGCAAGGTGTCTTTCACCCCCGAGCAGATGAAGGCCAATGCCAAAGAGTTCATCAACACCCTGATCAAGCTCAAGCCTGCAACCGCCAAAGGCACTTACATCAAGAGTATCTACGTTTCGAGCACAATGGGCCCCGGCATCAAAGTCGACTCTAAAACCATTGACGACTAATCTCAAAAAAGACTACGACAATGAAAAAAGAAGAGAAAGGACTCATCATATCGAAAATCGCAGAAACCATCAAGGAATACGGCTGCTTCTACCTCGTGGAAACCGCCGGTCTCGATGCCGAGAAGACCTCCGCGCTTCGTCGCGAGTGCTTCAAGAACGACATCAAGCTGATGGTTGTCAAGAATACTCTGCTCCACAAGGCTCTCGAGACTCTCGATGGCAACTATGACGAGCTTTACCCCGCCCTTAAGGGCGCAAGCTCGCTGATGTGTGCCAACGTCGGAAACGCTCCTGCCAAGCTTCTCAAGAAGTTCCGTCAGAAGGACGACGTTCTCCCCCGTCTCAAAGCCGCTTATGTTGAAGAGACAATCTATGTTGGTGAAGACCAGCTTGAGACCCTTGCCAATATCAAGAGCAAGAACGAGCTCATCGCCGACGTTGTGGCTCTGCTTCAGTCGCCTGCCAAGAATGTTATTTCCGCCCTCCAGTCTGGTGGCAATACCATCCACGGCATCCTCGAAACCCTCTCCAAGAAGGAAGCATAATAGCGCCTTCGCCAACAATCACATTCAACAAAACGCAAACACTCAAAAAACAATACTACAATGGCAGATATCAAAGCTCTTGCAGAAGAATTAGTTAACCTCACCGTAAAGGAAGTAAACGAACTCGCTACCATCCTCAAGGAGGAATATGGCATCGAACCCGCAGCTGCTGCTGTCGCTGTTGCCGCTGGTCCCGCCGCCGGTGCTCCCGCTGCTGAAGAAAAGACCAACTTCGACGTTGTCCTCAAGTCGGCCGGTGCTGCCAAGCTGCAGGTTGTAAAGCTCGTTAAGGAGCTGACCGGCCTGGGCCTCAAGGAAGCCAAGGAGATGGTTGACGGCGCACCCAGCGTTCTCAAGGAAGGTCTCGCCAAGGCTGACGCCGAGAACCTCAAGAAGTCTCTCGAAGAGGCTGGCGCTGAAGTAGAGCTGAAATAATACTTCGCCTGACCCCTCAGGCTGTTTTGGTTAAGTGTCTGCCGCAGGGCAGACGCTTAACCTTTTTGTGTAAGAGGGGGGATGAAATTAACTAAATTTGGATTTATTTTTGCTAATTTAGACTTATTTAAGATTATTTAGCGACATCCAAATGCCTTCAAAACACCGTCTGATGTGCTGAAGTTTTTGCATATCAATGGCTTATGGCAGTCTGGCGATTGTTCGGACAGAGTCTGTCCCCGGCGTTTCAATCCTCCCTCTTGCATATAAAATTTCTTTTCGAGTTCCCTTAACAATATCATAGATGTCATCCCAAGCAAACACCGCAAAACCCCGCGTAAATTTTGCCTCGGTAAAGAATCCGCTTCCTTACCCTGATTTCCTCGAGGTTCAGCTCAAGTCGTTCCAGGACTTCCTGCAACTCGACACCCCTCCCGAAAAAAGGAACAACGAGGGACTCTACAAGGTGTTCTCCGAGAACTTCCCCATCGCGGACACCCGTAACAACTTCGTACTCGAATTCCTCGACTATTACATCGACCCGCCCCGTTACACCATCGAGGAGTGTCTGGAGCGTGGCCTGACATACAGCGTGCCCCTCAAGGCAAAGCTGAAACTCTACTGTACCGACCCCGACCACGAGGATTTCGCGACGGTAATCCAGGATGTTTATCTCGGCCCGATTCCCTACATGACCGAGAAGGGCACTTTCGTGATCAATGGCGCGGAACGCGTCGTTGTGTCGCAGCTCCACCGTTCGCCCGGTGTGTTCTTCGGACAGAGCACCCACTCCAACGGTACCAAGCTCTATTCGGCCCGTATCATCCCCTTCCGCGGCTCCTGGATTGAGTTTGCCACTGACATCAACAATGTCATGTATGCCTACATCGACCGCAAGAAGAAGCTCCCTGTGACCACTCTTCTGCGTGCCATCGGCCTTGAGACCGACAAGGACATCATCGACATATTCGACCTGGCCGAGGAAGTCAAGGTCAACAAGACCAACCTGAAGAAGGCCCTCGGCCGCAAGCTTGCCGCCCGTGTGCTCCGCACCTGGGTGGAAGACTTCGTGGATGAGGATACCGGCGAAATGGTCTCCATCGAGCGCAACGAGGTCGTCATCGACCGCGAGAAGGAGCTCGACGAGGAGGGCATCGACCTGATTCTCGAATCAGGCGTGGACACCATCCTGCTCCACAAGGAAGAGGCCAACTCCTCTGACTACGCCATCATCTTCAACACTCTCCAGAAAGATACCACAAACTCCGAAAAGGAGGCTATCCAATATATCTACAGGCAGCTCCGCAACGCAGAGCCGCCAGATGACGCGTCTGCCCGCGAGGTCATCACCAACCTTTTCTTCTCAGAGAAGCGTTACGATCTTGGCGAGGTGGGCCGCTACCGTATCAACAAGAAGCTCTCCCTCGACACCCCCATGGATGTCAAGGTGCTCACCAAGGAGGACATCATCGAGATCATCAAGTATCTCATCGAGCTTATCAACTCGAAGACCGATGTCGATGATATCGACCACCTGAGCAACCGTCGCGTGCGTACCGTCGGCGAGCAGCTTTACAACCAGTTCGGCGTCGGACTGGCCCGTATGTCCCGCACCATCCGCGAGCGTATGAATGTGCGCGACAACGAGGTGTTCACCCCCATCGACCTGATCAACGCCAAGACAATCTCGTCGGTGATCAACACATATTTCGGAACGAACGCCCTGTCGCAGTTCATGGACCAGACCAATCCTCTGGCCGAAATCACCCACAAGCGCCGTCTGTCGGCCCTCGGCCCCGGCGGTCTGTCGCGTGAGCGTGCCGGCTTCGAGGTGCGAGACGTTCACTATACCCACTACGGCCGTCTCTGCCCCATCGAGACTCCTGAAGGTCCTAACATCGGTCTGATTTCGTCGCTCTGCGTTTACGCGAAAATCAACGACCTCGGCTTCATCGAGACCCCCTACCGCAAGGTTGAGAATGGTGTCGTTGACCTTGACAACGCCGATGTCACCTACCTGACCGCCGAGATGGAGGAGGGCAAGATGATTGCCCAGGGTAACGCCCCGGTCAACAACGACGGTTCGTTCATCAACCCGAAGGTCAAGGCCCGTCAGGACGCCGACTTCCCGATTGTCCCCGGCAACGAAATCGAGCTGATGGATGTGTCACCCCAGCAGATTGCCTCGATCGCGGCTTCGCTCATCCCCTTCCTCGAACACGACGACGCCAACCGTGCGCTGATGGGTTCGAACATGATGCGCCAGGCAGTTCCCCTCATGCGTTCCGAGGCTCCTATCGTCGGCACCGGCATCGAAGGACAGCTTGTGCGCGACTCCCGCACCCAGATCATGGCTGAGGGAGAAGGTGTCATCGAGTTCGTCGACGCTACCACAATCCGCATCCGCTATGACCGCACCGAGGAGGAGGAATTCGTCTCCTTCGAGGATGCCGTCAAGGAATACAACATACCGAAGTGGCGCAAGACCAACCAGTCGACCACTATCGACCTCCGTCCCATCTGCTCGCGTGGCCAGCGTGTCTCCCGTGGCGACATCCTCACCGAGGGTTACGCCACCGAGAATGGCGAGCTCGCGCTGGGCCGTAACCTCAAGGTGGCATTCATGCCCTGGAAGGGTTACAACTATGAGGACGCCATCGTGCTCAACGAGCGCATGGTGAAGGAGGATATCCTCACCTCCGTGCATGTCGACGAGTACTCGCTCGAAGTGCGCGAGACCAAGCGCGGTATGGAGGAACTTACCTCAGACATCCCCAACGTGTCGGAGGATGCCACCAAAGACCTCGACGAGCGCGGTATCATCCGCCTGGGTGCCCATGTGGTTCCCGGCGACATCATGATCGGTAAGATTACCCCGAAGGGTGAGTCTGACCCCACTCCCGAGGAGAAGCTGCTCCGCGCCATCTTCGGCGACAAGGCCGGCGATGTGAAGGATGCCTCGCTGAAGGCTTCCCCCTCACTCAAGGGTGTTGTCATCGGCACCAACCTCTTCTCGCGCGCCAACAAGACCGGCCGCCGCAACAAGGCCACCCAGGCCCTGCTGCCCAAGCTCGACGAGGAATACGAGGAACGTCTCAACAGCCTCAAAGACCTGCTGGTCAACAAGCTGATGGTGCTCACCGAAGGGAAGACCTCTGCCGGAGTCAAGGATTTCCTCGGCACCGACATCATCCCCAAGGGCTCGAACTTTGTTCCCTCCGTGCTCAAAGGCATCGACTACGACACCATCAACCTGTCGAAGTGGACCGCCGACGCCCATAAGAACGACCTCATCCGCCAGACCATCGTCAACTACCTCCGCAAGTCGAAGGAAATCGACGCCGAGCTGCGCCGCAAGAAATTCGACATCTCCATCGGTGACGAGCTCCCCTCCGGTATCATCCAGATCGCCAAGGTCTACATCGCCAAGAAGCGTAAGATCGGTGTGGGTGACAAGATGGCCGGTCGTCACGGTAACAAGGGTATCGTGTCGCGCGTAGTGCGCCAGGAAGACATGCCCTTCCTTGCCGACGGTACTCCGGTCGACATCTGTCTGAACCCTCTGGGTGTGCCCTCGCGTATGAACCTCGGCCAGATTTTCGAGACCGTTCTCGGATGGGCAGGCCGCGAGCTGGGCGAGAAGTTCGCCACCCCGATTTTCGACGGTGCGACAATGGAAGACCTCAACGAATGGACCGACAAGGCCGGCATTCCCCGTTACGGTAAGACCTACCTCTATGACGGCGGCACCGGCGAGCGTTTCGACCAGCCCGCAACCGTGGGTGTGATCTACATGCTCAAGCTCGGCCACATGGTTGAAGACAAGATGCACGCCCGCTCGATTGGCCCGTACTCACTCATCACTCAGCAGCCGCTTGGCGGTAAGGCGCAGTTCGGTGGACAGCGTTTCGGAGAGATGGAAGTCTGGGCGCTCGAAGCATTCGGCGCCTCCCACATCCTCCAGGAGATTCTGACCATCAAGTCTGACGACGTGACCGGCCGCTCCAAGGCTTACGAGGCCATCGTCAAGGGTGAGCCCATGCCCACCCCCGGCATCCCCGAGTCGCTCAACGTGCTTCTCCACGAGCTCCAGGGCCTCGGACTGAGCATCAACCTCGAGCAATAATCCGCCGACTTTTCCGTTATACATATCCCCGGCGCGAAAGCCGGGGATATACCGGGAAAAACAGTTATTTTTTCAGCTAAAAACACCAACAACATATATGGCTTTTAGAAAAGAAACAAAGGCTAAAAACGGATTCTCCAAGATTACCATCGGGCTTGCCTCGCCTGAAGAGATTCTGGAGAAATCGTCGGGAGAGGTGCTGAAACCCGAGACCATCAACTACCGCACCTACAAGCCCGAGCGCGACGGCCTCTTCTGCGAGCGCATCTTCGGCCCGGTAAAGGACTACGAGTGTCACTGCGGCAAGTACAAGCGCATCCGCTACAAGGGAATCGTCTGCGACCGATGCGGCGTGGAAGTAACCGAGAAGAAGGTGCGCCGTGAGCGTATGGGCCACATCAAGCTTGTTGTTCCGGTAGCCCACATCTGGTATTTCCGCTCCCTCCCCAACAAGATCGGTTACCTGCTCGGCCTCCCCTCCAAGAAGCTCGACGCGGTAATCTACTACGAGCGCTACATCGTAATCAACCCCGGCGCGGCCGCCGACATCGATCCCGACCGTCCTGTGGCAAAATATGACCTCCTTTCGGAAGAGGAGTACTTCGACATCATCGAGAAGCTTCCCGCCGAGAACCGCAACCTTCCCGACGACGACCCCGAGAAGTTCGTCGCCAAGATGGGTGCGACCGCCATCTACGACCTCCTGTCGACCCTCAACCTCGACGACCTCTCCTACGCCCTGCGTGACCAGGCCAACACCGACGGCTCGCAGCAGCGCAAGACCGAGGCCCTCAAGCGCCTCCAGGTGGTAGAGTCGTTCCGCGCGTCGGCCGGACGCAACAAGCCCGAATGGATGATTCTCCAGGCAGTGCCTGTCATCCCCCCCGAGCTGCGTCCCCTCGTGCCCCTCGACGGCGGCCGTTTCGCGACCTCCGACCTCAACGACCTCTACCGTCGTGTAATCATCCGCAACAACCGCCTCAAGCGCCTCATCGAAATCAAGGCTCCCGAGGTGATTCTGCGCAACGAGAAGCGTATGCTCCAGGAGGCCGTCGACTCACTGCTCGACAACTCCCGCAAGTCATCGGCTGTCAAGACCGACGCCAACCGCCCCCTGAAGTCTCTCTCAGATTCACTCAAGGGTAAGCAGGGACGTTTCCGTCAGAACCTCCTCGGTAAGCGTGTCGACTACTCCGCCCGTTCGGTAATCGTCGTAGGCCCCGAGCTGAAGATGCACGAGTGCGGTCTGCCCAAATACATGGCCGCCGAGCTTTACAAACCCTTCGTCATCCGCAAACTCATCGAGCGCGGCATCGTCAAGACCGTCAAGTCGGCCAAGAAGATTGTCGACCGCAAGGAACCCGTGGTATGGGACATCCTCGAGAATGTGATGAAGGGCCATCCCGTGCTGCTCAACCGAGCCCCGACACTTCACCGTCTCGGTATCCAGGCATTCCAGCCCAAGATGATCGAGGGTAAGGCAATCCAGCTCCACCCGCTGGCATGTACCGCCTTCAACGCCGACTTCGACGGTGACCAGATGGCCGTCCATCTCCCCCTCGGCAACGAGGCCATCCTCGAGGCCCAGATGCTGATGCTCGGCTCACACAACATCCTCAACCCCGCCAACGGCGCGCCTATCACCGTTCCCTCGCAGGACATGGTGCTCGGTCTCTACTATATCACCAAGCTCCGCAAGGGAGCCAAAGGTGAGGGCCTGAAGTTCTACGGCCCCGAAGAGGCCCAGATCGCCTACAACGAAGGCCGCGTCACCCTCCACGCTCCCGTCAGCGTGATGGTCGACGACATCGACGAGGAAGGCAACCCCGTGAAGCGTCTCATCGAGAACACCTCCGTGGGCCGTGTGCTCTTCAACGAGTTCGTGCCCAAGGAAATCGGCTACGTCAACGAGCTCATCTCCAAGAAGTCGCTCCGCACCATCATCGGCAAGGTCATCAAGAAATGCGGTATCCCCCGCTCCGCCCAGTTCCTCGACGACATCAAGAACATGGGTTACTACATGGCCTTCCGCGGCGGTCTGTCGTTCAACCTCGGTGACGTCATCATCCCGCCAGAAAAGGAAGCCATCGTCAAGGAGGGTTACGCCCAGGTAGAGGAGGTGATGAACAACTACGCGATGGGTTTCATCACCAACAACGAACGCTACAACCAGATCATCGATATCTGGACACACGTCAACTCACAGCTCACCCAGGTGCTGATGAAGCAGATGACCGAGGCCGACCAGGGCTTCAACTCTGTCTTCATGATGCTCGACTCCGGAGCCCGTGGTTCGAAAGACCAGATCCGTCAGCTCGCCGGTATGCGTGGTCTTATGGCCAAGCCCCAGAAAGCCGGTGCCGAAGGTGGCCAGATCATCGAGAACCCGATTCTCGCGAACTTCAAGGAGGGTCTGAGCGTGCTGGAGTACTTCATCTCCACCCACGGTGCCCGTAAGGGTCTTGCGGATACCGCCTTGAAGACCGCCGACGCCGGTTACCTGACCCGTCGTCTTGTCGACGTGGCCCACGACGTAATCATCCGCGAGGAGGACTGCGGCACACTCCGTGGCCTCGTATGCCGTGAAATCAAGAACAACGACGAGGTTGTCGCCTCACTGGCTGAGCGAATCCTCGGACGTGTCTCCGTCCACGACATCGTTGACCCCACCACCGGCGAGATTATCGTACACGCCGGGGAGGAAATCAACGACGCGGCCGCCGACCGAATCAACGCTTCCCCCATCGAGTCTGTCGAAATCCGCTCGGTGCTCACCTGCGAGTCAAAGCACGGCGTCTGCGCCAAGTGCTACGGCCGCAACCTGGCCACACACCGTCCCGTCCAGATCGGCGAGGCTGTCGGCGTTATCGCCGCCCAGTCAATCGGTGAGCCGGGTACACAGCTGACACTCCGTACATTCCACGTCGGTGGTGTGGCGTCGAACATCGCCGCCGTCTCCACCCTCACCTCACGTTACGACGGTGTGCTCGAAATCGAGGAACTCCGCACCGTTACCACTGACGAGGTGGATATGAACGGCCGTCCCGTCGAAGTCGTAATCGGTCGTCTGGCCGAAATGCGCATCATCGACGCCAAGACCGGCCTCATGCTGACTTCCGCCCAGATTCCCTACGGTTCGAAGCTCTACTTCAGCGACGGCGCCAAGGTCAAGAAGGGTGATGTCATCTGCGAATGGGACCCCTTCAACGCCGTTATCGTCAGCGAAGTCGGCGGAAAAATCCAGTATGAGAACCTGGTGGAGAATGTCACCTACCGCATCGAGGCCGACGAGCAGTCGAACATCCGCGAGAAAATCATCATCGAGTCGAAAGACCGCACCCGCGTGCCCGAGGCCCGTATCGTCGACAAGGACGGCAACATCCTCAAGACCTACGCCCTCCCCGTCAACGCCCACCTCATGCTCGAGGAAGGCGCCGACATCAAGGCCGGTGAGGTGTTCGTCAAGATTACCCGCTCCACCTCCGGCGCCGGTGACATCACCGGTGGTCTGCCCCGAGTTACCGAGCTGTTCGAGGCCCGTAACCCGAGCAACCCCGCCATCGTTTCGGAAATCGACGGTGAGGTTACCTTCGGCCGCATCAAGCGTGGTAACCGTGAAATCTGCGTGACCTCCAAGCTCGGCGAGGAGAAGAAATACCTCGTGCCCCTGTCGAAGCAGGTGCTGGTACAGGAGAATGACTACGTCCGCGCGGGCACACCCCTCTCTGACGGAGCCACCACCCCCTCCGACATCCTCAACATCATGGGCCCGACCGCCGTGCAGGAATACATCGTCAACGAAGTACAGGATGTGTACCGCATGCAGGGTGTGAAGATCAATGACAAGCACTTCGAGGTGATTGTCCGCCAGATGATGCGCAAGGTCAACATCCTTGATCCCGGAGACACATGCTTCCTCGAGCAGCAGGTTGTCGACAAGCGCGACTTCATGGATGAGAATGACCGCATCTGGGGCAAGAAGGTCGTGGTTGACGCCGGCGACTCCGAGAACCTCAAGCCCGGCCAGATCATCACCGCCCGCAAGCTCCGCGACGAGAACTCCGCCCTCAAGCGCCGCGACCTCAAGACAGTCGCCGTTCGTGACGCCGTACCCGCCACCTCCGAGCAGATTCTGCAGGGTATCACCCGTGCCGCCCTCCAGACCTCCTCGTTCATGTCGGCTGCCTCCTTCCAGGAGACAACCAAGGTGCTCAACGAAGCCGCCATCAACGGCAAGACCGACACCCTCGAGGGCATGAAGGAGAATGTGATCTGCGGACACCTGATTCCCGCCGGTACCGGTCTGCGCCAGTACGAACGCCTCGTGGTAGGTTCGAAAGAGGATATCAACGACGTTGTTGTCTCCGACACCGAGCTTGCCCCCGTTCCCGCTCCTGAAAAGATAGGCTGATAAGCCATCCCGAATATGATAGCCGCCCGGCTGCCTCCCCGCGAGACAGCCGGGCGGTTGTTTTTGTGGCCATATTATAAAACAGAGATGGTAAAAATATGTGGGGTGTTGGAAGATATGTGAAAAAGTTGTAAATTTGCAGTGTCGGTTAGCCCAGAGGGGCAGACCGGTTACATATGTAAAGAACGTTTCATGACGTTTGTCTTCTATCCTTAAAATTCTCGCAAAATTTTCAAGACAGAGAAGATGAAGCAACGAAACTGTTCGCGCTGATTGTGGAAATCCATTTCCTGGCCACGCGCTGTCTGCCCCTTGCGGGAGCAAACGGCGTGGAGTGGGAATATTCCATATCCAAGGCGTGGGCTGACTGACGTTGCTTATCCTCTGTCGATGGCAATGCGAGAAGCCTTAAGGATGGGATAAGCAAAGTGATGCAGATCCCGCCTTTTTTATATGTGTAAGCCAGAGATTCAAGCCTTTTTCATCAGGCGGCGAGGGGTCGGCCGCCACCAACAGTTGCCCCCGACACGAACACAGGGTGAACCAATCATGAAAAACAGGATACTCCTGTCTCTTGCTGTGGCCGTGCTGGCATCCTCCGCGCCGGCATTCGCCCAGAAGAAAGATCCCAATCCCAAGAAATTCGAGCGCGCGGAAGCCCGCAAGATTTCCCCTGAGGTGCGCACTTTCGTGACTCCCCAGATATTCGACATGAAGATGCTCAGCAATTCCCGCGAGACCTTCGGCCCCTATTACTTCCCTCTCGACCAGTCAATCGGCAACATCACCATGGGTGAAATCCGCAACGACGAGATGAGGGCTCTCTACCGCGCCTGCCAGGAAGCAGACGCCGATGCCATCATCGAGCCGCTGTTTGACTCATATGTCTATGAGAAAGACACCAAGATGCTCATCGTGGAGCTGTCGGGCTTCCCGGTGAAATACACCAACTTCCGTCCGGCCACCCAAGCCGAAATCGACATGATCGGCGTTGTTTACCCTGCGGCCCAGACCTCCGTGTCGGTTTCGACAGAAGGCCAGCAGGGCCAACAGGGCAACCAGGGCATTGTCAAGTGAGACATACAGAAAAACCATCATAATCTTTAACCCTCCGGCCAGGTGTCTGCCTTGCCGGTACAATCACATTACACAACAAAATGAAGAAGCTATTGCTTATCGTGGCGACCGCCTTCATGGCTATCTCCGCCTCCGCCCAGGTCATGTCGTCATATTCCTATTCCAAGTCAAAGACATCCACCGTATGGTATGCCCGTCTGGGTGTGTCGTTCAACAACATCGCCGGGGCCAGTGAGGCCATCAGCCTGGCAAACGAGTACGACGAAAATGAAAAAACTTCACTCGGCTGCAAGGCCGGTATGGACATCGACTTCGGTTTCCAGCGTCCCATCAGCAACTTCGGCCTCTACTGGGGAATGGAGCTGGGTATCGGCACCCGTGGATTCTCCGAAAAATACAAATACGAGAACGCCAAGTATGACGATTACTATGACAGCAAGGGTAGCCTCTTGACCTGGAATGTGAAGTATTCACCCTTCACCTTCGGCTACAAGTACTTTCTGACCGACGACATCAAGCTTGACGCACATATCGGCGCGTTTGTCAGCTATGATTTCGCCGGCAAGAAAATCAGCTTCTCCGACAGCGACGGTGACAAGTGGGAGGCCACAACCGAGGACCTGGAGGATGATTACGACTACCTGGCGTTTGACGCGGGCATGCAGATCGGCGTCGGCGTATGGTACAAGCGTCTCAACCTCGACCTCACCTACCAGCGTGGTTTCGTCCCTGCCGCCAAAATCTATTACTACGACAAGGACGCAAACAGCGTAGAGAAGAGCCTTCACTCCAGCAACTTCATGATTCGCCTCGGAGTGGCCTTTTGATTAATCCTGTAAAACCTGCGGAGGGGGATAGGGAGGAAAACCCGTGTCAGGGGGAGTAATCCCTCTCCCCCTCCTTTTTCAACCGACAACCAGAAGATGAGAAAGATTACGACAGCCGTCATACTTGCCGCTTCGGCGTTGATGTTCGTCACCAATGACGCGTGGGGATTCAAGATTCCCGGCAAGAAAGACCCCAAGCCACCGGTGGACTACACCGAGTGGATTTCCATCCAGGAGCTTCCGGCCCAGGAGGATGGTGTCGCATTGTTTTATCCCTCGACCGAGCCTGCCGACGGTTCAGCCGTAATCAAAGGTTCGCTGCCGGTCAAAGGGCTTGACGCGCGGCAGGTCTTGCTGGCAACAATGCTTTATGCGATAAACAATTTCGACACCGAAGCGGAGGAATGTCTGCTCTCTGTCGATTATGACAAGAATGAGTTCTCCGCGATGCTGAAAACCACACAGGGAACAAGCAACCGGGAGACCACCTACACCCGCTATATCGCCGTCAAAGCCCACGACGGCGGATTTGACTTCGCCACCACCGATGTGGCCGTGCGTTACCGTGAGAAAGGGTTGATTCCTCGCACATTGCCCCTGGCGTCGCTTCATCCCGAGTCAAACACACGCCATGGCGAGCTGGTCATGGAGCTGACACGCGTCAACGCGGCGTATGTAGGGGAGATGGCCAAGTATGCCGAAACCCGTCAGGACATCGCGGCGCCCAACCTCGCCGCAGTGATGAACGGCAAGGTGACTGTCGGGATGATTCCCGACGAGGTGAACCTGCTCCTGGGGCCACCCCTTGAAATCCGCAAGTCAGGCGAGAAACGCCGATGGATTTACGGCAACGAGACCGTGGTGATTTTCGAGGATGGGGTAGTCTCGCGGGTCATTGAAAGATGATTCGGTGAGAGAAATCGGCGGAGTGGTCATACAGAGTGTGGTCACTCCGCGATTTTTTGGCCAGTTCAAGATACCGCGAGGTGCCGGTGAAAGAGGTGCCGCCTATCCGTGAGCCGGCAGACTCCCACGCCTGCAATGGAGAGGAAACATCGCTGACATACAGGAAAATGATGTCAGAAGCCGCCATGTCTTTTTTCAGCGACTCGACCTGCTTTATGGCGGAAAGGCAGGGGCCGCACCATGTGTTCCATAAATCCACGATGACAGGACGCCCCGGGTAGTTGCTGTCGATATATTCCTCCAGCGCGTATTCCAGGCTCTTCGGCCATAAGGTAGTTGTCTCGTATTTCCTGACCTCGCGCCAGTCGCCGTATAGTGAATCGGGGACTGCATAGTAAGGTGAGGAGAGGAAACGGCCAAGAGAGTTGTCCATAAAGTCCTACTGGAGGGGAGTAGGGGCCTACGGGGCGGAAGAGGTCAGTGTGAGTGGACGTAACTCCTTTGTGATTGCAAGGGAATCAACGACAGCTGAACCCATTTATATACTGGTTGTTTATCTAAAAGATTAGAATGAATTGGATATGAATGGGACAGTTTCAGATAAGGTGAAGCATTTTTTCCATGTGGTTTCCAATATAAGGCCGATAGTATGGATAGGGCTGTATGTGGTGGCCACGCCGGTGTTCGCGCTCATTTACTGGGCGTTGCCCGACGGGCAGTTCAGGATTCCCGACGGGGCGGGCACAGACTTCGGGTCGTGGCTGTATTACAGTATCGTCACCATCACCACCCTTGGTTTCGGCGACTACACCCCGGCCCATGGATGGGCGCAGGCGGTCACGGCTGTTGAGGTGATGTGCGGACTGATATTCCTCGGACTGTTTCTCAATGCCGTCGGGTCGATGAAATCTGAGATAGATGTGGGGTCGGAAATCGAGAGGCAGAGACGTCTCAGAGAGGCCGAGCAGAAAGACCGTCTGCTGAAAAGAATCCCGCACCTTCTGCATCAGCTAAATATATTTTTGTCGTACTGTTACGCGGTGACAACGCCGGTTGGGCGGCGCGGCGGGGAGGATGTGTCATTCAATCACGGTTTCAGCTTCAATGACCTTGCCGACATGTTCAGGCCGTCGGGGCTGCCGATTGACAATACCCGCTTGCCAGCGGTCGAACGCCTGCTGGCAAGCGCGTCACATATGAGCCTGCTGCTCGACTCGGTGCAGAACAGTGTCGACCTGCGCCAATGGCCTGACGTGCTGGAAGACAGTTTCTCCTTTGTCGCCGATTACCAGATGTTTTCCTCGTCAGACATATTGACAAGGCGACTCACAATCGGCGCGGGGGCCACCGGGGCATCTGACGCTGCCACCGACAGAGAGGCGCGGATTTCAAGGCTTGTCGCGGGATGGCAGGGGGAGTTGAATTTCGACAACGAGCCTGAGCTGCAGCCTGTCGGCGAGCTATACTCGTTTGTCAAGGAATGCGGCGCGATTGCCCTGAGGCTTGAGAGACGGCTGACAGCGATTGCTTTTGACAAGCCTGAATGAGGGCTTGGCCATAAAATCACGGCATGGGTTGGAAATGTGGGTGAAAGATGGTAAATTTGTAAGTGAAAAACCGAACCACTTACAATAACATCATCAATATCACCATGAAAAAGATTCTGAAAGGAGTTGCGTGTGGCATGTGCGCGCTGTTGGGTCTCACAGCGGCCGCCCAGGAGGCGGTGCAGGTCAACATTCCTGCCGTTGCCCAGACAAAAGTGAAACACCCCTGCTGGAGCCGCAACGCGGTAATCTATGAGGTCAACCTGCGCCAGTTTACTGACGAGGGGACATTGCAGGCGTTCGACAAGGAGTTGCCACGCCTCAAGGAGTTGGGTGTAGACCTGCTCTGGTTCATGCCGGTCCATCCTATCTCGGAGAAGAACCGCAAGGGTACGCTCGGCAGCTACTATGCCGTCCGTGACTACAAGGACATCAACCCTGAGTTCGGCAACCTTGAGGATTTCAAGAACACTGTCAAAAAAGCCCACGACCTTGGAATGAAGGTGATCATCGACTGGGTTCCGAACCATTCCGGTTGTGACAATCCCTGGGTGGAGCAGCACCCCGACTGGTATGTGCGCAACGAGAAGGGGGAGATGTATGGCCCCTATGACTGGACCGACGTCTACAAATTCGATTACTCCAATCCCGCGATGCGTGCCGGGATGATAGACGCGTTGAAATTCTGGCTCACCGAGGCGGGTATCGACGGTTTCCGCTGCGATGTCGCCGGAGAGGTGCCGACCGACTTCTGGAATGAGGCGCGTCCTCAGCTCCAGGCCGCCCAGCCGGGGCTTTTCATGCTCGCCGAGGCAACCAAGCCCGAGCTGCATGTCGAGGGCTTCGACATGGGTTACAACTGGCCGATGAAAGATCTCTTCTCTGAAATCGCCGCCACTCAGGGGCAATACACATTCATCGATACCCGCAACGGCAAGACAGAGCCGCGGAAGTTCCCCGTCAAGCATGCTGTGGCAATCGACTCGATGCTCAACGCGCAGGCCGCCGAGTTCCCCGCCGACACCTACCTGATGGAGATGATTACCAACCACGACCTCAATTCCTGGGAAGGAACCGAATTCGAGCGTCTCGGCAATCTCTCGCAGGCATTCGGCGTTCTGAGCTTCACTCTTCCCGGCATGCCGCTCATCTACACCGGCCAGGAGACCGGAATGAACCGCGCGTTTGAGTTCTTCGAGAAAGACAAGGCTCCCCAGTGGGAACCCCGCAATGATTATTTCAAATTCTATCAGACACTGACCACCCTCAAGCATGGCAATCCCGCCCTTGCCGCCGGCAATCCCGAGGGTGCCAGGATGATGCGCTTCCCGACCACATCCCCCGACCTCTACATCTTCGAGCGTTCTCTGGGTGACTCACGTGTTGTCGTGGCCGTCAACCTCGGCTCCAAGGAGGAAACGGTGGAATATACAGCAGGAGTCCCCGATGTGGCCGGCCTGTCGAATATCTTTGGCAAAGAGGCCGCCATACCGGCAACCCTCGTCCCCGGCGCGTATGTTGTGCTTGCAACCCCCGCGTCTGAATCTCCCCGTTGCTGCGGGAAGAAATGACCACCGGCGGCGTACGCCCCGTGTTAAAGCAAAAAAAGAGCCCGACACCTCCCGGGGGAGGGCGGGCGGAGAAGGATAATCATTTTTGAGTGGATGGCTTTTTATGAAAGTCAGTAAAATGCCTTCTCTTGTCATTAAAACCACCGGTGGCGGGATTCGGTTCGGCCGCCGGTGGTTTTTTGTGGCTTTTAATGAAAAGCAAACTATTTTTAGGGGATGGTCGTTATAACCTCAGAGTTTCAATTAAAGTTTGTCAAGTAATGATAAAAGCAATGATTCTGGCAGGTTGCGGCGGTTTTGTCGGCACCTGCGGCCGTTACCTTGTCGGCAAGTGGGCCTCCGGAATGTTCCACGGCAGTTTCCCGATGGGCACGTTCCTTGTAAACATAATAGGCTGTTTCATCATCGGCCTGTTTTTCGGCCTTCTGGAGAAGGCCCATGTGATGAGTGCCAGCGAGAATGTGTTGCTCATCACCGGATTCTGCGGAGGTTTCACCACATTCTCCTCCTTTGCCGACGACCTCTGGGTGCTTGGCAACAAGGGTGACTGGACAACCTCCATCGTCTATCTCTGTGCGAGCGTTATAATCGGCGTTCTCCTCGTCTGGGGTGGCCGCGCGCTGATCCGTTGAATGTTCCGGTGGCCGTGTAAGGCCTTTACTTGCTATATTGTCTGACGTGGATTCCGTTTAGTTTTTCAGACCAACGGACTCCGCGTCAGATATGTTTTCCCTGCAATGAGAAGTTTATCCAAACTGGGATTAGGTGGAAAAATTTGCTTATCTTTGCAGGGTATATGGATGAACAATCACAGATAATTCAATCCGGCGATGCCGGGATTTATGACGAGATTGGTGATGCCGGGCGCGATGCCTGCCATGTCTGTCTGAATTGCGGAGCGGCGGTTGACGGAAATTTCTGCTCCAGTTGCGGCCAGCCTACCAACACCGGACGTTTCACCACTCGCTCATTCGCCACTCATGTATTCGGCGCGTTGACGAGGGTCTCCACCAACTTCTTCGTCACACTATGGCGTTTGCTGTCGTGTCCGTGGACGGTGGTGAGGGATTATGTATTCGGACGGCGTGTCGGGCTGGTATCGCCGGTCAATATGCTTTTGTTGCTGTCGCTGTATAACTCGGTGTTTTTTCTGGTCGTCTCATGGTGGAGCGGCAAGGAGGAGAAGAGCGAGGTGATATCAGACGACAGCTGGTATGCCGGGCTGCTTAATTATTTTTATGACTCCATCACGTTGCAGTATATGGTGCTGGCGATTCCTTTGGCTGTCAGCACCTGGGTGGTGTATTACAGGGATATAAAAGGCAGATACAATTTCGCGGAACTGATGATAGCGGTGTTGTATCTGACTTGTACCTATCTTGTGCTGTGCCTTCTGCTTACTCCGGTCGAGATGTTAAACGATACATTAGCCGGGCTTCTGGTGTTCCTTTCGACCTCAGCTTATGGTGTGTTGTCGCTCAACAGGGCGTTTCCTCAGCTTTCGCGCAAGATGACTTTGGTCAAGCTTGTGGTCTGGTTTGTCGTCAGCTGCCTGTTTGCATTCCTGACCTTCGGATTCCTCTCCGTGCCGCTGGTCATAGACAAGATATGAAACCTGATAAGAACAAACACTGCAGGAGCACCGCTCCGCTTTGTCGTTGACCGGGATTCCGGACAAGACTTCGCGGGGCGGTGCTCCTGCATTATTGTCTGTGGCGCGCGTATCGTAGGCGCCGGCAAATTATGGGGTCAGGGACGTACTTCCAGTGTGGGGATGTCGTGGAGACGCATCGTGAACTGGAGGGCGGAGTAGGGGAGAATCAGGTCGCTGGGGTTGGATGAGCCGTAGGCCTGGTTGTAGGGGAGGACTATCTCCACTGAATCCCCGACGTGCATGTTCTGGAGGGCTATCTGCCACCCCGACACTACCTGGCTCACCAGGAAATAGGTGCCGTTATCGCTCGTTGAGTCGGCGTCGAACACCTGGCCGAGATAGTTGCGGCCGATGTAGCGGGCGCGTACGGATGAAGTCAGCAGCGGCACGAGGTTTCCCTCTGTCTCCGAACGGTCGTTGAACCAGTGGATGAGTATGTAGCTGTTGGCGTTCCACTGCGGCTGCAGCCGCTCGTAGTATCTGGTGCCGTCGGGATTGAGACGCGCTTCCTGCTGGGCAACCCATGTGAGGTTTGCCTCGCGGTATTCCTCATACCGGTCCCATATGGTGCCGATGTCTGTGTCTTCGTCGTCACTGTCGCTGCAGGCGTTCAGGACCGGCATAAGGAGCATCGCTCCGGCGATGTATGTCAGGATTTTTTTCATTGCAAGTCAATATAAGAGAGGGGGGAAGTCTGCCAAATTCATCAGAACTCGACTTTCGGGGCCTTGTTGGCTCCTTCCTCGGCCTGGAACATGTCTTTGGGGTCGAAATTGAATATCGACGCCCATATGCTTCCGGGGAAGCGCAACACCTTCTTGTTGTAGGTCTCCACCTCCTCGTTGTAGCGGCGGCGTTCGGTCGCGATGCGGTTCTCGGTCGATTCGAGCTGCTCCTGGAGGTTCATGAAGTTGGTGTTGGCCTTGAGGTCGGGGTAAGCCTCGCGCACGGCGTTGACATAGATGTCGAGGGCGCCGCGGAGGTTGCTCTGGGCCTGCTGGTAGGCGGCGATGTTGGCCTGGGCGGAGTCCCCTGAGATGGCGTTGGCCTCATTGTAGGCCTTGGTGAGTCCGGCCCTGGCGTCAGTGACATTCTGCAGGGTTGTCGACTCATGGGCGGCATACCCCTTGACGGTGTTGACAAGGTTGGGAATCAGGTCGGCGCGGCGCTGGTACTGGTTCTCAACCTGGCCCCACTGCTTCTTGACGGCCTGGTCGGCATCAACCATTCCGTTGTAGCTGGAGCAGCCTCCGGTGAAGAGGAAGACCAGCAGAAGGGCGATAACGATGCCTGCGATATAGCTTTTTTTCATAATTCGTTTGTTTGAGAGGATTGATATCAGACGTGTCGTGTCAGATATTAACATCCGGGGCGGCCGCAATGTTGAGTCGGCCGCCCGGCGGATGGTGGTGATGTCAGCCGAGTTTGCGCAACAGGGAGTTGAGCGACACGCGGTCGTGGATGAGCGAGTGGAGGTCTTCGACTTTCACGCGGGTCTGGGCCATCGAGTCGCGTTCGCGCAGGGTGACGGTGTTGTCCTCCAGGGTCTGATGGTCGACGGTGATGCAGAAGGGGGTGCCGATGGCATCCTGGCGGCGGTAGCGCTTGCCGATGGAGTCCTTCTCCTCGTAGTGGGTGTTGAAGTCGAATTTGAGGTCGTTGACAATCTCGCGTGCCTTTTCGGGCAGGCCGTCCTTGCGGACGAGGGGCATGACGGCACACTTCACGGGGGCGAGGGCCTCGGGGAGGTGGAGCACCACGCGGGAGTCTCCCCCTTCAAGCTGCTGCTCCTCGTAGGATGAGCACATCACGCTGAGGAACATACGGTCCACGCCGATTGATGTCTCAATCACATAGGGGGTGTAGCTTTCGTTGAGCTCGGGGTCGAAATACTGGATTTTCTTGCCGGAGAACTTCTCGTGCTGCGAGAGGTCGAAGTTGGTGCGGGAGTGGATACCCTCTACCTCCTTGAAGCCGAAAGGCATCTGGAACTCGATGTCGGTGGCGGCGTTGGCGTAGTGGGCCAGCTTGTCGTGGTCGTGGTAGCGGTATTTCTCGTCGCCGAGGCCGAGGGCCTTGTGCCATTTCAGGCGGGTTTCTTTCCACTTCTTGAACCATTCAAGCTCGGAGCCGGGACGCACGAAGAACTGCATCTCCATCTGCTCGAACTCGCGCATGCGGAAGATGAACTGGCGGGCCACAATCTCGTTGCGGAACGCCTTGCCGATCTGGGCGATACCGAAGGGGATGCGCATGCGGCCGGTCTTCTGCACGTTGAGGTAGTTGACGAAGATACCCTGGGCGGTCTCGGGACGGAGATATACATTCATCGCGCCGTCGGCGGTCGAACCCATCTCGGTCTTGAACATGAGGTTGAACTGGCGCACTTCGGTCCAGTTGCGGGTGCCGCTGACGGGGTCGACGATTTCCTCGTCGAGGATGATCTGGCGCAGCTCTTCAAGGTTATTGTCGTTCATCGCCGTGGCGAAACGTTCGTGGAGGGCGTCGCGCTTGGCTGCGGTCTCAGCCACGCGGGGGTTGGTCTGGCGGAACATCGCCTCGTCGAATGACTCTCCGAAACGCTTGGCGGCCTTCTTCACCTCCTTGTCGATTTTCTCGTCATACTTGGCGAGCTGGTCCTCGATGAGGACATCGGCGCGGTAACGCTTCTTTGAGTCGCGGTTGTCAATCAGGGGGTCGTTGAAAGCGTCGACGTGGCCCGAAGCCTTCCAGATTGTCGGGTGCATGAAAATCGCCGAGTCGATGCCGACGATATTCTCGTGGAGGAGGGTCATGGCCTCCCACCAGTAGCGTTTGATGTTGTTTTTGAGTTCTACGCCGTTCTGTCCGTAGTCGTAAACGGCCGACAGACCGTCATAGATTTCACTTGACTGAAAGACAAAACCGTATTCCTTGGCGTGGGAAACGATTTTCTTGAACACGTCTTCTTGCTGTGCCATTGTCAGTTATGCGAGTTGTTTGTTTTGTTTTCTGTTTGAGAACGGAGCATCCTGGCAGCAATACGCCGCCGCCGGGCCTGCTCCCGAATTTAAGCCACAAATTTACGAATTTTTCCCGAATCCCCAAAATCCGCCCTGCGCCCCGCATCCTTTGTCGGCAGATTATATATCGATTTAGAGGGGGAGGGGGTCAGCAGGTGAGCTGTCCGGAGACGAAGGAGGCGTAGCGGCCTCCGAGGGACATCAGGGAGGTGTGGGAGCCCTGCTCGGTGATGCGGCCTGAGTCCATGAAGAGAATCAGGTCGGCGTTGCTGACGGTCGAGAGGCGGTGGGCGGCGATGACCATTGTGCGCCCCTCCGAGAAACCCGAGAGGTTGGCTACGATGCGGCGTTCGGTCTCGGCATCGAGCGAGGAGGTGGCCTCGTCAAGGAGGATGACCGGAGTGTCGCGATAGACGGCGCGGGCAATCATCAGGCGCTGCCGTTCACCCCCGCTCAGCTCCATCCCCGAGGGGCCGATGAGGGTGTGGAGCTTCAGGGGGAGTTTGTCGAGGAGCGGGTCGAGGCAGGCTGTGCGGGCAGCCTCGGCCACCCTCTCCATATCGGGAGACTCATCCCCCAAAGCGATGTTGCGGGCAATCGAGTCTGAGAAAATGTAGCCCTGCTGCGAGACGCTGGTGCAGATTTTCCCCCATTCCTGGGGCTGGAGTGTGGCCACCTCCGCCATCCCGGCGGTGATGGAGCCTTGTTGCGGATGGTAAAGCCCCTGGAGGAGTTTCATAAGGGTGGATTTGCCGCATCCGCTTGGGCCGACGATGGCGGTGGTCTTCCCCCGGGGGATGGTCAGGTCAAGGCCGCTGATTACCGGCCGGCTGTCGCAGCCGGGGTACTTGTATGTGACATCCCGGAGGATTATGTCGCCGTCAAGGCTGTCGATTCTCCCCTCAGTAGTTTCGGCAGGCTCATCCATCACGTCGTTGCTGCGGTCGAGGGCGATGGATGTCTGTTGCAGTGAGGACAGTGAGGAGGAGATGGAACTAAAACCGGTGGCGAGCCGTCCGGTGACAAACGCCACCGTCACCATCGTCCCAAGGGTCATCGCGTCGCCGATGACAAGAGTGGCGCACAGTCCGGTAATCGCCAGGTCGCGCGACTGGTATAGCAATGACGCCCCTCCCCCTTGGATGAGCCGGATGTTTTCGGAGCGCCGTCGCAGCAGGTTGAGCCGCTGTTGCAGCGTGCGCCAGAGTGACACCCGGTGGTTGTGGGCGTTGTGGATTTTCAGGTCAGAGATGCCGTTGACCAGTTCGTAGACATTGTTGTTGTTGCGGCATTGGATGGTGCGGATGTCATAATCGACGCTCCGCCTGCGTCGGAGCATCCATCCCTCCCAGACAAGACCGGTAAGCGTGAGCAGAAGGAAGCCGAGGAAAATCCAGGGATTGAACCATAGCAGCAGGCCGGAGAACACCGCGATGTTGATGACCGTCAGCAACAGGGTCGTCGGGGTCTGGAGCATGAACTGCTGGGTCTGCTCCTGGTCGTAGGTCTTCTGGATGAGGTCAGAACTCACCCGCGAGTCGAAGAAACGCAGCGGCAGGCTGACAAGTTTCGTCAGGTACCGGTCCACGGCTCCGGTAGAGAGCTGCAGCCCGAGTTTGTTGACCACATATCCCGAGACGGATGTGGTCAGCTGGCTTCCCGCGAAGATGGCAATCTGGGCGATGACCAGCAGCCATACAAGCGGGATGTCGCGCCGGGCGATGCCCTCGTCGATGGTCTTCTGCATCAGCAGCGGGACAAAGATGCTCGCTCCCAGCGCGAGCAATGCCAGCGACAGGATGAGCAGGTAGGTGGAGCAATGCTCCCTGATGCTGTCGCGCAGGGCGCGGAAAATCTTCCCCCGGCTGTCATCGGCCGGAAAGCTGATTGAATGGAACTCTTCGGTCGGGGCGAGAATCAGGGCTATGCCCCTCTCCCCGTCGCCGCAGAAATGCGCGTCGAACTCCTCCCGGGAATAGACCATCATCCCGGCCGCAGGATCGGCCACGAAGTATCTCCCCTTGCTGACTTTCCACAACACGGCAAAATGGTTCTGGTTCCAGTGGAGAATGGCCGGTAGGGGAGCATCCACCAACAGCCCGGAACCGAGTTTCACCCCGTATCCTTTCAGGCCGATTGATTCCGCGCACTCCTTCAGCCCCCTGACGGAAATGCCGCCGCGCGACAGGTCGGCCCGGGAGCGGAGAAACTTCACGGGAATCTTGCGGCCGAAATGCCGGGCGACCATCCTCAGACAGGTCACCCCGCAGTCCGACTGCTCGATCTGGTGGTAGTAGTGAAACAAGGTGCTCTTGTCTTTACAAGTCGTTTCAGTTGGCACACCCGGGCATGCTGACTACCGGGTGAGGAGTGTCGCATATCCTCTGGTTTATGATACCTCCCGCAGAACAGGCTCCGATGGAGTTGGAGCATCGTTGGGTGTTGGGCGAACAGGCTGTTTTCACTGTATTTCGGCATCAAGCAAGATGACACTGTCGTTTCCGCTGTTTGTGGAGATGCTCTCGAGAAACTTCTCGATGCGGGATTGTTGTTGTTTGCGAGACATGGCAGTTGTTTTTAGTTAATAATATGAGAACTGTTAAAACAGTTCCGAGGAGTTATCGGGTCTGGAACTCACTGAATCCATCCCCGATTTCCCGCCTGTCAAATCGGCGCCCGAATGAGATGTCGAATTTCACCAGTATACTTCTCTGGTTGAGAATATGACGGGCATCAAATGTATAGCTGCCACATTCATACCATGAATGAGACTTATGATTGGCGAGGTTGTTGAATTCGAGACTGATTCGTCCTCCGAAATTGAAACTCTTGGTGATATCGATATCGAATGACGCGTAGCCGGTTGTGTTGGAGAATGTGAATCGTTGTGGAGAACGGTAGTAGGCGTGAAGATACAAAGTCCAACTGCGGTCGCTTCCCAAGGTTATCGAGTTGTCAAGGTTGACAGCCCATTGGGATGTGGTCTGGGACGGTTCGGCTATGGCGGCCGGCAGCCGGTTGTTGTCGAGATGGATGAGTTTCAAGTTGACATTTCCCGATAGTCTCCATCGCCGCGAGAAGAAAGAGTTGGCATACGCTGCCGTCAGGCTGTATTCCTGAGATTTCCCTATGGCGAGAGGCTGAAACGAGGTTATGCCGTCTGAATGTGGAATCGTGGCTCTCTTCGAGATGTTGTCATTGAATGAGAAATTGCCGCGCAGGGTTATTTTACTGAATATGGAGTATAAAAATCCTGCTGTATGGGTGGTCACAGCCTTCAGGTTGGGATTACCGGTATAATAATATTCCGGCGAAGTCCAGGTGACAATGGGATTCGTGTCAAAATAAGACGGTTGCGTTATGGAATAATTATAGAAAACCATCAACATATGTTGCGGATGGAATGAGAAACTGGCTGAAGCCTGAGGCAGCAGATAAAAGTCTTCGAAGTTATGACGGATATCCTGTATCTTCTGGTTTATTGAACGTTTGTACCATCTGCCTCTCACACCGGCGTTGAGGCTGACGATTCCCGAGAGTTTGTAATTGCCTGAGAGGAACAGGTCGGCCTGGGTCTGTAACTGGGTCAGGTCATCTGTGGAGACGAGAGCTGTTGAGAGATTCCCATTGTCGCCGACCCCTACCTTGTTATGGACATTGTCGTGGAAGGCATTCAATCCGAGAATGAACCACAAACGCCGGTTGCACATCTTAAACCATTCCGTCTTGAGCTGAATTGAGTTGGAGTTGTTCTCCCGACGGTAAGCGTCAAGGGCCGTGACGGGGATGAAGGTGTTGTCTGTTTTAGAGAACATACCGGTATAATAGGCTTTGGCACTGAGGGAGCTGCCCAGTGAGTCCAGATCATGGGAGTATTTTATTTCCACGAGTGCAAACTCGGGGCTGAATCCTCGTCTTGACAGACTGGATGTCTCATCCGTGAAGTTCTCTGTCAGCCAGTTTGTGTTCGACTGGCTGTTGTTCTTGTCATAATCAAACGATAGATGTCCATATATCGCCAATGAGTTTTTATGGCCAAGGTCAAGACTCGCTCCTAATGAGGTTGCCAGACCGTAGCTGTCATTGTCATCTTTCGATGAGCTGATTTGGTCAAGGACCACTGAGTTTTGGTCGGCGGGGTTAAAAACCGTATAGCGGGATAGTAATTCCGATTTGTCTTTTTGCTCGTTGGCTGACACGAAGGCTGAAAACTGCCATTTGTCCCATTCCCCTCCATACCATAACTGTTGCCTTGAGTACAGGGCGTTTTTGTAAACGAATGTCTGGTCAGCAGTGCCCATACTGCCTTTTCGAGGAGCGAGCACAAGGTTGATTATAGGCCCTTCCCCTTGGCGGTTTATGTCCGGTTGCAGCCAGATCTCGACTTTTTTTATCCTCCCCGGAGCTGAGTTCCGGAGCATCTGCATGATGGCCGCAGGCGGCATAATGGGGTCTTTGCCGTTTATGAGGAACTTGCATCCCTCACTGCCGATTATCGATACCTCATCCTTGACCGCGTTCACTGTCAACAGCGGGACATATTCCAATACCGAAAATGCGTTGTTGACATCTTTGATGAGGTCGCCGGGCAAAAAAGAGAACATTCCCGGGGAGACACTTATGCTTGGCGCTTTGACAACAACTTCCGACAGAGCCACACCGTTGTGTGGCAACCTGACGGTTATTGCGTTCCCGGCAGAAGCCGGTATGGTCGTCATCTCATATCCGATGGCCTCAACCCTGACAAACATCGGGGTGTCGGCTGAGGTGGTCTCAAAGAGGAATTTCCCTGTCTCGTCAGTGACGGTTCCCGCCATATATGTGCTGTCGGGCAATTGCAATAGGATAACGGCAGCTCCTTCCACTGGATTTTCATCGTCATCAATGACAATACCTTGTATCTGGGCTTTGACAGGGGCGAACTTACCTGAGAAAACAAGCAGAATGATTGCCGCCATTCGCAGGCAAAGCGTGTTGCCCGTATATGAGGTGAGGATATTAAGAATGTGTCGTAAGTTGTGTGTCATATGAATGAGATTTTTGTCAGGATTTCAGGTATTGGTATTCAAATCTCTGGAGAATAATCTCATCTTTTCGGTTCTCGTCATAACCTAACGGACAGCTTCCGTCGTCGACCGACTCGACACCTCTCTGTCGGCAACCGCCGAGACATAAAGGCGCGATACGGCATCCACGACATACATTGAATGAGAACTTCCCATTTTCCCATGCCTCCTTGCGGCCCGGTTCCCAGATGAGGGAACCGTCCGGCGCAAGATGCCCTGCGCGTCGGTTGGTTTTGAAATCTCGGGCGGTGCATTTGAAGAAGTCTCCGTTGTAGTTGATGCAGATGTAATTCCGCTTGTCACCATAGCAACTCCCTGTGCGGGGATTGTTAAGGTCAGGCAGGCTGAAGCCCACTCCAAGCTCTTTGAGACGGCCATAGAATTCCGATATTTTTGAGTTCATACGGTCGTTTTCCCCCTTATGACGGTCTTGCCACACGCGCTGAAAGTTGATGACTATACCCTCCGGAGCTTTCAGCTTTAGGTTGGCGAGATCTGAGATGATGTCACCTACCGAGTCAAGGTTACCCATAGTATAGTTGATTCTTAACACGATGCTGATACCGGCTTCCGATGCCATCGCCACATTGTGGAGTATGCGGTCATATGACCCATGGCCTCCTTTGGCGAATCTTACTTTGTTGTGGAATTCCCGATGGCCGTCGAGTGTTATCTGCAGGCCGCATTCATATTTTTTGAGGAAGTCTACAATCTCAGGTGTGAGCAGATAGGAGTTGGTCGTGAAATGAGTATGGAAACATACACCTTTCGAACGACACTTTTCGGCAGTCCATTCAATCAGTGGCCTGCATATTTTGTCGAACTTCAACAACGGTTCTCCTCCGAAGAATCCCAGGTTAAGACGTTTCACAGGAGATTCCAACAAGTTGGAAATATAGTTGCATAACGCGTCATAAACCTCCGGACCCAGTTCGGAGTCGGGCTGATGTTCTTCGTAACAATACCAGCACCGGAAATTGCAGTTAAGAGTGGGATTGACATGTATTTCAGCAAAAGACTGATTGAAGTCTTCTTCTGTTATTTCCCGGTCAAGGACGGCGACTTCGTCCAAGGAGTCGGGTATAAGAAATCCAGCCTCTTTGAGTTGACTTGGCCAATCGTCCCCGTCAGAATTCATATTTGTAGAGGTCTCGGTTAAAGCGAGATGCAGATTTCTGGGAATTACGGCAAACCTACGCGTGAATGAATTGTATCCCAGTATAGTTCCATTGCCAAGCGTGATGTAATTGTTGAAAATGCTTGCTTTCATAAAATGATTCTATGATGGTAGATGATTGCATTTGGAGCGGTTTCGAAATGGTGTCAAAATGATTCATTCCTTGCTTTTTATACCATCCGGACTCATAACAGTAATATGCCAATGTTTCTCGCTGTTATGAGTCCATAGGATGACTGACAGATTAACTGCAGGGATCTTTGCTGACTACTGCCTCGAAGTTGTAGCATTTGTCCATATTCGCGGCATCATCGCATGCGGCCCCTATGTTTGTGCATACAGCAGCATTCGATGAACACGCTGAATCTTTTTTGTTGCTGCATACCCCGTTAGCTCCAAGAGGTGACACGTTAGCTGCGCCTGCCGAATCCATTTCGGAGTCGAGGAGGATGACTGCGTCCTTTGACTCGGGAGCCTGGAGTTGCCCAAGGAATTGCTCGATGCGAGCAAGCTGATTGTCTTTTTTCATAAGCTCTGTTTTTAATTGTGAAAGAAACTGATTATGAAAGAAAGAGACACACCTGTTTGAGGTTGGAGTGAAACTAACTGCATTTGCGAATTTAGGCAAAAATGTTGAATATTCCAAATTTTTATCAATAAAAATCAAAATTTGAAATTGTCTTTATGTTGTGTTGAAATGTATAATTGTTATATTTAACAATGCTGGATGCGGTGGATGATAGTCGCTTGTTGATGATTCGGCTACATTTTAACTCTCCGGCAATTACCAAAACGGTATTTTGAAAATTGAAAAACAGGGAGGATTGGAGGGCTATTCCAGCTGTCTGTCGGCGGATGACGGATTGGCGCGCATACGGAATGGTTTGCCAAAGTCTATGTCAAATTTCAAAAAGAAACTGCGGGTGTTGGTTTGGTTTCGGAATGTCTGGGAGTAAGCGGCGCAGTCATACCATCCTGAACGGTGATGGTTGAGGAGGTTGGATGCTATGAACATCAGTCTGCCACCGAATTTGAAACGCTTAATTATGGAAATGCCGAAATCGGCATATCCTCTTATTGTTGAGAAGGTATTGTGTTGTGGTGACTGATAGTCTCCGGAGACACCAAGCGTCCATGAACGGTCTTTGCCGAGAGTGACGCTGGAGGACAGACGGGCCGACCAGCGTGAGTCTGTCTGCGCCCCTTCGGTAAGGCTCGACGGGAGGTCTCGGTTGTCAAGGCGTGTGAGATTATAGGTTACATCGGCCGAGACATACCATCTGTAGGAGAAGAAGCCGTTGGAATATCCTGTCCGTAGCTCCAAGGCGCGAGAATTGCCCGTTTCAAGCGGTTTGAAATAGGTGACACCGTCACCGGCGGAAAGGGTTGCCTGTTCCGCGAGGTTGTTTTTTAATATTCCTTTGGCGCTGAGGTTGATTTTTTGGAGCAATATGTAGTTGAGATGCAGGTTGTGGATGTTGATTGCCTTGAGGTCGGGATTTCCGGTGGAGTAATATTCCGGCGACATCCAGTATTTGATGGGATTTGTGAGGTAATATTCGGGTTGTTCAATCCCCGAGGTATATCCGAGGGTGACCATGTGCATAGGGCTGAACGCAAAACTAGCCGATGCTGTCGGAAGGATGTAGAAATCCTCGAATTTGCGGTTGGCCCGCTGCACATACTGGTCGATTTCACGGCGATACCATCTGCCCCTGACTCCGAGGCTGATTGAAAACAATGACGAGAACCGGTATTCACCCCCGGCGAAGAGGTCAAATTGCGCCTGGGTTTGTCGCAGGTCATCGTCAAGCGTCAGCTCTCCCGAAAGGCTGCCGTCGGAGCTTTTGCGCAGTTGTCGCTTCACATTGTCGTAGAAGGCATCTGTCCCGACATCTATGCTTGCCCGGTCATTGAGATGTTTGTTCCAGTTGCCTTTCAGCTGTATGGAATTTATGTCGGTGGCCGACTTTTCGCCTTGCATGGATGCGAGGGGGGTATATGATGTCTCATTGTGTTTGAATGAACCCTGATAAGAAAGGGATGCCCGCAAGGTGCTGCCGAGGGAATCAAGCTTGTGGTCATAATTCATTCTGCCTATCACCCACGTGGGATTGAAAGGCCGTTTTGAAAGGCTTGAAGTGTTTAGGTCTGATGCGTCCGGCATGATGGTGACAAGGCTGTGTCTTTCATCCTTGGAGTAATCGGAGGATAAGAATAGTGAGCCTCCGAGGGAATTGTCATGCCCCAGGTCCACGCTGGCCCCGACCGTGGCGGCGACAGAATAGATGGTTGATGCAGTCCGGTATGTCGAGTATTTGGTCATTGACGGTTGCCTGTCGACGGTTTCCGGAAGAGAGGGGTCAAACTCGGTGTATGTCGATTCTCCTGAGGTTTTGAATTTTACTTCCAGAAGGGCTACATCACAGGAAAACTGCCATTTTTCCCATTCCCCGCCATACCACGCCTGTATTCGTGGGGAAAGGGCTTCTGAATAGGTGAGGGTAAGGTCGGCGGTTCCCATACTGCCGATGCGAGGGGCGAGTATCAGGTTTATTATAGGCCCCTCCCCTTGCCGGGCGACACCGGGCTGCACTATGATTTCCACCCGCTTTATCCTGGCCGCGTCGGAGAGCTTGAGCATGTTGATTACCCCGGAGGAGCCCATGATGGATTCTTTGCCATTCACGAGAATCTTTGGGGCAGTTCCAAGCAGAGATATGCCGCCACTGCCCACTCTGACCATCGGCACGAATTTCATTACCTCCATGGCGTCGTGGGCATCCTTGATTATGTCTCCCGGATAAAATGTGAACCTGCCGGGTGAGACGGTCAGTTTTGGAGCGTTGACCACTACTTCATTGAGGGCTATGCCGCTATGAGGAAGAATGATTTTGTTTGTGTCTGTCAGTGAGGCGTGGATTGTCGTTTTGCCATAACCGATAGCTTCCGCCCGCAAGATGATGTCGGCAAGTCCGGATGTGGTTTCTATCAGGAATTTGCCGTCTTGGTCAGAGAGGGCACCTCCGATATATGTGCTGTCGGGAAGCTGCAATGCTACGACCGCGGCTCCCTCCACTGGTATGTCGGTGTCATCAATTACTGTCCCTCGGATTTGCGCGGAACACGCAAGCCCGAAAATGGAAATTATGATTGATAATAATTGACGGAACTGATTACATTTAGATGCCCTCATAACGATTATCTCTGATAAAGAAGTTAATATTGCAAACTACACCCTCCATATCTTATGGAGAGTGCAGTGATTAGGTTAAGGGGATGTTGTTAATATCAACAACCGACAGTTTTGTTGGTGGCGTCCGCTTTTTCATTGAAGCATAATTCACCATTGGTAGAACCGCCACATGCACCACTGTAATTCGAGCAGTTGTATCCATTGGCTCCACATGCAGATGGATCGTAGTTGCGACAGCTTTTGCAATTTTGAAAGTTGTTTGTCATATCGTCAGCTGCACCTGTCGAATCCATTTCGGAGTCGAGGAGGATGACTGCGTCCTTTGACTCGGGGGGGCTGGAGTTGCCCAAGGAATTGCTCGATGCGAGCAAGCTGATTGTCTTTTTTCATAAGCCCTGTGTTTAAAAGTGAAAGAAACTGATTGTAGATGAAAGAGACACCCCTGTCTGAGGTTGGAGTGAAACTATTCATATCGCAAAGATAATGTTTGGATAAACAAAATCCAAATAAATTTAATGAAATTTTAGATACTTGAAAATTATGATTATGAAATGTTAATATATAATTGTGAGTTTTTGTGTGTCAAAATGTTGGTGTTTTAAAGTGAATGCTGGCAAAAGGGCAGAAATATCCCCTGTGGGTATCTCGGGAAACTCTCTTTTGGAAGTTTTGTGATAGAGGTAGCCGGGAGGGGAGAGGTTCAGGACTTGGGGAGGGTGGAGAGAACCATACGGATGTCGTTGTAGTCGATGCCGGGGAGGGCTTCGGTCAGGGCGGTGTAGCCGGCCTCCGGGCCGAGGCGGGTGATGACAGAGGTGATGGCGTTGATGGCCACGGCGGGCAACACCTCCTCGACTGTCAGGGTGCCGTTCTGGATATATTTCAGCAGATGGCTTGAGATGGTGGTTGTGGTCAGTCCGCGTTCGCGGGCGATGTCCTCGCGCGACAGCCCTTGGCGGAAGAGGCGGTAGGTGATGTCGTATGTCGACTCCTTGGGGGCGCGGGGCTGCCGGGCGGAGCGTTCCTTCGCTTTTGCCTTGCGCTGCGCCTCCTTCTCCTCGCGGCGTCGGGCCTTGGCCTCCTCCGCCGGGTCGCGGGTGGCTTTCATCCAGGCCTGCTGTTTTGAGCCGAGATAGTTTGAGATGGTGTAGCCGTATTCGTTGATGTCGCGCAGCAGGTAGAGGCGTGCCAGCACAGACTGCTTTAGCTCGAGGGTCAGTTCGGCCACACGGGTGTTGGCCCGTTTGTTTTCGGTCTTGATTTTCGCGCAACGCTGGATGACGTTGCCGAATATGTCGATGAGGGTGTTGTAGAAGTAGACGGCGCTCTTGCGGACGCGCAGGAGGAAATCATCAGAGGAGAGGTGGGGGATGGGGCTGGTCCGTATCAGGGCTGTCCATTTGTCGGAGACCTCGATGACGCGGCTGCGCAGGTCGCGGGCGATGCGTTCGAGGTCGGCGCTCTCCTGGGGGTAGCTGTGGCGGTAGTTGGAATAGACCTGGCGCGAGAGGGATTCCTCGCGGGTGGCGATGTCGCGGAAGGTGAACAGCTCGGTCAGCAGCTGGCGGTAGTAGTCCCCCTTTATCCCTTCGAGCATCCCGACGCTTCTCTCGGCGGCTTCGGCCTGATGGAGGATGTATTCGGCCACGGCGGGGTCGGGACGCAGTGATTCCTCGGCGATGGGGGTGGCGAGCACCATCCCTTCGAGTGTGCGGCAGCGGCTGAGGGCCACATAGACCTGCCCCGGGGCGAATGACGCCCCGGCGTCGATGATCACCCGGTCGAATGTCAGTCCCTGGCTCTTGTGGATGGTGATGGCCCAGGCCAGGCGTAGCGGCATCTGGGTGAATGTCCCCTGCACCTCGGTCTCTATCGTGTTGGTCTGCTCGTTGATTTTGTATTTCGCGTTTTCCCACACCTGGGGGGTGACTTCAATCAACGTCTGGCGACCCGGCACACGGATGCTGACGCTCTTCTCCCCGGCGTCAACGACATGGCCGATGAGGCCATTGTAATACTCGTGTGCCACGGTGTCGTTCTTGACGAACATCACCTGCGCGCCGGGTTTGATGACAAGCTCCTCGGCCGTTGGATAGGCGAGCTCGGGGAATGTGCCTTTTACCTGCGCCTTGTATCTTGCCGCCCCGGAGGGGAGCTGGCGCAGACGGTCCTCGTTGTAGCTGTCGGCCGAGTTGTTGTGGGTGGTCAGGCGGATGTAGCCGCTTTCGCGGTCGGGGATGAAGGCGGGGTCGAGGCGGGAGTCGAGCATCCGGCGGTCGGCCTCTGTGAGGCTGTTGTCGCGCACATGGTTGAGCAACTCGACAAAATCAAGGTTCTGTTGCCTGAACACCTTTTCGAGCCTGATGGTTACGTAGGGAATCTGGCTCAGGGCGTGGCTGCCGAAAAAGTATGGGGTGGAGTAATGGCCGCGCAGAATCTCCTCGTCGCGGGGAGTGACAACGGGGGCGAGCTGCTGCAGGTCGCCGATCATGAGCAGCTGCACGCCGCCGAACGGACGGGAGTCGCGGCGGTATTTCCTCAGGGCGTTGTCGATGGCGTCGAGCAGGTCGGCCCTGACCATCGAGATTTCATCAATCACCAGCAGGTCGATTGACCGGATGACCCTGAGCTTGTGTTTCGAGAATCCGTAGCTGTCGCGGGTCTCCGCCCCGGGGATGTAGGGGGCGGGGGAAATCTGGAAGAATGAGTGGATGGTGACTCCCCCCGCGTTGATGGCGGCGACCCCGGTCGGGGCCACGACGACTGCCGTCTTGGCGCTGTTTTTCATCACCTCCTTGAGGAAGGTGGTCTTGCCGGTGCCTGCTTTCCCGGTGAGGAAAATGCTGACTCCGGTTCGTTCCACGAAATCCCACGCCCTGCGGAGGTTCTCGTCGGGCTTCATCATCATCTGTGTCATCTTTTTTCGGCGGTATTGCGGAGAGGCGCGTCAGGGCGTCTGTCGGGGTGTGTCAAGAGCGGGAACCCGGAATGTCTCAGACCGGATTCCCGCCCTTGAAAAGCGGTTGTGATGCTGGGCTTATGCCTTGGCAGCCTCGAGGGAAGCCTTGCGGAATTCCTTCATGGCCTTCTCGATTTCGAGGGAAGCCTTGCGGGCACGTGTGCCGGCGGCCTTGTTGCCGTTTTCGAGCTGGGCCTGGGCCTCTTTCTGGAAAGCTTCATAGAGGGAAGCTACCTTTTCAACTAATTCTTTCATTGTTTTACTGTGTTGGATATTTAAGGATTTCAGATTCGTGAGGGAGACGGAGGAGGCGATTGGCCGCCCCGTTTGCGATGATTTTTGGCAAAGTTAGCAAAAAAAAGCTTATATCAATGCTTTATGCCTGAAAAAACAGAGATTTTATATAAAAAAGATGCAAGAAAACGGCAAACAGGGTGTTTTCAGGCCAGCTCCACCTGGGTCGAGTTGTAGATTCCAAGCCCGAGAGTCTGCATGAACTGCTTGATGGCGGCCTGGGCCCTGACGGAGTTGCCAGCCTGGTCGAGGCGGGGCGAGAAGGCCGCGATGCCCAGCAGGCCGGGCAGCACCCCGACGATGCCGCCCCCCACGCCGGTCTTCGCCGGAAGTCCGGAGGAGAACATCCAGTCGCCGGTGTGCTGGTAGAAACCTACCGAGGCCATCATGCTGATGATTTTCGGGGAAATCTCCTCAGGGAAGGCGCGCTCCCCGGTCAGTGGATTCACCCCTCCGTTGGCGATGGTGGCGGCCATGGCCGACAGCTGGCGGCATGTGACCCCGAGCGAACACTGGCGGGTGTAGAGGTCGAGGCTCATCATCGGGTCGTCATAGAGACGGTCATGCTTTTTGAGCAGCCAGGTCATCGAGCGGTTGTTGTAGTTGGTGTCAGACTCCGAGCGGTAGAGCTCGTCGATGAGCGACGGCTCTGACCCGAAGAGCGACACCATGTTGTCTACGATGGCCTTCCACTTCCCGACGGGGTTGCCCAGGGGCTTGACCATCGAGCAGGTGGATATTGCCCCCGCGTTGACCAGTGGGGTGGAGGGGTGGTCGTTCTCAAGGAGAATCGAGAATATTGAGCTGAAGGGGAGCCCGGTGGCGTCGGCGCCGATTTTGCGCAACACCATCTCGGGCGACCATTGTTTCATTGCCAGGATGGCCGTGGCCACTTTCGATACGGACTCTATTCCGAAGAGATAGGCGTCGTCTCCGAAACTGAACACCTCCCCGTCGGGCAACGTCACCGTCAGGGCGAAAAGGTCTGACGGGACGTTGGCCAGGTAGGGGATGTAGTGGGCGTTATGTCCGCCGTTGTCGACACGCGCCATGGTGTAGGCGCCTTCGGCGGCCTCGGCTATTTCCTGCCGGGTAATCAGACGTGACATGGTATCAGGGGGTATTTAAGGTGTATGTGCGGGGTGAGGTCAGACAACCGGGAATCCGGCTTCCTCAAGGGCCGCTTTGAGCCTTTCGACATGGTTGTTGTCGAGGGTCTCCAGTTCGAGATGGAGGGTGCAGGAGTTGATCTGCGACGCGGCCGATACGCGCTCGTGGCTTACAGACAACACATTGCTGCCGTGGTCGGCGACTACTTTCAGCACCTGCGAGAGGGTGCCGGGCTTGTCGGGAACCTCCAGTTCGAGCTGGCAGAGGCGCCCGTTCTTGAGCAGCCCTCGGTTTATCACGCGGCTGAGGATGTTGACGTCGATGTTGCCGCCCGAGACAAGACACACAACCTTCTTGCCGTCGACGGGGAGTTTGCCGAACATCGCGGCGGCCACGGCGGTGGCTCCGGCTCCTTCGGCGACAAGCTTCTGCTTCTCTATCAGGGCGAGGATGGCGGCGGCGATCTCGTCGTCGTTGACGGTCACGATTTCGTCGACATATTTCTCACACAGCTCATAGGTGAGGTCGCCCGGTTCCTTGACGGCGATGCCGTCGGCGATGGTCGAGACGGAGTCGAGGTGTACCCTCTCGCGTCTCTTCATCGATTCGGCCATGGAGGGGGCTCCGGCGGCCTGGACGCCATACACCTTGATGTCGGGGCGCAGGGTCTTGACCGCGAAGGCCACACCGGCGATAAGTCCGCCGCCGCCGACAGGCACGACTATGGCCTCGACGCCGGGCATCTCCTCAAGAATCTCAAGGCCGATTGTTCCCTGGCCGGCTATCACCTTGGGGTCGTTGAAGGGGTGGACGAAGGTGTAGCCCTTCTCCTCCTTCAGCTCGATGGCCTTTGCGTAGGCGTCATCATAGACACCCGGCACGAGACACACCTCGGCTCCGAGGCGTTTGGTCGCCTCTATCTTTGAGATGGGGGCCCCGGCGGGGAGGCAGATGAGCGACTTGATGCCGTTCTGGGTGGCCGACAGGGCCACACCCTGGGCGTGGTTGCCGGCCGAACAGGCTATGACGCCGTGCTGCTTCTCCTCGTCGGTAAGCTGGGAAATCTTGTAATACGCGCCACGGAGCTTGAACGCCCCGGTGTGTTGCAGGTTCTCAGGCTTGAGGTATATGCTGCAGCTGTCAGAGAGCTGTGTGGGACCTATGATTTTCGGGTGGCGGGCCACATCGCGCAGCACCATCTGGGCGCGGTAAATCTCGCCGATTGTCAGTTCTTCCATAACTATTGTGTCAGAAATTACGGAGTGTTATTTATGAATTGCGGATTTTCTTGTCCATCTCGGCGGCGGCTTTGCGGCCGTCACCCATGGCGAGAATCACGGTCGCGCCACCCCTGACGATGTCTCCTCCGGCGAAGAGCATCGGGATGGTGGTCTCAAGGGTGTTCTCGTCGGCCACGAGTGTGCCGCGCCGCGTCACCTCAAGGCCGGGTATGGAGTCGGGAATCAGAGGGTTGGGCGACACACCGACGCTCACAATCACCTCATCCACCTCGACCTCCTCGATGGCTCCCTCGACAGGGCGGGGTGAGCGGCGTCCAGATTCGTCAGGCTCGCCGAGCTCCATCTTCTGGAGCCGCATGGCCCTGACGCGTCCTTTCTCGTCGGCAAGGTATTCCACGGGGTTGTGGAGGGTGAGGAATGTGACCCCCTCCTCCTTGGCGTGGCGCACCTCCTCGGCGCGGGCAGGCATCTCAGCCTCCGAGCGGCGGTAGACGATGTAGACCTCCTCGGCTCCCATGCGCCTGGCGGTGCGGCAGGAGTCCATGGCGGTGTTGCCGCCGCCGATGACGGCCACCTTCCGGCCTCGTATCACCGGGGTTGCCCATCCCTGACGGCCGGCTCCCATCAGATTAACGCGGGTGAGGTATTCGTTGCTCGACATCACCCCTATGTAGTTCTCCCCGGGGATTCCCATGAAGCGGGGCAACCCGGCACCTGAGGCGACGAACACCCCCTTGAATCCCTGTTCCAGCAGGTCATCGTAAGAGAGGGTCTTGCCGATTACGCAGTCGTGGGTGAACTCCACCCCGGCGGCGCGCAGTTCCTTTATCTCGGCGTCGACAATCTCGTTGGGGAGGCGGAACTCCGGAATACCGTATTTGAGCACACCCCCGATTTCGTGGAGGGCCTCGAAGACATGCACGGCGTAACCCCTGCGGGCCATCTCACCGGCAAAGGAGAGTGAGGCGGGGCCTGAACCAACGACGGCCACGCGGATGGCATCGGGGGCGGCGTGGCGGGTGGCAGGAGTGTCCTCGGTCTTGGCGGCGCGGTCGCGGGCCGTGTCGGCGGCGAACCGCTCAAGGTAGCCGATGGCCACGGCCTCACGTCTGGTCTTGTTGTAGATGCATTTCGACTCACACTGCCTCTCCTGGGGGCACACGCGGCCACATACGGCCGGAAGGGCTGAGGTCTCCTTGAGGACGGCGGCCGCCTCGGCGAACTCCCCCCGCTCGATGTTCTTTATGAAGCCGGGGATGTTGATGGAGACTGGACACCCGGTGACACACTGCGGGTCGGGGCAGTCGAGACAGCGGGAGGCCTCCACTACGGCCTGCTCGGCCGACAGCCCCCGGTTGACCTCCTCGTTGCAGGTCACGCGGTAGGCCGGGTCAAGTTCGGGCATCCTCACGCGGGGAATCGCCATCCGCTCCTTGGCCGTGAGGGATTTGCGCAGCTCCTCCCTCCATCGGGCGTCGCGCGGAGATATGGTGGTTTGATTTTCCATTGTGGTCTGAATAAGGGGTCAATAAGAGCGCAGGCGCATAAGCATCTCGTCGAAGTCTACCTGGTGGGCGTCGAACTCGGGCCCGTCGACGCAGACAAACCGCATCTTCCCGCCGACGGTGACGCGGCACGCGCCACACATACCTGTGCCGTCAACCATTATGGTGTTGAGCGAGCAGATTGTCGGCACATTGTGTCGGGCAGTCAGCAGACTGACGAATTTCATCATCACGGCAGGGCCGATTGTGCATACCAGGTCGACCTTCTCGCGGTTGATGACCTCCTCGAGTCCGTCGGTGACCAGTCCCTGTCTGCCATAGCTGCCGTCATCGGTCATTATTATCACCTCGTCGGATGATTCCCTGACCTGCTCCTCGAGGATTATGAGGTCTTTGGTGCGGGCCGCGAGGATGGAAATCACCTTGTTCCCGGCCGCTTTCATCGCGCGCAGGATGGGAAGGAGGGGGGCAACTCCGACGCCGCCGCCACAGCAGACCACTGTCCCGAACTCGCGGATGTCGGTGGCGCGGCCCAGGGGACCTACCACATCGTGGAGAGTGTCGCCCGGATTCTTGGCGCAAATCTGCGCGGTCGACTCCCCGATGGCCTGCACCACCAGGGTGATGGTGCCGCGCTTCGTGTCGGCGTCGGCTATGGTCAGGGGGATTCTCTCGCCCTTCTCGTCAGGTATGACAATCACGAAGTGGCCCGGCTTGCGGGCACGCGCGATCATCGGCGCCTCCACGACGAGCTTGACTACCTTTTCCGAGAAATGCTCTTTTTCTAAAATCTTGTTCATAAGTCAAAACAAGGGACGCAGCAGGCTGCGTCCCTTATAGGTGATGTATGGATGTTGTGTGCGCAGGGGGGGACTCGAACCCCCACGACCGAAGTCACCAGATCCTAAGTCTGGCGCGGCTACCAATTACGCCACTTGCGCGATACTTTGCCCTCGGGGCGGGCCTGTGTTGTCAATGGCCACCTTGCGGGCAAAGTTAATAATTATTTCGGAGAAATCAACCCCTGCGGCCAAAAAAACTGATTCGGGCGGTTATGGCAGGGGGGCGGTTTCTTTTCCTGACCGTGTCAGGGGGTGTCACTTGATGATTCCGTGCTTGCGGAACACCTTCTCGATTTTCTCGAGGGCGAACTCAACCTGCTCCTGGGTGTGGGTGGCCATCAGCGAGAAGCGGATGAGGGTGTCCTGGGGAGCGACGGCGGGAGTCACCACGGGGTTGACAAACAGACCCTCGTCGAAGAGGTCGCGGGTGACGGTGTAGGTCTTGTAGTCGTCGCGGATGAACAGGGGGATGATAGGGGTTGTGGTGTTGCCTATCTCGCAGCCCATCTGGCGGAAACCGTCGAGGGCGAACTCGGTGATTTTCCAGAGGTTCTCCTGACGCTCCGGCTCCTCGATCATAAGGTCGATGGCCTTCAGCGCGGCCGCTGTCGAGGCGGGGGTGATTGAGGCGGTGAAGATGTATGAGCGGGAGTGGTGGCGCAGGAAGTTGGTGATTTCCTTGTCGGTGGCGATGAAACCTCCGAGCGAGGCGAACGACTTGGAGAATGTTCCCATGATGAGGTCTACGTCGTCGGTGACGCCGAAATGGTCGCAGGTTCCGCGGCCGCCTTTGCCGAACACTCCGATGCCGTGGGCCTCGTCGACCATCACGGCGGCGTTGTATTTCTTGGCCAGGCGCACGATTTCGGGGAGGTTGGCTACGTCCCCTTCCATGGAGAACACACCGTCGGTGACGATGAGTTTCACTTTGTCGGGCTCGCACTTCTGGAGCTGCTGCTCAAGCGACTCCATGTCGTTGTGCTTGTATTTGAGGCAGGTGGAGAAGCTCAGACGGCGGCCCTCGATGATGGAGGCGTGGTCTTGCTCGTCATAGATGATGTAGTCGCCGCGGCCTGTCAGGCAGGAAACCACGCCGAGGTTCACCTCGAAACCGGTGGAGTAAATCATCACATCCTCCTTGCCGATATATTCGGCGATGCGGCGTTCGAGTTTCTTGTGGAGGTCGAGTGTGCCGTTGAGGAACGGAGAACCGGCGCATCCTGTACCGTATTTTTTTGTGGCCTCGATGGCGGCCTCCTTGATGCGGGGGTCGCTGACAAGACCTGAATAGCAGTTGGAGCCGAACATCAGCACCTTGCGGCCGTTTATTAAGACTTCCGCCTCCTGCTCGCTCTCGATGGCGCGGAAATAGGGATAAACGCCGGCGGCCTTGGCCTGCTGGGGCGCGGTGTATTTGGCTAATTTGGCTTGAAGCAACTTCATTCTGGTGTAAGATTACTTTTTCCTTATAACACAGTCTGGGATGGCTGCCTTGGCTTGCAGTCGCAATCCCGGGGTGATGAGTCTGTTCTGGAGAGGAAACCGATTCAGCCGACAAAGTTAGTGATTTTCGCCGAAACAATCGGCAAAAAAACACAAAAATATCGCATAACGCCGTTTTTCGCCGCTGTCAGTATGGCTTTTGGCGTAAAGTAGCGGCCGGCAAAGGTATGACTTTGCGGGGCGTCGCGTCTATGCCGCCGGGGCGGAGGGGGATGAAAAAAGCCTCCGGCGGATTGCCGGAGGCCGATATGGGGTCGGGTTGCCACGGACGGGTCGGAGACCCGGTGTGGCGTTCAGGTTGTCAGAGGTTCAGGTTATCAGTAGATGTGGATTTTCTGAACCTTGTTGCCCTTGCGCATGATGTAGAAGCCGGGGGTGGGATTGTCGACGCGCATACCCTGGATGTTGTAGTATTCAACGGGCTCCTCGTCGAAGTCGTGGAAGGTGTCGGCGATGGAGGAGGAGTATGTGCCGCCATCCTCGAAGTTCTTGTTGCCTGTGCCCTTGTAGATGTGGTTGTTCTCAGGTGTGACGTCGTTGGTCTGGTCGCCGCTGCCGTTGTTGAACACCACGCCGATTGTGCCCTTGGGGCAGGTGTACATATAGATGTTGGAGGCAATCATCTGCATGTCGACGCCGGGCCATGAGGTAGCGCTCTCGCCGCCCCAGTAGTGAATCTTGACGCTGCTCCACTTTGTGATGGAGTTGTCATAGTAGACAGTCAGGCCTTCGGGCTGAACCTGCTCCTCGACTTTCTTGAATGTCACGCTGCCGGTCTTGGTCTCGGTGGCGCTGGACGCGCTCCAGTAGACGGTGACGCTCTCGCCGATTGCCATGCCGTCGCCGAGGGTGAAGTTGGCGGAGCCGGCGATGTTGATCTGCTGGCCGTTGCCGATCTTGTACCAGGCCGAGGTGGCGTTGGAGGCGGTGGCGGTCACTTTGACATTGTTGACGAAGTTGCCGCCGTTGGGTGAGAACTTGACCACGGGGACGGGGGTCACATCCTCGTTTACCTTGGTGACGGTGGAGTTCCCGTCATATTTGAAGAAGGTGTCTTCGGTGATGCCCTCGATGTCGCCGGTCTGGTTGCCGTCCTTGTTGAGGATGATGTTGACAGACGCCATATCGTCGAATGTGACGTAGTAGTAGTTGGTGCCGTTGACATTGACGGTCTCGGAGAGGGCCTTGCCGGGCCATTCGCCGCAGGGTGACACGCTGGCTCCTGCGCCGTTCTTGCCCCAGGCATACATGTTGGTGCCCTGGGGTCCGTCGACATACACGGTGATTGATGCGGAGGGATCGACCTTCTTGTAGGTGACGGTGCCGGTGGTGGTGTCGCCTGACTGCGAGGTCGCTCCGTAGGTCACGGAGATTGATTCGCCGAAGCTCATGCCTGCACCGATGGTGAAGGTGGAGGTGTTGCCGGCGGTGATGTTCACTTTCTGCTGGCCTGCCACCTGGTACCATCCGGAGACGGAGGCGGGGGTGAGCGACACGGATACGGTGAGGGTCTCGGTCTTGAAGGAGCCTCCGGCGGGGCTGAAGATTACGCCCGGGGTCTCGTCGATTGCGTCTTCCTTGGTGTAGAAGAATGTGGCGCCGGGGTCGGAAACCTGGGGCTTGCCGCCCTGGGCGACAGGAGAAGTGGTGTAGATGAACTTGCCATCCTCAACCACCTTGCCGCCGGTCCAGCCTTTCACGAGCACGCGGAGCTGGCCCTGGGTCTTGGGAGCGTCAACGGTGATTGTGCCGCCGCCCTGGTAGGTCTGGCCGGTCACGATGTCGGTGTAGGTGCCTGCGGGGACGTTGGTGAATGTGGCGCCGCCGTTAACGGCAACCAGTACGTAAGACTCATCCTTGTAAGCGCGCTTGAAGGCCCATCCGCCGTTTGCGGAGCAACCGTCGAATGTGTACTGACCCTTGCGGAGGGCGGGCACGGCGGCGCGGATTTTGTTGAGCTGCTGGATGTGGTGGGCGAGGTCACCCTTGAGGGTGGCGGCCACCTGGCCGTCAGCGGTGAACTGGGCGAAGTCGGTGGCGTTGACGTTGCCTTCGAGGTAGTGGCCGAAGTAAGCGCGGCCGGTGTTGATGAGGGCGGTGTTCATACCGTCGTCGATCAGCTTGCCTGCCTGGAACTCAACCTCGGAGCCGTAGTAGAGGCAGGGGATGCCGCGGAATGTGAACATCCAGGAGAGGTTCTCGGCCCACTGGGCTGTGCCGCCGTTGAAGCGGATGCCGTCGTTGGGGCCGGGGCCGTAGTCGTGGGAGTCTACATATACGACATTGTAGGAAGCGTCGTTGTAGTAGTTGTCTTGTTTGAAATACTGCTGTATTTCTCCTACATTCTTATAGTTGTAATGTACGGGGAAGTCGATGATGTTGAAGCCGGATGATTGGGAGTAGTCAGGCTCGTGCCATGCGCCGTTCACCATCCAGGCGTTGTTTGAGCGGGGTTTGTCCTTGGTGTCCTTCTCGCAGACCGCCATCGGGCCGACGGCGGTGTCATGGCCTTCGGGGAGGGTCTGCTGACGCCACCATGCGGGGTCACCGTTGAATTCGTCGAGCAGGGCCTGGTCAGACTTCCAGGTGTAGAAGTAGCATGAGAGGTTGGGCTGGTTGCGGTACACAACGTCTCCTGAGAAACGCTGGCAGACCTCGCCGAACATGAAGAAAGGCGCGCCGTTGAGACGTTTGTTCTTGTATTTCTCGCCGAGGGCCTGGAACTGGGGGATGAACTGCTTGTTGAAGGTCAGCGGGGAGATGTGGCCGGAGGTGTCGATACGGAACGCGTCCACACCCATCTCGATGAACTTGCCGTAGCACTCGACAACATACTCGGCAACGGCGTTGTTCTCGGTGTTGAGGTCGACGCAATCGCCGGCGATCTGTCCCCACCAGCGGTTGGGAAGGTCCCAGTTCCAGCCGGTACCGTAGTGGTGGTAGTAGTTGTTGGGCTCGTACTGGGGGTTCTTGAAATATTTCCAGCGCACGCTGTATTGGGTGGTCTCGCCGGAGTTGGGGAGGTCCCAGTAGCTTGCTCCGCCGAGCTTGGCATCGGGAATCATACAGCACTCGATGTTGGCCTGGTTGCGGATGTTCTGGTTACGGGTGAAGAGGGGGTTGAGCTTGGCCTCGCCGAAGTTGCCGGTGTGCTGGAGCACGACGTCAAGCACGATTTTGAGACCCTTTGCGTGGGCGGCGTCGATGAGGTCCTGGAATTTCACATCCTTCTCACATCCCCATTCTTTGCGGCTCTCGTAGCGGAGGTCAACGGTCGAGAGGTCCATTGCGTGGTAGCCGTGGTAGTCGATGCCTGAGCCGTTCTGCACGACGGGGGTGATCCAGATGGCGGTGAAGCCGAGGGCCTTGATGTAGTCGAGTTTCTCGATCAGACCGGCGAAGTCGCCACGCCACGCGGGGTCTTTGGTCTGAATCTGCTTCTCCTGCTTGTCCCAGGTGCAGACGTTGTTCATAGGATCACCGTCATAGAAACGGGTGGTCATCGCAAAATAGATGGTTTCGTCGCGGAAGTCTGTTCGATCCCCGACGAAAGTCGCGGCCATCGACGGCATTGCCACCAGGGCGGTCAAAGCCATGATAAGCCATTGTGTCAGCTTTCTCATTTGCAGAGGTTGGTTAATAGATTGATGGTTGGGATAAATGTAAGTAGAATGTAAAAAACCGATATTGGCCCACATCTCTACACGCAGGCCTAAATTTTGCGCAAAGTTGGCAAAAAAATCCCAAATTGTGTCAAAAACGGAATATGTTTAACAACATGATTTCTTGGTAAAACGCAGTTTGCCGACAAGACAGCCACGCCTGCGATTGCGGAAATAATCCGCAATCGCAGGCGTGGCTGTCTTGTCGGGTCAGGCCCGGGTTGTGGCGTCAGTCTTTCTTGAGGAGCGACGCGGGAGCTTCGGGAGCCTTTATCCCGTCACGGATGAGGAGGGCGTCGATTGTGGGGTCCTGTCCGCGGAATCGTTTGTAAATCACGTCGGGAGCCTCTGTGCCACCCTTCTCGAGGATGTTGTGGCGGAAGGCGTCGGCGGTCTTGCGGTCGAAGATGCCGTTCTCCTTGAAGTGGGCGAAGGCGTCGGCGTCGAGCACTTCGGCCCATTTGTATGAGTAGTATCCGGCGGCGTATCCTCCGGCGAAGATGTGGCTGAACTGGGGAGATGTGGCCGAACCGTCAACATTGGGGAAGATGCGCACCTGCTCCATGGCCGCGCGCTCGAAGGTCACGGGGTCGGCGACGGCTGTGGTGTCTGACAGGGAGTGCCAGGCCATGTCGACATATCCGAATGAGAGCTGGCGCATGCAGGCGTAGGCGGCGCCGAACTGAGAGGAGGCGATGATTTTGTCGACCATCTCCTGGGGGAGGGGCTCACCGGTCTGGTAGTTCTTGGCGAATGAGTCGAGGAATTCCTTCTCGGTTAGGTAGTTCTCGTTGAACTGCGAGGGGAGCTCGACGAAGTCGCGGTAGACGTTGGTGCCTGAGAGGGATGAGTAGTTGCAGCGTGTCAGCAGGCCGTGGAGGGCGTGGCCGAACTCGTGGAGGAAGGTCTCTACCTCGTAGGGGGTGAGCAGCGAGGGCTTGTCGGCGGTTGGCTTGGTGAAGTTCATCACGATAGACACCAGGGGACGGTGGTCAACCCCTTCGCCGTCAATCCACTGGTCGGAGAAGCCGGTCATCCAGGCGCCGGGGCGTTTGGTGTCGCGGGGGAAGAAGTCGGTGTATATCACGCCGATGAACTCTCCGTTTTCGCCGGTTACGTCGAAGGCTTTCACGTCGGGGTGGTAGACCTCGATGGAGTCGTTGGGGGTGAACTTCAGGCCGTAAAGCTTGGTGGCCAGGCCGAATACGCCGTCGATTACGTTGTCAAGCTCGAAGTAGGGGCGGAGCTGCTCCTCGTCGTAGGAGTAGCGTTCGTTTTTGAGCTTGTTGGCGTAGTAGCTGTAATCCCAGGCGTTGATTTCGACAGGTTTCCCCTCGGCCTTGGAGGCGAAGGCGGTCAGCTCGGCCATCTCCTTGTCGAGGGCGGGGCGGTAGGCGTCGCGCAGCTGGTCGAGGAGCTTGTAGACATTCTCGGGGGTGCGGGCCATTGTGCGCTTGAGGGTATGCTCGGCGTAGGTCTTGCTGCCGAGGAGGTTGGCGAGCTGGAGACGGAGCGAGGCGATTTTGGAGAGCACGGGGAGGTTGTTGTATTCTCCGGAGGTGTTGCGGCCTGTGTAGAGGCGGTAGAACTTCTCGCGCAGGTCGGCGCGGTCGGAGTATTTCATGAACGCCATGTATGTGGGCTGGGCGAGGGTGAAGAGGAATTCACCGTCGCGGCCCTTGGCTGCGGCGAGCTGGGCGGCCTCGTCGACGATTCCCTTGGGAAGTCCGGCGAGGTCGTCGGCGGTGAGCCATATCTCATAGGTGTTGAGTTCCTTCAGCACGTTCTGGCCGAAGATGGTGGTCAGCTCTGAAAGCTCCGAGGAGATTTTGCGGAATTTCTCGCGGTCTTCACCCTGGAGGTTGGCCCCGGAGAGGGCGAAGTTGTTGTAGGTCTCCTCAAGGAGCATCTGCTGCTCGGGGGTGAGGGTGAGGGATGCGCGGTTGTCATAGACCGACTTGATGCGCTTCCAGAGGTTCTCGTTCAGGATGATTGATGTCGAGTAATCGGAGAGCTTGGGGGTTACGCGCATGGAAATCTCCATCAGCTCGTCGTCGGCGTCGGCCGAGAGTATCGGGAAGAAGATGTTGAGAACCCGGTTGAGGTCCTGGCCAGCGCGGTCGAGGGCCACGACGGTGTTTTCGAATGTGGGCGCGTCGGGGTTGTTGGCGATGGCGTCGATTTCGGCCTTGGCCTTCTCGATTCCTCGGTCGATTGCCGGCTCATAGTCGGCGTTGGATATTTTCGAGAAAGGCGCGGTAGAGTGGACGGTGTTGAATTTGTCGGCGAACACGGCGCCCGGAGCAGGCTGTGCCTGCGATGACATTGATGACATTAGGCTTAATGTAACTGTTAGTGCGGTAAGAAGTTTCTTCATTGCAGAAAGCTTGTAGTTTTATGCAAAGATAGCGGTTTGCGCCGACACGCCCAAAAAAAATGGCAGGAACTATGGGAGATTACAAAATAAAATGGTTAACTTTGGAATTCGTTACATCATAAAATCCTGTAATGGAGACTGACAACAAAGATAGCCTAAAGGAACCATACATATACCGGATGCCGCTGAAAGTCAGGGACTACGAGGTTGATTCGCAGGGGATAGTAAACAACGCCAACTATCTGCATTACCTCGAACACACGCGCCACGAGTTCTGTCAGGAGCGCGGCGTGTCGTTCCGCGACATGCAGCGCGGGGGCATCGACCCGGTGGTCAGCAAGATTGAGATTTCTTACCTGACGCCGCTGCGGCTGGCCGAGACGATGACAAGCTGTCTGTGGCTTGAGCGGAAGGGGGCACGGTTCGTGTTCCACCAGGATATATTCAATGCCGCCGGGAAACAGGTGGTCAAGGCCCTGGTGACGGTTGTGGCCCTTGAGAACGGGCGCCTTTCACGCGGCGAGCAGCTTGCGGCCGCCTTTGCCGGATGTTTCCCCTCCGCCGATGACCTATGACCGACAGTGAGCTTCTGACATACCGTATCGCTTTCTCCCGCATAAAGGGGATGACCGTCGGGGCCGCGCGCCATATGCTTGACGCGCTTGGCTCCGAGGAGGCCTTTTTCAGGCTCGACCTGAGGGAGATTGAGCGGCTGACGGGGCTTGGGAGCCGTCATTTCAGGGATGGAATGAGGGAGGAGCTGCTGGCGAAGGCCCGGGAGGAGGTGAGGTTCGTCACCGCCAACGCTGTGAGATGTCTCTATTTCACCGGTGAGGATTACCCGCGCAGGCTCCTGGAATGTGAGGACGCGCCGCTTCTGCTGTTCGGCAAGGGGGATTGCGACCTCAACGCGCGCCATGTGGTTGGCGTCGTCGGCACCCGCAACGCCACCCATTACGGGGTGAACTTCATCGACCGGCTTGTCGACGACCTTGCATCGCGCCTTGACGGCCTGCTGATTGTCAGCGGACTTGCCCTCGGATGTGACGTGGCCGCCCACAGGCGCGCCATGGCTGCCGGAGTGCCGACAGCTGGTATCGTGGCCCACGGGCTCGACACGATGTATCCGGCCGAAAACCGCAACGACGCGGCGCGGATGGCTCTCGGAGGGGGGATGGTGCTGACCGACTATCCGGCCGGCACACGGCCTTTCCGGGGGAATTTCCTCGCCAGGAACAGGATTGTGGCCGGGATGGTCGACTGCCTTGTGGTGGCGGAGTCTGCCGCCGACCACGGGGGCGCGCTCCACACGGCCCGCCTCGCCCGGGAGTATGACCGGGAGGTGTTCGCCCTGCCCGGACGCACGAGCGACCATTACAGCGGGGGATGCAACAAGCTAATCCGCCGCCAGGTGGCTGTCTTGTGTTGCGGTGCCGACGACCTGATGGACACCATGGGGTGGACGGGGCGCCCCACCGAGGGGATGCAGCAACAGCTGTTCAGAAGCTTCACCCCGGAGGAGCAGTCGATTGTCGACTACCTGACTTCCCACGGCGAGGGGCAGGTCAATATGCTGACGGCCCACACCGGAATCCCCGTCGGGCGTCTGATGGGGATGCTGATGGAGCTGGAGATGGACGGGGTTGTGATGGCCCTGCCGGGGTCGCGTTACCGTCTGGCCTAAACAATCGGGCTTCACCGTTCCTTATATATAAATGAGCAACCACAAACCAAATACATAGACCATGGAAAAGAAAATAATAGCTCCCTCGGAGCTTATCATCAACCAGGATGGTTCGGTTTTCCATCTTCACCTCCGTCCTGACCAGCTCACCGACCGGATAATCCTCGTCGGTGACCCGGCCCGCGTCAATATCGTTGCCGAGCATTTCGACACCCGCGACTTCGAGGTCTCCTCGCGCGAGTTCCACACCATAGGAGGCACATACAAGGGGAAGCCCATAATGTGTCTCAGCCATGGTATCGGCCCTGACAACATCGATATCGTAATCAATGAGCTTGACGCTCTGGCAAACATCGATTTCAACACCCGTGAGGTGAAGGAGAACCACAGGCAGCTGACCATGGTGCGCATCGGCACATCCGGCGCCCTACAGCCCGAGCTGATTGTCGGCACTCCGGTAATTGCCGAGAAGGCCATCGGTTTCGACGGCGTGCTCAATTACTATGCCGGCCGCAACGAGGTGGCTGACCTGGAGTTCGAGAAGGCTTTCTGCGAGCACACTTCGTGGAATCCCCTCTGGGCGAAGCCGTATGTTGTGGATGCCGACAGCTCTCTTGTCGACCAGATAGGGCAGGACGACATGGTGCGCGGCAACACCATCTCTGCGGTCGGCTTCTACGGCCCGCAGGGACGCGAGCTGCGTCTGCCCCTGGCCAACCCAGGACTCAACGCGAGCATCGAGGAATTCAGGTTCAATGGCCGCAAGGTGACCAACTATGAGATGGAGTCGGCTCCCCTCCAGGGGCTGGGCCGCCTGATGGGCCACCGCGCGATGACCGTCTGCTCGATTATCGCCAACCGCATGCGCCACGATGTCACCCCCAACTACAAGACCGCCATCCGCGATCTTATCTCCACCGTTCTCGACCGTATCTGACGCGGAGTTTTCCGACAGACAGCAGAGGCCATCCGGAGCAAATCCGGATGGCCTCTGTAGCTATGTCGTTTTTACTGTGGTTGTGTCGTTGAGGTGGAACCTTTACCGGGGGGCGGTGTGAAATCAGTCGTCGGGGCGGTCGTCGACGCAGCGGGCAATCATATCCTCCGGGAGTCCGAGGGCGCGCATGTTCTCGGCGATGCGTTTCCGGTCGGCGATGCGTCGCGCCTCCATCAGGTCTTCGACATGGTCGCGGAAGTCGCTTTCCACCCGTTCGCGGCATGCCGCCTCGTAGTTGCGTCGGTAGGTCTCGGCTTCGTCGTCGGCGTTGCCTATGGAGAGACGGTAGTTCTCCTCGGCCCTGAACATCATCGAGGCGATGCTGCGTATGGCCTTGAGCATCCTTCTCTTTCCGGGTATGGTGTTTATGTCTATGCCGGCGAATGTGGAGCGGTCTTTGTGCAGCACCAGGTAGTAGATTCCGGCTACAATCAGGGCTGTGATGGCTGATATGTCGAAATGCTCGCGCTGGTAGATGTTGCTGTATGAGTTTATCAGTTCGACGGCGTGGAGCTCGCGCAGGCGTGAGGTGCGTTCGGTGATGTGGTTACCCTCCGCGATTTCCCAGCGGAGCAGTTCGGTCATTATCTCCTCCTGCATTAGGTTGGTCAGCAGTTTTTCAAGGATGTTGCTGTAACCCTCTTCCGAGCCGATTTCCTCCACGGAGTCTCTGATGAGGTCGCTGAGCCAATAGTCATAGTTCTTGACGAACTCGTCATAGAACTCGTCAAGGTTCTTGTATCGGTTGTAGAATACAATCGGTTCGATTTTGGCTCGCTTTACGATGTCGGTCACCAAAGCGAGCGAGAAACCTTTCTTTTTTATCTGTGCGACGGCCGCTTTGTGGATGGCCTCCTCGATATCGGCCTTCGAGCGTCGCGGTCTCCTGGTTTTTACTTCGTTAGCAGGTTCCATATTCAAGATTTTTTACGGGTGTTCACGGAGACACTTCCATCCATCGGACTCCGTAAAATGTTGACTACGTATGCCTTTGCCGATGCGCGCCATTGCTGTCTCAAGCTCTACGGCCGGAACGGGCGCATCAACGGTCTTCAAGCTATTTGCAAAAATAGCGAATATAGTTCACTTTGCAAAAGACACGGCGAAATAATTGCGGTGGCACTTGTTGCGAATTTGGCTACGGAATGGTCATTTCTGTATCTCTGAGGCCAGCATGCGGTGGCCGAAGCGGCAGTATATGCATTTGTTTTTCTCGCAATATTCGCGGCGGAGCTGTATGATGGCCTGGGAGTCGAAGGCGTCGCGGCAATCAATCCCGGCAGAGGTGAAGAGCCTGACATCCTTGTTGTCTTCGGGGCGGAATCCGCGGAGCATCTCGGGGAGAAGGCGCATTGTGGCGACATCGCCCCGGGCGGTGGCCCGCGCGAGCATCAGCGGCAGGGCGACGTTGATGACCAGCCGGTCGATCGAGCTGTCGGTCAGGGCTCTCGGGGTGGCCCCTTTCCCTGAGGAGCCGAATGTGTAGCGGGTGGCCCAGAATCCGGTCAGGCGTATGTCGAATTCCTTGCGTATCTCTTTCAGGGATGGTAGCTGAGGGGTCGGTGGCTCGGGGATATGGGGATAGTAGAGGCGGGTGTCGACGAATGACTGTTCGCGCTTACGGTAGAGGTCGGCGATTATGTCGTCAAGGGTACCTATCAGGGAGAATCCGCTGTGGATTTTCTCGGCGAGCACTGCAAGCCGCCGGTGGGGGAAATTCTGCGGACGTGTCCGGGAGAGTTTCCATTGCAACGGGATGGGACGGAGGCTGAACTTGTGGGCCATGAAGCGGTATTCCTGGCGCAGGCGGGTGACGTAGCCGTCTTCGTCGGGTGTTTCGGGGGGAATCATCCCTGCCTGTCCGAAGATGAGAGCCTCCATGGTGACCAGCTCGTCGCGGTGGCGGTTGAGGAATTTCAGGGGGAGGTTTTTCGCCAGCACCTCGAATGGCTCGGCGTTGAGGCCGAAGCCGAGGGCGCGGGAGAGGGTGATGTATGCGGCGGCCTCCCAGTCCCCTTCGGTGAACCTGACGAGTTCGAGTATGCGGTCGCTTTTCGCGTATAGGCGTTCGATGGCCAGGGCGGTCAGCCATTCGGTGTGGAAAATCCGGTCGAGACCGGCGATGGTCCGGGCGCAGGGGAGGGCCGAGGCCGCTCCTGACATAAGCATGTTGCATCGGGTGGCGCCGCGCGCCGAACATCTGACTGTTACCTGCGGTATGGTCGATCCGTCGGGACGGCTGACGGGGGTGTCGTCGACCTGCACGACATGCAGTATCACCGAGTCGTATGCCCGGTCGCGGTCGTGGCCGTGGCGGAACCAGTCGGAGGCTTTGACATGTATCTCGATGTTTCCGGCCCATCTCTGGCCGTCGATTTCGACCGAGGCGTTGAAGAAATCAGGCCCGGCGTCGTGGTTGATGGTGCCGGGATGTATTATCCTGACACGTTTGCCGTCGGAGGTCTTTAGCGGAGTGTAGTCCCACAGGCGGTGCTGCCATACAAACTGCATCAGTTTTTCCATTGGCCGCCGAGGGATGGGGTTGGGATGAAGCGGTCGGCAAGCAGTTGCGCGACGCGCGCCATCACCGGCGAGTCGCCGTCATTCGTTATGATGTGGAGGGGGAGGCCTGTCTCTTCCCGGCTGACGTCGCGTTGGCGTCGCATCCGCGCCAGTATCCGGGCCGGGGTGGCGTTGTCGCGCAGGCAGGCTCGCCTGAGCCTTGTCTCTTCCGGGGCGTCGACGAGCCATATCTCGTCGACCTCGCGGTGGAGGTTGCTCTCAAGGAGGATTGCGGTCTCGACGAACAGCAGGGGGTGTGAGCTGTGATGCGCTCGCCAGCGGCGGATGTCTTCTGTGACGCGTCGGTGGACGATGGCGTTGAGCGTGGCGAGTTTCGAGGGGTCTGAGAAGACGATGTCGGCCAGCAGGGGGCGGTCGATGACGCCGTTCACCACGGTCGCGGGGGATATTTCCTCGCGCAGCCGGAGGTGGATGCCGGGGTCTGAGTCCATCAGCCGTTTTGCCCGGGAGTCGCAGTCATAGACTGGGAATCCCCAGATGGTCAGACAGCGGCAGACGGCGGATTTCCCGCTGCCGATGCCTCCCGTTATGGCAATCAGAGGTGTCATTTATTCCTGTTCGATGAGAAATTCGACTTCGGGGGTTGCCAGGCGCGCGCTCTGGTAGTAGGGGGGCACTCCGCTGAGCCTTACCGGTATGGTCTTTTTGCCGGATGTGATGTCGTTGTAGTCCACGGTGGCCCGCAGCGAGGAGTTGGCGGCGGAGTATGTGCTTTTGGGCAACAGGTATGTAGCCTCGACGATGGCCGGGAATGGAATCAGGCGAATGCCACCCGGCACGTTCACCGGTTCGATTTTGAGTTTGCGGGTCTTGGTGACGAGGGGTTCGATGGGGAAGGTCACCTTTACCGTGGAGGGGACAGCCTTCATCCCTTCCGGGACGAGGACGCTGACCTCGACGGTGGTGGTGTCGGAGAGGCGCGAGAGGGAGATGGGGGCGGTTGTGAGTTCCTTTATCTGGAGTCTCTCTTTCTGGTTGGAATAGAGCATCACCGAGTCGGTGGAGATTTTCGGGGAGCCGAAAGCCTCATATTGCGGAAGGGTGGTGATGTCGGCGTCGACAATCACTTTGACGGGGATGCCCGGGTTTGTGGTGTAGTAGAGGTGGAGGGAGTCGGGGCGCACGGCGACGATTGACGCGCTGGTGCCGAAGATTCCCCTGAGGGCTGAGTTGAGCTGGGCCTCGTTGAGCAGCAGATGATAGTCTGACGGGCGCGAGAACTGGTCGTAGCGTAGCTTGAGCACCGGTTTGGCTCCCCAGGCGAATTTGGCCAGGGCCGAACCTTTGTCTTTGATTGTGACATTGACGGTGGGGACGTTGCCCGATATGATGGTCATCCCCTTGGGGAATTCCTCCAGGCGCAACGGCACCTTGTAGTCTTTCTGAATCTCGTCGTTGAGGGCCATCAGGAACCAGAAGATTGTCGAAATCAGAAGGAACACAAGAAAAGTGAGGACGTTGCGCCCCGCGGTGGTGCGCAAGTCCTCCTTGAACTTACGGTAGTATTTCCTGTAATCTACCATATTCGGGGTCAGCCTTGGATGGCCGGCCGTCTGCAGTGGCGGTCGGCGCTGGGTGAGGCTATCAGGCTTTGGTCTTGTTGGCTTCCTGCTCCTGGGCGTCGGCGGCAGAGGGGTAAACCGAGCCTTTGTCGATGCGCAGGACAGTGTTGTCAGACACGGATACCAGGAAGCTGTCCTCCTTGATTTCCTTGATTTTGCCGTGGATGCCGCCTGCGGTTATGATGTTGTCACCTTTCTTGAGGCCTTCGCGGAACTTGCGTATCTCTTTCTGCTTCTTCTGCTGGGGACGGATCATCAGGAAGTAGAACACGAGGATAAGGCCGACAATCATAATGATGCCGCTGTAATCGGCGCCACCCGCGGCGGCCTGGAGGGGGATGAGGTTGGTAATCATCTGGATATTTATTTTCGGTTAGTATTCGTTTCGGGGGATGGGGCGCAGTTTATTTCTGGAGCTTCCCTTCCTCCTTGAGGTAATTGACAATCGAGTAGAGGACGCCGTTGATGAACTGGCCGCTGCGGGCGGTCGAGTAGTAGTTGGCAATCTCGATATACTCGTTGAGGGTCACCGGGACGGGTATCGACGGGAAGTTGAGCAGCTCGGTGATGGCTGTGATGAGAATCACGATGTCGGTGAAGGCCAGACGCTCGGGATCCCATTGCGAGCCGTTGATGAACTTGTCGATGTATGAGCGGTATTCCTCGCGGTTGTTTATCGCTCCGGTGAACAGCTCGGGGCCGAAGTTGGCGTCGTCGTCGTTCTTGTAGACCGGCAGAACTTCCACAGAGCCGTCGCCCGCGTTGGCCATCTGCTTGATGGTCTTGAGGGTGAAGGTGCCCATCACGGCGAGGTCGTCGTTCCAGTAGACCGACTTGTTCTCCATTCCTTCGGCGAGGGCGTCGGCGGGGAAAATCACATTCTTGAGGGTGCGGCGCCAGAACTCGCAGTCATCCTGGAAGGTGACGGAGTCGGCTTCCATGTATTCCTTGTATGTGTCGCTCTGGCGGACGGCGTCGAGGAGTTCCTTGAGCATGTAGTAATCCCCCTCCCAGGCCACGGGGTGGTCTTTGACATACTGCGCGATTTCCTCCGACTCGCGGATGGCCTTGACGTAGCGGTTGTCGATGAAGCGGGTGTTGGGGTTGAGTTCCTCGTCGGTGGGGCAATATTTCTCCTTGGCCGCCTCGATGCGTTCGGCTTCAAGGTCGGTCAGGTAGCAGGGGAGCAGCAGCAGGGAGATGTAAAGCTCGTAGGCCTTTTCGAGGGAATCGTTGAGCGATTTCTTCGCCTGGGTGAGGGTGCTGCGGGTGTCTGAGAAGTCGTTGAGGGTGTTTGCCGCCATGGTGAATGCCTGGCGGAAGCCGACAGAGGTGAAGTCTTCATTCTCGCGGGCCTTCTCAAGGAGGGCGGCGTCTTTGGCCAGGACGGTGGAGAGCAGCACTGTCCAGAGTTTGACATCCTCGGCGAGGGTCTTCTTCCCTTTCTTCTTTCGGTAGTCGGCATAGACCGACGACTCGATGATTTTGTGGTAGATGCCCTGGAGGGTGCTGTCGAAGCTGTCAAGTGTGGGGGAGCCTTTCCCGATTAGCTCGCGGATGGAAAGATCGGCCGAGAGGGCTTTGGCCAGGGCAGTTCCGGCCAGCACGTTTGACTCCCTGAGGGAGTCGATCGAGCCGCGGAGGTTGCCGGGTTTCACCTTGCATCCCGAAAGCTGGAGAATCATCAGCAGCAGGTCGAGGTAGAGGGAATAGGCGTAGCGCGCGTCGCGGGTCTTCTTTTCCGGGGCGCTCTCGATGTGGAATTCACTACGGGTAAGCAGGTAGGCGTAAAGCATCTGCACTACCTTGATGCGTATCAAAATTCGGTTGATCATCAGTTGAAAATGTTCTGCTGTTGGGGGCGCTTTGGCCGCGTCCCTTTTGGTCGGGCAAAGTTACGAAAAAAATTGCCAACAATCTCAACGGCGGCCTGATTATTTTTCGGTCTCGTCGTCAGGGACGGTGCGCGCAATCTGGTCGCGGGCCACCTGGAGGGTGGCTTCGAGGCGTTGCCTGTCGACCGACAGCTGGCGGGCGCGGCTCACGGCCCTGGCGTAGGCGTAAGCGTCGGCCAGGGCGGTTGTCTGGGTGGCGGTGAGCTTCACCGGGCGTGATGATTTGCCGTGGAATGTCAGGGTCAGGGGCTTGCCGGAGTTGGCGAGGGCGAAGCCGCCGATTGTGTCGCTCTGGGCGGGGGAGAATGTGATTATCTCGCCGCCGTCGATTCGGTAGTTGCTTTCCCCGTCGTATGGCACCTCGGGGGTGGAGACCTTCGAGCGGCCGTCTGACAGGCTTATCGAGGTGTGGCCCAACGAAGGCTTGGCGGAGGAGACGATGTAGAACTCCCCGATTTCAGAGACGCGGCCCTGTATGGCTGTGGTTGACATGAATGAGGGGTTGTAACCTTCGGAGGCGACCCAGTATCCTTCAATCATCCTTGGGGTCTTGACCCATTTCAGTTTCGGTTTCAGACGCTCTGCCTCAACCTTGTCGATGGCCATCAGGGAGTCGTTGGTGGATATTTTCAGTAGGGTGGCTTTCTCGATTACCTTGGGGCGCAGGGCCATCCCCTCCCTCTGCAACTTGATTTCGGCGGGATAGGCTTTCCGCAATGAGTCGAGTAGGAGCTCCGCGCGGGAGTAGTCGGCGTTTTCATAGGCGGTCGTGGCGCCGTCGAAGAGCGCGCGGGCCTCTGGGTCGGTCTTGTCGGAGCCGGAGCAGGCCGACATCAGCGACAGGGCGCAGACGGCGGGAAAGCATCCGGCAAGGATGGTATGGAATGTATCGGCTGGTTTCATATAAGTAACTGTTCAAAATTATTTTATATTAACCGGTCATCTTATTTCAATGTTTCTTCGAGTAAAATTTTTAGAAGATTTTCCTCGCACAAACATTAAAATAATTTCGACCAGTTACTTACAAATATAAAAGTCAACAAAACTTCTACCCCAAAGGTAGTGAGTTTTGTTGACTTGACCAAATACTGATAACCTCGGATGCCTGTTTAGCGGAGTATTATCTTTGTTGCTTTACTGCCCTGGCGGCACACATACACGCCGGGTGATGTCTCTGAGGGGTCTACCCTGACGCCGGTCAGGGTGAAATATTCCCTGGGAGAATTGTCGTCGATGTCGTCAACGGGGGTGTCGACAGCCGAGATTGTGCCGTCGCGGCTGATGCGGTAGGTCTCCGCCTGGCTGTCGCGGCCGGCGTGGCGGGCGAACACGGTAACCAGGTGGTCGGCGTCGAGTGATGACTTGTCAAGAACCCATTCCTTGTCGGCGTTGACATAGCCGCTTTCGACATAGGGGGTACGCGCCGCCGGGGTGTCGGTCGAGAGGAGGGCCTGGTCTCTGACCATCAGTCTGCCGTAAGGGAGTGTGAGGCGGAATGCGGATTCCTCGTCAGACACCACCGGCACCACCATTTCGGTGTGTTCTCCCGGAGTGTAGCCTATCTTGGAGTCGAAATGGCTGATGATTCTGCGGCAGAAATCCTTGACATGGGCGACTTCAGCCTCGAAGCTCCCTCTGGCGACAGCGTTGTCGTGAACCGGTGTGTCGAGAATCGGCCATCTTTCAAAGTTGAGTTGCTGCGACTCCTGTATCAGCTGGGCGTAATGGTCGATGCGGTCGGCGAGTGATTCATAGCTGAGCCCGTTGTCGCGGACGGCTCCCCAGAGGTGGCGGAGGTCTTCGGCGGTCTGCGGGTCGGCCATCACCTTTGTTGTGAATTCCTTGAATCCGGCGGCTGCCGAGGGGGTGTTGAGGTAGAGGTAGCTGTCGTTGTCGAAAGCCTGGTTGTCGATGTACTGGCTGTTGTCAAAGGCGACATCGAAGTCCCACGCGGGGCCGCTGTATATGTGCGGGTCGCCGAGGTCTTTGTACATGTTGAAGCTCCACATGACATCCTTGTTGCCTCCGATTTCGTTGGTCATCAGCAGCTGGAGGAACGACTCGACATCGAGCATCTCGCGGTATCCGCCGGGGCCGGTGTATTTGCCGTCGCTGACGCGTGATGCCATCTCCGAGTAATATCCGGTGATGTATTCCAGCGGGGCTGAGGTGTTGAATAGCACATCCTTGTCGTCGGGAGCCTTGACGGTGACGGGGATGCCTTGAGGAGTGGTGAACCATGTTCCGGCGGGTTCCTCGTCGGCATACGCGTCAACTTCGAGGAAATAACCGCCGGTTAGCGATTCCCCTCCGGCGAGGGCTTCTTCCAGTGACATCTCGTGGATTGCCACACGGTTGTCGTCAACCTCCTTTGAGTCGGCCAGCTGGTAGCAGCCACGGTACTCGCCGTTGAGGATGACATCCACCGGTGTGCAGAAGGGGACGTAGTCCATGCCCATCATCCGGGCTATGTCAAACGCGAGCAGGTTGCGCATCAAGGTCTTGTCGCCGTAGTTGTTGAGCAGTTCCCATTTCTTCTTTTTGGCTTTTGCGTCGGAGACAGGGGTGTTCTTTTTGTCGAACTTCATACGGAGGGGACGCTTGGGGAAAGTGCGGCTGTAGTTGCCGCGCTCGCGGGTTATGCCCGGTGCGCTGACCACTTTCCCGTCAGCCCCGATTACTGTCAGGGTTGCCGTAAGGTCGTGGTCTTTCTCGGGGTCGGTGGCCATATCGTGGGGTTCCTCCATATCGACGGTGTTAAGCACGACTGTCGGGAGGTTGGAGAAGCGGTAGAGACCGGAATCATCGCCTGCTCCTTGATGTCCGAAGAACCGCAGTTCGGCCATCTCGGCGTGTGAGCCTTCGCTGCCTCCGGCTCCATTTCCGGCTGCGGCGTTGACAAGCCGTCGGGGGCCTACATATCTGACATAGCGGAAGCCCCGCGAACAGGTGATTGTGGCTTCGTTCCATTCCCCGGCACCTTTCGAGCCTCGAATGATATGGATAGGTATGGCGTCTGAGAAATCCTCCTTGTTGGCTCCCTCGAAGATTCCGAGGTTGACTTTCCACGGTTCATTGTCGGCCGCCATCCATTTTACTTTGGTGATGATGTGGGGCTGGCCCAGGTCGAGACCGGCCCACGCTCGGTCGGCCCGCGCGCCACGGAAAGCAGTGGAGGGGTCATTGTCAAACAAAGCCGGGATGTCGGCCCTGGGTGCGACACCCATAGGGGTGCCTCCAAGCCCCTCGGCAGGGGTGACAGGGTCGAGCGGTTGCTCGGGCTGTTCCTCGACATCGACGGTAGGGTTGCCGGGGATATGGCTCACGTTTGTGAAGGTCACGTCGTGGCCTTCGAACACAAGGCCGAATCTCTGGAGGCAGCTGACCATGTCTTCGTCGAGCTTGACGGTCAGGGTTGCGTTGTTTCCTTGCGGGAGGACGGCATATATGAAGTTGCCGGTGCGGGTGATGTAGAGATGGCAGGCTTCGGAGGCGGAGTTGGCGTTGACCGAGCCATCCTTGCGCGGGGCGTAAATTTGGGCTTCCGCGCCCGACCGGGCGGAATAGGTGATAATCAGGTTGTCGCCAGCCTTTATCCCGGAAAAGGTTTCAGCTCCGATTGTGTGTTTTTCACCCCAGGCGTTGAGGTTCCATTCTCCGGCGGCAAGTTTGACCGGCTCGGAGGTGTTGGGCGCGAGAAGGGTGAACTCCCTCATCAGGTAAGTTCCGGCGTTCTCGAATTTGAAGACAATCTTCTCGACGGTCAGCCCCTCCTTGAAATAATATGTGGCGGAGTTGGCTTGGCCTGAGTGTTCGTCATATTCCCCTCCGGAATAGTTGACGTAGACCATCTTGTTTCCTCCGCCGTCGGCTGTGACATCGATGTGGACCCCGGTGTAGCCTGTCAGCGGGAAGTCGGGATGGTCGGCGGCGAAGTCTATCCCTGCTCCGGCCCAGTTGTCTGAGACATGTACTTGGTAGGTGCCGTCGCTTTTCTTCTCGACCGAGGTGCCGCTCCATTCTGTGCCGTTGACCCACGGCATGACATTGAGATTGTCGGCCGCGGAGATGGCCATAGGGGTAGCACAGAGCAATGCCCCGGTAAGCAATTGTTTGATCATGGATGAAATTGAGTTAGTTTTAGGGTAAGGACCGGAAAAATCCGATGACGCAAAGTTACGCTTTTTGTGACCCTGTGAACCGATACAATTTTACCATATTCTTGACCAATTACTTCAAAAATGCAGTTTTACCGGGCGCGGGAAACCTCTTTGACCCCCTTTACGGTCTTGATTTTCCTTATAAGGGCGTTGAGAGATTCGTTGTCCTGCACACCCACCGAGAGGTGGCCCTGGAAGAGGCCGTCGTTGGAGTCGATGGAGATGGCGCGAAGCGAGACATTCTTCTCCTTGGTGATTATGGAGGTGATGTTGGTGACGATGCCGATGTCGTCGTGGCCGACAACGCGTAGGGTGGCCCCCATCTGGGAGCCTACCTTGCCTGACCACCGGGTGGTGATGACACGGTAGGGGTAACGGTCACGGATGTTGCGGGCGTTGGGACAGTCGGCCCTGTGGATTTTTATCACCCCCTCGGCCGATATGAAGCCGAAGACTTCGTCGCCGTAGATGGGGTTGCAGCATCGGGCGAACTTGTAGTTTATCCCTTTGATGTCGTTGCCGATGACCAGCACGTCGTCGGCGCTCCTGGCCCCTTCGGCCTCCTCCCCCTGGGCGGTCTGGAGGTTGAACTCCTCGGCGGAGACTTTGACGGCATGGGCTTCGTGGGGCTGCGACTCGAAGCTGACATAGCGCTCCATCACGTCGTTCACGTCGAGGCGTCCTTCGGCGATTTCGTTGAAGAAGTCGGTCATGTTGCGGTAGCCCATCTTCTTGACGAGCTTGCTGACGGAGGCTTCGTCGAACTCGATTTTGCGGTTTTTGAGACGGCGCATCAGCATCTCGCGCCCGAGTTCGGCCGACTTGTTCTGACGCTCTTTCAGGGTCTGGCGTATTTTGGTGCGCGCCTTCGAGGTCACCACTATGTTGATCCAGTCAGGCTTCGGCGACTGGTTGGCGGAGGTCTGAATCTCCACGGTGTCGCCGCTGCGCAGACGGTAGGTGAGTTTCTCGTTCTTGCCGTTGACGCGGCCGCCGGTGCATTGGCTCCCGACATTGGTGTGGATATGGAAGGCGAAGTCGAGCAGGGTGGCCCCGGCGGGGAGGCGGAAGAGGTCGCCCCGGGGGGTGAAGACAAACACCTCCTTGTCGTAGATGTCCATCTTGAAATTGCGCATCAGCTCCATAGGGCCTGATTCGGTGTCCTCAAGGAGGTCGCGAATCTTGTTCATCCAGGAGTCAAGCACCTCCTCGCTCTTGATTCCCTTGTAACGCCAGTGGGCGGCCAGACCTTTTTCGGCCACGAGATCCATGCGGCGTGTGCGTATCTGCACCTCCACCCATTTCCCCTCCGGGCCGGCGACCGTGATGTGGAGCGACTCGTATCCGTTGCTCTTCGGGACTGATATCCAGTCTTTCATACGCGAGGGGTTGGGCTGGTACATGTCGGTCACGACCGAGTATGCCAGCCAGCAGTCGCTCTTCTCGCGTTCGGGCGGCGTGTCGATGATGACACGGATGGCGAAGAGGTCGTAAATATGGTCGATGTCGTTTTTCTGCTTCTTGATTTTGTTCCAGATTGAGAAAATCGACTTGGTGCGACCCTTGATTTCGAAGTTCAGCCCCTGCGAGAGGAGTTTCTCGCGCAAGGGGGCGATGAATGCCGAGATATATGCGTCGCGTTTGGCCTTGCGCTCGTTGAGCTGCCGGGCGATGTCGGTGTAGGTCTGCCGGTCGGTGTATTTGAGCGACATGTCTTCAAGTTCAGACTTTATGGAGTAAAGTCCGAGCCTGTGGGCCAGGGAGGCGTAGAGGTAGTTTGACTCCACGGCGATGTCGCGCACCTGTTTCTCGGCGGGGTGGTGGTTGATGAGCTTCATCAACACGAGCCTGTCGACAATCATGATGATTATCACCCTGATGTCGTCGGCGAAGGCCATCAGCAACCGGCGGAAGTTCTCCGACTCGGGGGTGGTGCCGCGTGAATAGAGTGAGGCCACTTTCAGCAGCCCCCTGACCATCTTCGCCACGTCGGCGCCCCACTCCTCCTCTACCTTCTCTATTGTGAGGAAACGCCCGTCGCATAGGCGGAAGAGGAGTATGGCCAGGATGACGTTGCGGTTGGGGCTGACGCGGCGGCAGAAGGCGTCGGCGCTCTGGATTGCCCTTGTCAGCGCGCTGAATCCGAATCTGTCGCGGGTAAACACACCCTCCTTGGCCCCGCGGGTGATGATTTCGCGGAGCCTGCGGTCGGCCTCCGGCTCGGTGATTTCACGGGCGGAGCGGCACAGCGACAGGTACAGTGACGGCAAAGAGGCAAGCTCGGTTTCGCTGAGCAGGTTGGCCTCTTGCAGGTTGTCTGGCGGATTTGCGGTGTCTTTGATGTTGTTCTTGTCTTCCATTACGCAACTGGGATGAATTGCGGATTGCTGTTATGTTCGCAAAATTAACAAAAACGGCTATAAATGCAAAATGCAAACAACCATTGGTGGGAAAAAGTTGGTTATTCCTGCCAGATTTTGCGAATTATGCGCCAGGTAATCCATCCGCTGAGCGAAGTCTGGATGGCCAGTATCGCTGCCATCGTGGCGATGGTCGGCCATACGGAGGCGGCGTAGATGCCGAGGTCGGCGAGGCGGTGTTGCCACCAGCATGCGGCGGCGACTGTGGCTCCACCAGCCAGGAGCAGGACGGCGGTGTTGACGGCGGCCAGCAACCTGAGGTAATATCCCGAGAGGTCTCGGGGGGAGTAGCCGAGGTTCATGAGTCCGGAGATGGTGGCGCGGCTTTTCTGGAGCAGAAGGAACACGCTGAGGATAAGTATTCCCGCAGAAAGAAGGCATATCAGCACCCCTACGCCGATGACCGCGGCGGCACCTATGCGCAGGAAGTGGGAGAGGCGTGAGGCGTCTCCGTTGCCTGATTCCTCAAACCCTCTGGAGGAGAGGTAGCGGCTGATTTCCGGGTTGCCCGGGTCGGCGAGTTTGATTATCACCCGCCTGGGGGCGGGGGTGACGCCGGGTGAGAACCGCTCGTTCGCCCACAGGAGGAACTCCTCGGGAACCGCGATGGTGTTGAGGCGCGATGAGAATCCTACGATTCGTCCCGGCAGTGACTCTGATATGCCGTTTCCGTTCAGGGTGACCTTCAGGGGAGCAAGTGTGGCGGTTTGCTCGTCGATTGAGGGGAGGCCTCGGGTGGGGGCGAAGCCGAAGTTGTAGAGGGTGAGATAGTCCCGCGGGAGTATGATGGGAACCTGGGGGTGAAGTGGGTCGAAATCCCATCCGGAAGGTTTCACGTCGAGGTATTCGTCAGGCACCCCCTCGAAGAAGAGGGCCGTGGAGAATCCGCCGCCTCCGAATGAGAGTCCGACAGTTACGTCGAATCCGGCGGGGATGAATGCCGAGGCTGTCTCCGCCCATGGTTGCCGGGCGATGTCATCTATGTCGTTGTCTGATATTCCTTGGGGGGAGCCTCCGAAGATGGCGTTGGTCGTCGGCCGCGACACCACCGTGTAGCGTATGTCGCCCAATGGGTCGGAGGAGGTGTCATCAGAGGGGATGACATCGCGGTAAAGCTGCAGGGCGCAGCCGATGATGAGCATTCCGATGATGTTGGCGGCGGTGTAGGCGGCAATCTGCCGGCGGCTTATGTTGGTGCTTAGAAGTTTCCAGACCATTTGTTTTGTGATGAGATGGTTGGGGGATGGCTCACAGGGATAGACGCAGGCAACCGTCGAGCTGCAGGTCGTTGCCGACGGAGGTGGCTATTACCGTGGCGTTTTTGGCGGAGGCTTCCCGGTCGATGAGCTGTGATACTGCGAGGTTGGCACGCTGGTCGAGATGGCTGACAGGCTCGTCGAGCAGCAGTATGCCGAAAGGCTGGCAGAGGGTTCTGACCAGGGCCACCCGCTGTTGCTGGCCTATTGACAGTTTGCCGGCGGGACGGTCGGCCAGAGAGGCTACTCCGGCAATGTCGAGCATCTCCATAATCTCGTCGCGGGTCTTGTGGGAGGTCAGGCGGTTTTTGAGGATGATGTTTTCCATCGCCGTCAGGGTGGGGAAGAGCCCCATGTCCTGCGGCAGATAGGCGATGACGGAGCGGCGCAGTTCAGTCCATTCCCTGACTGAGAGCCGCCGTGCATCCTTGTCGCCTATTGTCAGTGAGCCGGAATAGTCGTCGCGGTTTCCGTGGAGGTAGCTGCAAAGCGAAGATTTGCCGCCTCCAGATTCAGACCTGATGATATGCCTTTGGCCGGGGAGGAATTCCATCACCTCCCTTAGCCATATTTCTGAGGCTGAATGTTTTTGAGGCTCGGCGGCGAACGCCAGGGGGAGCATGTCGCGGAGTATGAGCCTTTGAGGGGTTTTCATCTTGTTCCGGTAAGGTAAGGCAACAGGTTATGGAGCAGCGGTATGGCGTCGACAGTGGAGAGTGCCGGACGGGAGTTGCCATACAGTGAGAGTTTGGCGTGGATGTTGGTGTCAGTCACCTTCAGGGTCAGGGAGGCGCCGCAGGGGAGTCCTGTGGCGGTGCGCAGCGAGCTGCCGGAGGGGATGTCTATGATGGCGGCCAGCCGTGCTCCACGGAAATCCTGGGTGAATGGGTTGGAGTTGCCGAAAGTGACCGGCCCGTTGGCTGACTGGAGGAAATAGCCGTCGACGTAGCCGTAAGAGACTGAGGCCTCACCTTCGGTGAGGGTGTAGCATCCGGTCGAGGGGTCGAAGCGTCCCAGACCTTTGTTGCGTGTCTGCAGGTTGCGCACCGCCATGTCTCCTTCCTCCTGGGGCATCTGGAGGGCGCCGGCGAAATTCCACACCTGGGGCGACAGCAGGTTATCCTCGGTGATGGTTCCGGCGGGACGGGCATACCAGAGGGTGGTGCCGGTTTTTGACATCACTATTTCTCCGGGGAAGTAGTTTTTCACGAGGTCTTCGATTCCGAAAAGCTTGGTGGCATCCTCCTGCAGGCCGCTCGCGATGACCAGCGATGTTCCTTCGGGAATGAATGAGAGTATATCGGGGTCTATCTTTCCGGCTATTCTCGTGCCGATTGAGTCTTGGACGCCGTCGGGCTGCATGGCCGAGAGGCGCGCGGAGATGGTGCTTTCATTGATTTTCACTCCAAGGCATAGCCATAGCCCCTCCATTTTGCTGCCGAACAGGTCTGAGGCGCGTCGGGCCGAACGGATGGTCTGGTCGGGCGACGACAGGAATTCCTTTACGCCGACCATCTCGGAAATGAGGTGTCCCCCTTTCCGTTGTCCTACGGTCTTGACAGTGGCCGCGTCGGGAGCAATCACACACAGGTTGTCTGATAGGGCAATCAGCCGTTTGCCGGTGGTGTAGGCGTCATACTCCCCGAAATCCGCCGACTCGTCGCGGTATGGGAGCAGCGATTCGGCCAGCAATTCCCGTGAGGTGGTTTTCAGGATGATGCCGTCGTATCCCTTTGGGGTGGTGAACAATACCGCCTGGCTCGGGTCTACCCCCTTGTCGCCGATTGACAGCACTGCCGCCAGCGGGCGGAGGAGGTCGGGGGGGAGCAACATGCCGAAGGCTTCCTCGGCGGCCGGGGTGAGCTTGCCGTCTGCCGCGATGGGTGTCGCGCCGTTGGCCGAGGCCAGGCCTTTGAGGTCTATCACGCTGACCTGGGTTGCGCCCGGCGGCACTGCCTCTACCGGGTTGGCGGGTGTCTCCTTTGTGCAGGAAAGGAGTGTCAGGAGGATACAGGCCAGGAACAGTGGCGAGATTGTCTTTTTCAGAAGTCGTGTCATATGATTATCTGTTGACGCTGCAAAGTTACACACCTTTTTCATATTATTTAACAACAAAAATCACGAATATTTCGTTTGACAGGATATTTCTGTTTTGTGGAGGCATCGGTTTGATGTACCTTTGCGGATATATATTAATGTATCAATGTTTCAATCTATCTGTTTATGGCTTTTGAAGTAGGAAAACTTTACACCTTCAAGGAGAGTGAATTTGAAAAATCAAGGGAATCAGGGAAGCTTGTGTTCAAGGTTCGCGACCCGGCCTCGGCGACCCCGTATATTGTCAAGCCGTTTGAGTTCCAGATAACCGACATTCCTGACAAGATTGTGTGTCTTTACAAGGGGAATGACAGGTTTGAGCAGGATTTGAATTCGGTAGTGCCGGAAATATATGAGGTGGGAAAGGAATACCGGTTCAGGGTGATGAGGCAAGACACCAATTCCGCCGCCCATGTCTCGGTCAGGGATGACGCCCGGGGCCTCACGTTCTATCCGATTGACCTGGGTAAGGTGAAATTCGAGCGTTTCCAGAGGATAACATGCAAGGTTGTCTCCACCGACAAGGGGCAACTGCGTCTTGAGTATGTGAAGGAGCAGGAGGCCTCGGCGGCAAAGTTCTCCGTGGCAGACATCCGTGAGCTGAGGGGGGCGAGGCTGTTGTCGTGGCCCGGTTTTTTCAGCCTTCTGAGGGCCAATCCGGTGTTTGATGATGCCCGCGGACGATTCGACGAGGGGAATCCCGAATGGCTGTTGGTGGCTATGGAGTCGGTGACAAACAATATTCCGATGTGGTTCAGGCGCATGGATGGATTCCACACCACCCTTCTCGGGCAGGTCAAGGAGCTGGCCCTGTCGCTGATCGAGCGGTCGGAGTATCTCAACAGGTTCCCGATGGAGGAGCGTCGCCGCATGCAGGGACGCTTGTCTGAGGTCATCCTCGAGTGTGAGGATTATCTCCACGCCGCCCGGCTGATAGAAGATGGGGAGGATGTGGAGTTCATCACCCAGACGCTTGCCTCCCTGAGGTCAACGGGCTGGCTTTACAAGCCTGAGAAGAAGATGAGGTTGATGATGGCGTTGTTCACTCTTAAAAACTCATATGTCCATGACTATATATGGGAGATATTCAAGGTCATCCGCGACCATCACGCCGACATGCGCTTCCTCGGTGAGTTTGCTGATGGTTTCATATTGATGCTCAGGATTTTCATTGACAATGAGAGCAAGTTTGTCAACACTTCGAGTCACGACGCGTTGCGTGAGCTGATTGAGGCGATCGCCATTCTGCTGCTGTTGACCCGGAACAAGGAGTACGCCCGCTGGAATCTCTATCGCGGGAGGCTTTACACGCTGGCTATGTTGCTGATTGGCAAGCCGGTGGCGGCGTTGGCCGAAAAGGCTGTCGGCGCGTTGACCGAAAATCTTGACATGCCGCTCGAGTATGGCTGGAAAGACCTTGACGATGTTAACCGTCTTTGCTATGCCAATCTCAGCGGTCTTTACCGTTACCACCAGGGGGCTTCGCGCCAGAAGTCGCTCTGCACTTTCGAGGGGCAGAATGCCTCGTTGACGGTGAAGGGTGGGCGGATTAGTGTGGCTCCGGTGGTGACGGGGGCCAGCACCCGGGAGGCTTTGTCAGTGCCGCTTTCCGACAGCGCGGAGTTCTCGGTGTGTCTCAACGGGAGGCTGGATGGCCGCACGGCCCCCGATGACATTAACCTGTCGCGCCACCATGTCATGTGGAAAGAGCTTGAGAACAGCCTCTTCGACCCGGACCAGAAGGTGGCTCCGAGTGTGGCGCCTAAGGCTGTGGAGGTTAAGAAACTCCAGCCGGTGGTGGATGATGAGGTGACATTCCGTGTCGTCGGACGGGAGGATGTCGACCAGTTTACTTTCGGATGCGTGATCGAGGACCCTGTCTACGAGGGTGCGGCAGTGATAAATACTCGCGACATCGTTTTGTATCCGGTCTCCCCCCACACTGAGTCTTTCTGGCTCAAGGAGGGGCCGATGCTCTTCCGCGGGCGTGTCATCGGAGTGCTCCCCGACGGCCGTTTCCGTCTTTCGATGGAGAAGGAGGTCGATGAGGAGATAATGAGGCTCGCCAAGGAGGACAGGGAGGAGGAGGCTCAGATGGAGGCTGTGATAACCAAGGAACTCGGGGAGTCCTGCCTGGCGGTCTCAGATGGCGGCTATCCTGTGCTGATTTACAAAAATGGGGAGGAGCTTCGCCAGGGGCAGAAGGTGATGGTGACAGTCAATGATATCGGCTGGAACAAGAAGAACAACAAGCCTTACATCGCCGCCCGTTTCGAGGAACACACCGATGAGAACAATCCGGTTGAGAATTACCGTGCTGTCAGGGATAATTTCCATTACCTGCTGACGGTTGTCAGCGGGGGGAAGGTATGGGTCGACTCGCGTCCGAAGTCTGAGGCCGCGGATTGCGTGGAGGAGGATCCGGCGGTTGACCGCGTGCCTGACAATTACCTGACGGCTGAGGCAGTCAATGGGCTGTCGAGGGTGCTTGACGCGATGGCTTTCGTGTCGCGTGACAATATAACGGAGACTTACACGCTGCTGGCTTCGGCCCGTCTGCTCGCGTTGCTTGCCGGTGACACGTACAGGGCGCAGTTCCTTGAGCTGAAGCAGGCGATGGTTGAGGGGCTGGCGAGGTTCGTCATTGACGGCAGGGTTGACCGTGGGGGTGTGGCGGAGCTTGCCCGCAGGGTTGAGCAGTTCCCCGGCAACGATGCCGACCTGGCCAGCAGGATGGAGATTCTGAGGACATTGTCGTTGCTCGACGCTCCGGCGATGGGTGAGGCGGTGACGATGCCTGATGACCGTGACTCCTCCCTGACAGGGGCATTGAAAAGGATGGTGGTCTCTTACAACATGCTCCGTGGACTGAAGCTCAATTCGTTGCGTCAGGAGCTGAAAAGGTCGATTTACGATTTGTTGAGGCTGAGGATGCCTGACATTGATGTTTCGCGTGTGAACGCGTGTGAGGACCAGCACCACGAGTTCAAGGAGTCGCTGGTTTATCCGGCCGGAAACAATATGAAGCCTGACGAGAAAAAGCAGGGACTTGAGATTGCCCAGGTGATATGCGGTATGCTGAACACCGAGGGTGGAACGTTATATATAGGAGTGGCTAACTCCGGTGTGCCCCGTGGACTTGTCAATGACTTTGTCTACATAAACAATGGTTTCGAGGAGTATGACCTCCAGGATGTGAAAGACAAGTTCAGCCTCAGGTTCTGCAAGGTGCTGCGCGACCAGTTCGGCCTGGCTGTCGAGGGTACGCAGATTTATCCCTCGCTTGTGGCGCTGGAGTTTGACGACATCGACGACCATTGTTTCGCTGTCGTTTCTGTCAAGCCGTTCAACGGGGTTGTCAGGATGGCCGACGGTTCGGTGTTCGTGAGACAGGACACTTCGACGCTCCCCGTCAAGAAGAAATCTGACCAGCTCGCCCTCGAGAAGGTGAGGAAATCAAAGACACTTTAAATTTCAAGGATAATGAAAAACATGAATTTGCTTAAGGGTTTTGTTTTTTCCGGGGTGTGCCTTTGCGGACTGCTCCCGGTGGATGCCCGTGAACTTGTCATACTGCAGACCAATGACACCCACAGCCAGATTGACCCCACGGACAAGGGGTATGGTGGGGTGCAGCGCCGTAAGGTGTTTGTCGACAGTGTGAGGGAGGCTCGTCCTGACGTGCTCCTCGTTGATGCAGGGGATGCCGTTCAGGGTACTCTCTTCTTCACTCTCTATGGGGGTGAGGTTGAGATGAAGGCGATGAACAACCTCGGATATGACATAGCCATTCTCGGAAACCATGATTTCGACAATGGCGTTGAGGCTATGGCCCGGAATGTGGCGATGAGTGACGCCGACTGGCTGGCCACCAATTACCAGTTTGCCGACTCGGCTGTGAGGAACCTCTTCAAGCCGTTCAAAATTTATGAATATGGCGGCCGCAAGGTGGGCTTCATCGCGCTGAACCTCGATCCGGAGGGGATGATTGCCGCCGGGAATGCCGCCGGTGTCAAGTATCTCGACGCCGTCGAGGCCGCCAATGCCGCCGCGTGGTGGCTTAAGAACCAGGAGGGGGCCGACCTGGTTGTCGCCGTGTCGCATCTGGGCTACGAGGATGTCCCCTCTCCGTCAGATCAGGATGTGATAAGGAACACAAGGAATATTGATGTGGTGCTTGGCGGCCATTCCCATACGCTGCTTTCCCCCGGAAGCGGCAGGGAGTGGATTGTCAACGCCGACGGTGATTCCGTGCTTGTGACCCAGAATGCGAAGTCGGGCGAATATATCACGGAGGTCACGATAGACCTCGACAGCATCGGGCACAAGCTCCCCACATACAGGCAGGTCAGGCTCGGCAAGGAGTATGACCGAAAGGTGGATGAGGATCTGGTCGCGATGATTGCCCCGTACCGCAAGGGGGTGGATGAACTTATGGGAAAAGTTATCGGAAAGACTGCCCGCGAGCTGCCGAACGATCGTCCCGGATTGCTCAACTTCGTGAGCGATTTCGTGCAGGAAAGGGGAGGGGAGCTGCTCGGCACCCCTGTTGACCTTGCCCTGATGAATGTCGGGAGCCTGCGTCGCGGCCTCCCGAAAGGGGATGTGACCCAAGGGATGATCATATCGATGCAGCCTTTCACCAACAAGATACTCGTGATGGAGCTTTCGGGCAAAGACCTTCTTGAGGCTATGGATGTCTATGCCTTGAGAGGAGGCGACGGGGTCAGCGAGCCTGTGGATGTGACATTTGACCCTGCAACACGCAAGGTGGTCTCTGTCACTGTTGACGGCAAACCGGTCGACCCTGAGAAAACCTACACAGTCGCCACTATTGATTATCTCGCCGGAGGAGGCGATTATATGGAGCCTCTTAAACGAGGCAATATAATAGCCCGGTCGGAAAATATCGTTTATGACGACCTGATTTCCTATATAAAGAAAAATTCCCGCAAAAAGATAAACCCCTCTGACAAATCCCGCTTCTCTCCGGTTGAATGACGAGCTGATTACAGGGTTGATATTCTAAAATGCAGAATATCAACCCTGTTCGCATTACTGCTTTTGTTAATTCGCGAAGTGATTGCGAGACTGTGCCCCGGGAATTGCTGCTGCTTATGATGTGTCTTCAAAAAAAGAACTGAAAAAAATGCGCAAAAATTTTGCAGTTTCCGAAAACTGTTGTAACTTTGCAGTCGCAAAACCGATATTAAAAGGTTGGTTCGCTAGCTCAACTGAATAGAGCATCTGACTACGGATCAGAAGGTTACAGGT
>CAMWVQ010000006.1 GCA_947177635.1 uncultured Porphyromonadaceae bacterium | reverse complement strand
GCGAAGAATATGCGGCTCTTTACGGTGCCGAGCGGAAGATTCATCTTCTCGGCAATCTCGTTGTACTTGTAACCGGCCACATGCATCGTGAACGGGATGCGGTAGTCATCCGAGAAGGAGTTGATGGCGGCCGAAATCTCTCCGGCGGCAACAGTGCCCTCGGGGGTCTCGAGACCTGACTCCTGGGGAAGATTGAGATGGTAGAGGTCTTCGGTCTGGTCGATGACTGTGGCCGAGCGCACCACTTTGCGGTAGTTGTTGATGAAGATGTTACGCATTATCGTGAACACCCATCCCTTGAAGTTCACATTCTCGACATATTTGTCTTCGTTGTCGAGAGCCTTGAGTGTCGTGTCCTGAAGGAGATCATATGCATCATCCCTGTTTGACGTAAGCAAGTAAGCGAAGTTCAGGAGATTGTCCTGAAGATCGAGAAGCTTGGTCTGAAAATTCTTGGAACTCATAATGAAAATAGTTTGATGTTTTACAATTGATATAGTTTTGTAACAAGCTTGTAACTACGCTGCAAAATTACTACATAAATTCGGATTGCCAAATTTATTTGACTATTTTTTCACTAAAATTTTCAAAAATATTTTCGGCCTCCACAACTAACTGATTCACCGCCATATACAAAATAGCATATATTCACGTTTGCATCACATCGTTAACAATATTCACCAAATTTATCAAAATTCGGTAGTAGCCGGATATGTTTCCGGTTGGCCGATTCAATATGCACAAGCTGTAACAGAGTTGTCACCGGCGCTTTGCGGCAGGGGTTACCACGTTCAGGCAGGAGGTAAGTTCATCACTGAGAAATTTGCGGAAATAGCGCGAGCCTGCCTTCGAATCCGACAGCAGACGCCCGAGCCGGTCAAGCGTCTTGTCGGTGACATAGTTGGAATCAGCAATCTCCACGATTCGCTTGATCAGGGCCGCGATTCCGCGCGTAAGTGTGTCAGGAAAATACAGATGGCTCTCAGCCGCCATCGCATACCCGATAGTGTAAAACAGCAACTCTATCTCAGCGTCGAATCCGGGCTGAAAAGAGGAGAACTCCTTGATCAATTTCTTTATGACAGATATTCGCGCCTTGCAATAGCCGCCTCTTTTCACACGGTCAAGTTCCTTGGCGATGGCGGCCTCATATTTGGCCTGCAGCCTGGCCACATCGGGATTAAGAAAAAACTCAAAATACTCCTTCGCTTCCTTGCGCGCATCATACACGTCGAGAATCAGCTCCAAGAGCTGACTCTTATCCATATTGGCGAGCTCTTTCCTGAGTGTGATTTTTGACATCGGGATAAAAATCAGAAATCCACAGTGAGGCGCACATTGAACTGACGTCGTGTCAGATAATTCGGCACCGCATACTGGATGCTGTTCACGTCGGTCACCCAGTAATAACTTGAAACATTGGAGATGTCGAGAAGGTTGAAGACATCAACACCGAGCCATACGCTCTTTAGCCACTTGTGCAATCCCGAAGGGGTGTCATCCTCCTTGAGAGGGGAGAGGAGGGCGTAATTGAGGCCTACGTCAAGACGTTTGTAGGCAGGCGCGCGGAAATACCCCTTGTCTCTCGTTGAGTGGGGTGCTGTCGTAGGCAATCCGTCAGAGAAAATGCCTCTGAGCGAGAACTTGAGTTTTGGGAATTTGGGGAAATAGTCAGTGAAATAAAGAGCAACGGAATAGCGCTGGTCGGTAGGACGAGGCACCGTAACGCCGTTGAGATTCTCCCCGGTCTTCATCAGCGAGAAGCTTATCCAGGAATCCGTGCCGGGCACGAACTGCCCGAAGAGTTTGAAGTCAAGCCCCATTGTATAACCGTCGGTCATATTGACCCCCTCATATACAATCTTCAGGTTGTCAATCTCATATGGAATCAAACGGTTGAGCTTTTTGTAATATGCCTCTCCCGAGAGCTTGAACGGGCGCCCCAAGGCACGGAAAGTGTAATCGCCGCCCAATATGAAATGCAGGCTCTGCTGAGATTTTATCTCATCGTTAAGGGCCACCACCGTATTGCCGTACTCATCCTCGACCGGACGACGGAATTCTTTGTAGAACGGCTGTTGGTAATATAGGCCCGTGGCGAATCGGAAGGTGAGAGAGTTGTTACGTTCGGGGATGAACGCCATGTTGAGACGGGGTGACACGAGGAACTCCCGGTTGAAATCCCAATAAGAGAATCGGATGCCGCCATTGAACGCGAAATATCCGGCGGAAGAATTCAGACGGTATGAATCGGCCACATAAAACGCCATCCTGTTGGTAGACACATCGTGGTTGGAGGTAAGATTGTATATCATCCTGATATTCTGCCCGTCGGTTGGGAGTGTATAGCCTGCGGAATCACGCAATTCCCATTCTCGGGTACGTTCCATTATTGTCTGATGGCTGAAGTTGATTCCGTAGGTCAGATTGTGGTTGTTTATCGAGGTATGGCCGCTGAGCCCTATGCCGAACACAGAAATCTTCAGACGGTTGCGGGCGTGTTCGTGGTAACGCCCCACTCCAAGCTCCCCACCTACGGCATTGTCAGGATTGCCTTCTCCGGTTGTCCCGGCCCTGTCAAGCCAATATTCGCCGGATATGTCATAAGCCACCAGCTCATTTGTGAGATAGCCCGAGGCAAGAAGGTTGAAGCTTGTCGAGCGAGAGGGCTGGTATTGCAGGTTCAACGCCCCGAAATAGGTTTCGAAACGGTCTTTCTCACCTCCGTCGAAGTACACCTTGAAAGATTTTGCGTCTGCGGAGGTACCGAAGTTCGTCTCGCGGCTGACCGGAACAAACTTGTAATTGTTGACAGCTATGTTACCGAGGAATGACACTTTCCATTTCTTGCTCATCTTGAACACCATATTGGTCTGGTAGTCGAAGAAGTTGGGGTCATACTCCCCCTTTGATTCAAGCGAGCTGAGCAGCGAGGCGTTTCTCTTGTAACGGATGCCGTGGAGCTGTGAGAATTTGCCCTTGCTCTGGCCGATGGTGAGCGATCCACCCATAAGCGACAGGGAGAGCGCCCCCTCGAAAGCCTCAGGTTCTCGGTATGTGATATCGAGGGCTGACGACATCTTGTCGCCATATTCCACCCCGAAGCCGCCGGTGGAGAATCCGATGGCACCGACCATGTCGGGATTGATTACGGAAAGCCCTTCCTGCTGGCCGGAAGACACAAGCTGCGGACGGTACACCTCCACGCCATTGATATACACGGAGTTTTCATCATAAGTGCCGCCGCGCACCGAATACTGGCTCGACATCTCGTTGGATGAGTTCACGCCGGCAATAGTGGTGAGCATGGATTCCACCGAGCCGCCCGTGGCATCAGCCGCGAACTTATAAGAATCCTTGTCGATGGTCTGCATCTGCCCGGTCTGTTTGCGGAAGTCTGTCACCTCAATCTCAGTCAAGGCGTGATCTTTGGTCTTCATCCTGACAGTCAAGGCCATATCCCCCTGGGGCTTTATGAGCTGACGGCGAATTTCATCATAGCCGATACATGTGAAGACAACAGTTATGGTGTCGGACTGCGGAGCGCTCAGGCGATAAGAGCCGTCAAGCCCGGTAGAGGTCCCGATAGCTGTGCCGGCGATGCGCACCGTCACAAACTCAAGCGGCTGGTTGTCCATATCCGATACTTTCCCGTGAATAGACACCTGAGCACAAACCCTGGCCGGCCAGGCGAACATAAAAAGCAGCGAAAGGAGGATGATGGGTGATATATTGTTGAGTCTCATCTTGTTGTCAGAAATGATGGATTTGAAGCCCGGATAGCGGACACCGCAGGGGCCGTCAGTTAATATAACGTAAAGATGTCACATTAATTATATACATCAGGAATAACGACGGCCGAATTATTTGTCATTGGGAAAGAAAATATCTAACTTTGCATCGTCAAAAACTAAGGAACCGATGATAAAATTATCGTTGCCCCATCTGGCAGGCAAAGAGCAGGAATATGTAAGCAACGCCATAGCTTCGACATGGATAGTGCCTCTCGGCCCCTATGTCGACGAGTTCGAGAAAAGGCTCGACTTCTACCTCGGCGCAGGAAATGCCGTGGCACTGTCGGCTGGCACGGCTGCCATACACCTCGGCCTTGTTATGGCTGGGGTGAAGCCGGGAGATGAAGTAATATGCCAGTCTCTGACTTTCGCCGCCAGTTGCAACCCCATAGTCTACCTCGGAGCCACTCCGGTGTTCATCGACAGCGAGAAAGACACCTGGAATATGGATCCCGCAGTACTTGAAGAGGCCATCACAGACCGTCTGCGGTTGACCGGGAAGCTACCGGCAGCGATTGTGGCCGTCCATCTTTATGGAATGCCGGCCAAGATGGAGGAGATTATGGCTATCGCATCACGCTACGGTATCCCGGTGGTCGAAGACGCGGCAGAGGCCCTCGGATCGGACTACAAGGGGAGAAAATGCGGAACCATCGGAGATTTCGGCGTACTCAGCTTCAACGGCAACAAGATAATAACCACCTCAGGAGGAGGCGCGTTGATTTGCAGCACTCTGGAGGAGGCTTCCAGAGTCAGATTCCTCGCCACGCAAGCCCGCGAGAACCGCCCATATTACTATCACGAGACCATCGGTTACAACTACCGGCTCAGCAATGTGTCCGCCGCCATCGGATGCGCCCAGATTGAAGAGTTGCCACAAAGAGTCGACAGACGGCGCCAGATTCATGCCCTGTATAAGTCAGGACTCAGCGACATAGCCGGAATCACTGTCCATGACAATCCGACGGATGAAATCCGCTCAAACTTCTGGCTGTCAACCATCCTGATTGACAAAGAGCATACCGGAAAAACACCCGATGACGTCAGGTTGGCCCTTCTGGAAAAGGGGATAGAGACCCGGCTGTTGTGGCGCCCGATGAATATGCAGCCTATATATAAAGAAGCCCCGTTTTATACCTCCACGCCAACCACCGGCGAGGATGCTACCGGCGGAGTAGGGGAGTGGCTTTTTGACCGCGGACTATGCCTGCCCAGCGGTTCCTCTCTGACCGACAATGAAGTAGCGACAGTCATCGATGCATTGAAAGAGGTGCTGAACCACGAATGAACCACCGGGAGGCCCACGATTGTTATTCTATAAAAGTAACCATCTAAAACCGTTACTTATGATAGTATTCGATCTCGATGACACCCTCTACAAGGAGTTCACCTATGTTGATTCCGGCATCCGGGCTGTGGCTGCCGATGCAGAAGAGGCCGGCATCATGCCTGCATCCAAAGCTTACGATTTGGTTAAGAACGCGCCCGACACAGCCTCCGGGTTTGACCGCCTGGCGGCAATAGCTCTTGAATCCGAGACATACGAGTTGTTCGACATACAGCGTATGCTTGCCGTGTACCGTTACCACATTCCAGAGATAACGCTGCCTCTCGAGTCGCGCCAACTTCTTGACTCGCTCAAGACAGCTGGGATAACACTCGGATTGATAACAGATGGCCGTTCGCTGTCGCAACGCGCCAAAATCCGGACTCTGGAGCTTGACACATACATCCCGTCAGAAAACATACTGATTTCAGGTGAGATAGGCTCGGACAAACATTGGCCGACAGCCTACGAGCTGATGATGAAAAGGAATCCGTCTGAGAAATCATTCACCTATATCGGCGATAATCCCGATAAAGACTTCTATTGGCCCAACAAACTCGGATGGAAAACAGTAATGCTGAGAGACACCGACTGCGTCAACATCCATCCTCAGCGCCTCAGCGAAATCCCCGGGAGCCAATACGAAGCCCAATACACCATCGACTCTCTCAGCGACCTTCTGGATATACCAGGTGTACGCTGTGATGATTAAAGCCGAATATCGTCATATCATCCGCCAGAGGCTATTTGTTACATAATGGGGATTATGTAAAATAGGCACACGCGAGAACTGAGATGTGTCCCCTCTTGCGCCTTACCTAAGTGTTTCGGTTTGCGCAGATTGATTAAGCGATGAGATGTGACAAAGGCATTGTTCGGTATAGTCAAAGAATAGACAGGTGGCGGAACATCCTTGCATAATATTCGGCTTTCTGCGCTAATGGCAGCGGATATGCACGACTCGTGGATGGCATACGCCAGATTTCAAGGCCGTCAGGAGCTACCAGCATTTCACCCATCTTTGGAGTTGCAGTACCGGTTATGTCGGCAACCACTCCTGCGGCTTTCTCCCCGGTGGTGGCAACACTATGGCAATCCGGCATCTCCCTCAACAATTCATATAGCGGAACAGGCTCTATTATCTCAAGATATTTGTCTGATGCGTTTCCTTTCAGGCGTCGTATGACACGGGCGGTGTCGTTAAGAGCAATGTGTTTCTCGGTCATAAGCTCGCGAATTGCCTCAAGGTTGAATCGTTTATCGGTCTTGTCATACAGCGCATCGGCATCGCCAAGGAACAGCAACCCGCATATTTTCCAGAAATCATTTGTGCGGTTGGGATAATAGAAATCCATACTCCACCGGTGGTTTCCCGGAGGAAATGTCCCCATTATCAATATCTTAGCTCCTTTTGGCACAAATGGAGGCCAAGGATGGTGCTCCAATGGCATATTTGTCTCATTAACAATCGGTTCCATATTCTGCATTCAAAAAATCCAATTTTCAAGCTCTTCCACATTAAACATTTGCGGGGTTATGGCTGTCTATATCTTAAACGTTTCACTTTCATTATTTGTATTATAGAATGAAAAAATTAGTAGCCGAGTGCGTTGGAACTATGTTTCTCGTACTCTTAGCCTGCGGTAGCGCAGTGCTTGCCGGTCCGAGCATCGGCGGACTGGGAATCGGCCTTTGTTTCGGCCTTGTGTTGTTATGTCTGGTATATTGCATCGGCAACATATCGGGATGCCATGTCAACCCGGCCGTGTCGCTGGCCATGTGGCTCAGCGGCCGTATGAAAGGTGGCGAATTCGTGGGTTACGTCGTGGCCCAGCTTATAGGCGCGGCCATCGGCGCTGGCTTCCTTTACTGGTTTGTCAATATGGCTCCGGACTTCGCTTTCGGCGGCACTACTGCGGCTTACGGCAGCCATGGCGCTTGCCAGCTCGCCACTAATGTCATCCAGCCCGGCGCCAATGCCGGCATGGCACTTCTGGCTGAATGCCTCCTGACATTCTTCTTCGTGCTGATTGTCCTGGGTGTTACTGACGAGCAGCATGGTTTCGGCAAGTTTGCCGGTCTGGCCATCGGTCTCGCTCTCGGCCTGGTCAACATCGTGGGAATCCCCGTTGACAATTGCTCGGTCAATCCTGCCCGCAGCTTCGGCCCCGCTCTTTGGGACTGCGCAGCCTGGCCTGATTTCTGGATTATGGTTGTAGGCCCGGTTGTCGGAGCCATCATCGCAGTAATCTGCTGGAAGGTCGTGTCAAACTACCGTAACGCCAAGGCTATCGAGGGATAACCACTCCCCCATCTAACACAGGAGGGTCGGGAATCTGAGATTCCCGACCCTCTGGTTTTTGCCGTATATGAAGGGTGAATACGGATATGCGGCTGAATGTTATGCTTTCACGCGTTCAAGATAGTTGCCTGAACGGGTGTCGACACGGATTTTGTCGCCGATGTTGCAGAAGAGAGGCACACGGACAGTTGCACCGGTCTCGACTTCTGCGGGCTTGAGGGTGTTGGTGGCGGTGTCGCCCTTGATTCCGGGTTCGGTATATTTGATTTCGAGAACGACGTTGGCAGGCATCTCACAGGTCAACACTGTCTCAGAGGCGGCATGCACCATTGCCTCCACGATATCGCCGTCTTTAAGGAATTCCACACCTTCGATGCTTTCGCCGGCGACGATGATTTCTTCCCATGTTTCGGTATGAAGGAAGTGGTAACCCATCTCATCCTTGTAAGAGAACTGGTAAGGACGGCGCTCGATGCGAACCTCGTTAACCTTCACGCCGGAGTTCCATGTCTTGTCAAGGATGCGGCCGGTCTTCACGTTGCGGAGCTTGGTGCGGACGAAAGCCGGACCCTTGCCGGGCTTAACGTGGAGGAATTCAACAATAAAGAAGTAGTTGCCGTCGATGTCGAGGCACATGCCGTTTTTAAAGTCAGCTGTTGTTGCCATAAATTGTCTGTATGGTATTTAATTTGAATTGTCAGGAGTAATTGTCAAGCGGGGCTCTCCCCCGCGCGTAATGGCGTGCAAAATTACAACATTTCTCACAGAAATCCAAATATTAGTCTAAATGTCTTATTTTTGGTCAAAACAACTCTTTCAACGCTCTATTTTAAGACTAATATGTTAATTTTGACGTTAAGTGTTAAAACAACTACCCTATCCCCGCAGGCAATGCCTGAAAGGTTTTGAAATTCAGGCAGAATCTTTGGGGTGTACACAACTATCCTGCCCTACAATTGTTAAAATTGCCGAAGGGATGAGTAAAACAACATCTGACCAGATCTCAACATTATGAAGAAATCCACCATATGGCTGCTGACTGTGCTTATGGCACTGACTTTCATGGGACTGCTCTACATACAGATTATATATATGGAGAGTATGATCAGGATGCGCAACGACCAGTTCGCCGAGGGTGTAAGGCGAAGCCTCTACGCGGTTTCATCCCTGCTTGAGCAGGATGAGACCAAATATTTCCTTGAGGAGGATGTTGCCGAGGTAGAATCATCGTCGGTTTACACCCAATACGGCGGCACACCCCATCTGGGAGGCATCAAATATTCATTCACGACCCACAGCGGACTTGTCGGCGATGTCACGGTGAAGGCCGACGCCGACAAAATCTACAAGCTGCAAAGCGACCAGAACAATGTCGCGACCAGCTATAACTCGATGCGGGAGGAGCTGAAAGGTCAATACCTCTACCAGAAGGGAATCATCGATGACGTAATCATCAACATCATGAACAAGGCCGCCGACCGCCCCATCCAGGAGAGGGCAGACTCTGTCTCGGTGCGCCGTTATCTAAAGAAGGAGCTGGAAAACAACGGCCTCGACCTGCCGTTCGAATTCGCCGTGGTCAGCCGCAACGGCCATGTGTTCTACCATTCGAGCGGCTTCGGCAATGTCAATCCGGCCAGCGTCGAAAACTCCATGTTCGTGCAGTCTCTTTTCCACAATGATCCCGCCACGAAAAAGAATTACCTCAAGGTGTATTTCCCATCGAAAGACAAATACATCCTGAGCTCGCTGAAATTCATGATTCCATCCTTCATATTCACATTCATATTATTGATTGTCTTTCTATACACCATCATCCTGGCTTTCCGCCAGAAGAAACTGACGGAAATGAAGAATGACTTCATCAACAATATGACCCACGAGTTCAAGACTCCGATTTCCACCATATCGCTTGCCGCGCAGATGCTCAACGACCCGTCGGTCAGGAAATCGCCGACCATGCTCCAGCATATCTCCGGGGTAATCAACGACGAGACCAAAAGGTTGCGTTTCCAGGTCGAGAAGGTATTGCAGATGTCGATGTTCGACAAAAAGAAAGGCACCCTGAGATTACAGGATGTCGACGCCAACACCTTGATTTCAAACGTCGTCAACACCTTCCGTCTAAAAGTGGAGAAATACGGCGGTCACCTGACTGCCACATTCGACGCCGAAGACGCAATTGTGAACGTGGACGAAATGCACTTCACCAATGTGATATTCAACCTGCTTGACAATGCCGTCAAATACCGCAAGGAGGAGACTCCTCTGGAACTGACCGTCTCAACGAAGAATATCCCCGGTGACAAGCTCCGCATAACAATCGCAGACAACGGTATCGGCATCAAAAAGGAAGACCTGAAAAAAATATTCGATAAATTCTTCAGGGTCTCCACCGGCAACCGCCACGATGTCAAAGGCTTCGGCCTCGGGCTGGCATATGTCTACAAGATGCTCGGGTTGATGGGCGGCAGCATAACAGCCGAGAGCGACCTTGGCAAAGGAACACGCTTCATCATCACCCTGCCGCTCCTCTCGTCCGAGGAGGAGGCACGCCAGGAGGACTGAAACAGGGAGGAAAGACATCTAAATTCACGCAGGCCGTGAACAAATCACAATAGTTAAATCTTATATAAATATAATAAAACTTTTCAGACTATGGATGACCGTATGAGAATCCTCCTTTGCGAGGATGACGAAAATCTGGGCATGCTGCTCCGCGAATACCTTCAGGCGAAAGGATTCAACGCCGACCTCTATGCCGACGGAGAGGCCGGATACCGCGCGTTCCTGAAAGGGAAGTACGACATCTGCGTCCTCGACGTGATGATGCCGAAAAAAGACGGCTTCACCCTCGCGCAGGAAATCCGCGCCGTCAACAGCGAAGTTCCCATCATCTTCCTCACAGCCAAGACTATCAAGGAAGACATCCTCGAGGGCTTCAAAATCGGAGCCGACGACTATATCACAAAACCCTTCTCGATGGAGGAACTCGTGTTCCGTATCGAGGCCATCCTGCGCCGCGTGAGGGGCAAGAAAGGGAAAGAGGTCACAATGTACAAGATTGGCCTGTTCACTTTCGACACCCAGAAACAGGTGCTGATGATCGGCGACAAGGTCACCAAACTGACCACCAAGGAATCGGAACTGCTGAGCCTGCTCTGCGCCCACGTAAACGAAATCCTCGAGCGCAACTACGCCCTCAAGACAATCTGGATTGACGACAACTATTTCAACGCCCGCTCGATGGATGTCTACATCACCAAACTGCGCAAGCACCTCAAGGATGACCCCTCAATCGAGATTATCAACATCCACGGCAAGGGCTACAAGCTAATCGCTCCCGAGGTGAAAGAGAACGCCTGACATCAAAGTACAGGAATAACCTGCCGTTTTTCCTGCCTGTCAAAAAATATTCATTGAAATATCCGGCCCGGGATTTCCCGTGTCGGATATTTTTGTTAAATTTGCAATGAAAACCACAAAGAAAAACGGTTACTTGACTACATCATGAAAAAACTTACATTCACCCTGGCCGCGGCTTCCGTAATGCTCGCCTTCCCTATTATGGCGAAAGACCGCGTGACCCATAACCCTGACGCGACAAACACTGAGACAATACTCCACGCCTGGAGCTGGAACTTTCCGACCATCGCCGAGAACATGGCCCTGATTGCCAAGTCGGGCTACACGATGGTGCAGACATCCCCCGTGCAGAACTGCTATGACCCTTACGGCACAACCAAGAAGCTGTTTGACCAGGATGGGAAAGAGGGCAACTGGTATTATTATTACCAGCCTACCGACTGGAAAATCGGCAATGCCATCGTCGGCTCTAAACAGCAGATGAAAGAGATGCTCGACTCGGCCGCCAAATACAACGTGAAAGTCATCGTCGACGTGTTGCCCAACCATACCGCCTTTGACATCGACGCCGTAAGCCCCGAGTTCTACAAGGCCGTAGGCGGACGCGACAAGATGTTCCACTCCACCGGCCTCTCCCCCATCCGCGACTACAACGACCGCTACCAGTGTACACTCGAAGGCACCGGAGGGCTGCCTGATGTCAACACCGAGAATCCCGATTTCCAGAAATACTATCTGGAATTCGTCAACGAACTCCTCAACATGGGTGTACGCGGATTCCGATATGACACAGCCAAACATATCGGTGTGCATTCAGACCCGGTTGATACAGCCTCCGGAGTCAAGGAAAACGACTTCTGGGATGTGGCGACCGGCCGCAAAGCAGTCAAAGGTGTCAAGCTCCTCCTTCCCTACGACTCACTCTTCGTCTATGGAGAGGTGCTGCAAGACCGAAACGTTCCTGAAGCCGAATATGCCGACTACTTCGGACAGACCGCCTCTGGCTACGGCTATCATCTCCGCGAAGCCCTCGAAAAGAAATCAGCCAAGGGGATAGACCTCTCCAACTGGGACCATCAGGCAGCTCCTGAATTCCTGACCACCTGGGTAGAGAGCCACGACACCTACTGCAACGCCCACGAAAGCGCAGGCCTCACGGATGAACAGATACGCACCGGCTGGGTCTTTCTGACCGCCCGCCAGAATGGCGTTCCCCTCTTCTTCTCCCGTCCGATGAACTCCTCCCGCCAGAACTATTGGGGAGACAACCTTCTCGGGGCCCGCGGGAATGACGAGTTCTTCCATCCTGAAGTAGTGGCTGTCAACAAATTCCGCCACGACATGAATGGACAGAAGGAGGACATACAGATTAACGACAACGGCCAGGTGCTGGTAGTTAACCGAGGCAAAAAAGGAGCCGCCATCGTCAATATATCAGACTCTGCGAACTTCGTGGATGTGCCCACCGGACTCCCCAACGGCACATACAAGGACAACGTGTATGGAATTGAGTTCAAGGTGAAGAATGGCCGTCTCCAAGGAGCCGCCGCCCCCCATCGCTCATACATCCTCCAACGTAAATAATGAAAATACTTGTAAATCTTCCCGATTACAGACATATCCATGGGGGCGTGACCAACCACTTCGTTGGTCTGCGCCCCCATTGGTCTGAAAATGTCACATACAACCGCATAGGCAAGCGCCGCGAAGGGCGGAGCGGCCTGTGGTGGCTACCCTGGGACTACACCAAGTTCGCACTGCGGTGTCTGTTCTCACGGCCGGACATAGTGATGGTCAATCCATCCTTCAACCGCAAAGCGTACCCCCGCGACATGCTGTTCATGAGAATAGCCCGGCACCTCAACATTCCGGTCGCCGTGATGTTCCACGGCTGGGACAACCAATATGTGGCAAGCCTCAACCACAAGAAAATGGCCGACACGCTGAATATGGCCAACGGTATATTCGTGCTGTGTTCCGACTTCGAACGGCAGCTGAAAGATACCGGGGTGACGACACCGATTGTGCTGACAACCACAAAAGTGGCGGATTCTCTGGTCGACGGAGTCACCCCTCCTGAGGCCGGCGGGTGCAGGAAAATCAAGAACATCCTGTTCCTTGCCCGAGTGACCAGGGAAAAAGGCATCTTCACAACAATCGAGACCTTCAGGTTGCTGCAAAAGAGACATCCCGACATCACCCTTACCGTGGCCGGCGACGGGGAGGCATTGAATGACGCAAAGGAGTATGTCAAGACGGAAAAAATCCCCGGCATAAGGTTCACCGGCCACATCAGCGGCAAAGAAATCAAACAGGCATTCCTCGACAGCGACCTCTACATACTTCCCACCGAACACCCTGAAGGCATGGCGACATCCGTACTGGAGGCAATGGCATTCGGACTGCCCGTGATTAGCCGTCCTGTCGGTGGCGTCAAGGATTTCTTCAGAAACGGGGAGATGGGCTATATGACCGAATCAACCGACCCGGCCGAATTCTGCCGTCTTGTCGAAGAGCTGATAGACAATCCCGCCGTTGCCGGAAAAATGGCCGCGAACTGTGCGGATTACGCCCGTCGCCACTTCCTTGCCTCCAAAGTGGCATCACAGCTTGAACGTGAGATGAAACGGTTTTCCGAATCCACGGGCCTGTAAAATCAAGCCAGAGGCATATTCACGACTTCAGCCGGAATGTTTACGCAATTCCCCCGTGTCAAAAGCCGAACCTTGAGGGTTGTTTAATTGTTAAAATGACAGAACAACCCTTTTTTATTGCAACAATGAAAACAACCGGCATATTTTATGGCTCCGCCACCGGAACCACTGAAAAAATCGCCCGCCGGATCGGCGAGCTTCTCGGCGTCAGTCGTGAAGACATCCTCAATGTGGCCTCGACTGCCCCTTCCAAGGCTGGAGATTATCAACTTTTGATACTCGGGACATCGACGTGGGGCAACGGCAATCTGGAAGATGACTGGTATGACTTCCTTGCCGGACTGGAGGCAATGGACCTGCGCGGAAAGAAGATAGCCATCTTCGGCTGTGGCGACGAGACTATGCGCGACTCATTCTGCTCCGGAGTCGGCGAGCTGTATGACCGACTGGTCAACACGGGAGCTGAGTTTATCGCCCCGTATGACACCATCGGATACACATTCGACCATTCGGCGGCAAAACCAGGAGACTCCCTGGAAGCATACGGGCTGTTGCTTGACGAAGTCAACCACCCCGAACTGACAGAGACACGCCTCAGGGGCTGGACCGACCTTGTCAGCCGGCAATCCTGACAAAAACATCCGACCACACACACCAAGCTGTGAATCATCGCTTCGCGATGCCGTGAACCGAACTGCCTGACAGTCAACACGACATCGCGAAGCGTCATATTTATACGGCAGCTCCCGCCACAGGTCTATCGCCGCAACCCCGTCTTAAAAGATGTTTCATCCCACAAATTAATCAGAAAACCAGGCAACTATCATCCACGGAATTTGGCAGACTCCTGTAAATTATCTAACTTTGTAGTTGTAAGATTATATACCTGACTGCCCCTCACAGCTGGCAGACTTACAAAACAAGACATTTTTTAACCTAAACATTCATACTTTCATTCATTTCCCCATGAAAAAACATCTTTTGCTATTCGTGGCAATGGTATGGCTTGCTATGACCGGGGTAAAGGCCGAGGTATTCACCACCTCTCCTGTCCCCTTGCAGCAATCAAGCCAAAATGTGAAAATCATTTTCAACGCCCAGGAAAGTAAAATTTCCGGGCTGATCTCAGCCTCTGAGATTTACGCCCATATCGGTGTCTGCCCTGTCGGAACCAACGATTGGACCCATGTCAAGACCGACTGGTCGGAAAACACAACTGCCAACAAGTTTGTCAAAAACGCTTCGGGCCTGTGGGAACTCAGCATCGGCGACATAAACACATATTTCGGCCTCGCCGCCGGAGAGAAAGTCGGCAAAATCGCCATCATCGCCCGCACAGCCACCGGCACCGCACAGACCAAAGATTACTTCCTTGACATCGCCGAAGAGGGTTTCGCCATCAACTTCTCTTACAACACCGAGAACCTTGTGATCAGCGCACCCACCACAATCACCTTCACCCTGTCGGCAACCCAGGCCTCAAGCCTCTCCATCAAGGTTGACGGCCAGACCATCGGCGAGGCGTCAAACTCGATGAACCTGTCAAAGGCATACACATTCAACACCGAAGGCAAGTTCTATGAAGTTACCGCAACAGCCAACAACGGCAGCCAGACCCTTACCCAGACTGTCACCGTAGCCTATCCCACCGCATCCGCCCAGGCAAATTATCCCGGCGGAGTTCCCAAGATGGGCGCAATCAAGCAGGCTGACGGATCCGTGATATTCTGTCTCGCCGCCCCCCTGAAGAAGAGCGTCATCCTTGTTCCCTCCTGGGACAACTACGAGACCCTCAACAAAAATGTCATGAAGTATCAGGACTACAACGGACACCGCTACTTCTGGACTCAGGTACAGGGCCTCAAAGACAATGAGTACTACCCCTACTATTACCTCGTTGACGGCATGTACAAGGTCGCTGACCCCTGCGCCAAGCTGATGCTCGACTGCTACAGCGACAAATGGATGCCCTCCGGCATCTGGGGAGAGCCTATGCCCCAGTACCCCTATGACAAGTTTGACAACGTTATGCTCGCCGTGTACCGTGGCGACATCGACAGTTACAACTGGAGCGACGCCACCAAGAACTTCCGGATTCCCAACCATACATCCATGGTGGTTTACGAGATGCTTCTGCGTGACTTCACCGGGGACGGTTCAGACCAGAACGGCAAGCGATTCGGCACACTTCGCACAGCGATGCCCAAACTCCAGTATCTTGCAGACCTCGGTGTCAACGTCATCGAGCTGATGCCTATTATGGAATTCAATGGAAACAACTCCTGGGGATACAACACCAACGGCTATATGGCCCTTGACAAGGTGTACGGTTCACCCAACGACCTCAAAGAATTCGTTGACCGCTGCCACCGTCTCGGAATGGCCGTTGTGCTCGACATCGTGTTCAACCAGTCAGACGGCAACCATCCTTGGTATCAGATGTATCCAATCTCAAGCAACCCATTCTACAACGAGACCTCGCCACACGCATACAACGTGCTGAACGACTTCAAGCAGGACAACCCCGTGCTGCAGCAGCACTGGGACGACGTGCTTCGTTTCTGGATGGAGACCTATAAGGTAGACGGCTATCGTTTCGACCTCGTGAAAGGGCTCGGCGACAATGCTTCCTATGGGAACACCGACTCATACAACCAGAGCCGCGTCAACCGAATGAAACGACTCAATGACGTGATAAGGTCTGTGAACCCCGACGGAATCCACATCAACGAGCTGTTGGGCACCGCTCAGGAAGACAATGCCAACTACGGCAACGGCAAACAGATGGGCTGGAACAACATCAACCATGGATCCGGACAATACGCGATGGGCTGGGCCGAAAAATGCGATGACACCAAAGGTTTCTACTCATCTGCCTGGGGCAAGACTGTCGGCGGCACCGTTGACTACGCCGAGAGCCATGACGAGCCCCGCGTGGCCAACAAGGTGAAGAAAAATGGCCATGCCTCTGTGAAATACACTTCTAATCCCAAAAAACAGTCGATACAGCGTCTCGGTTCCCTTGCCGCACAGATGCTTCTCTCTCCCGGCGCGAAGATGATCTGGCAGTTTGGCGAAATCGCAGCTGATGACGACCAGGGTTCTGAACTTGACAAACTAAGGGCAATCGCCCCGAAATGGGACCAGTTCTCCAACGAAGGCCGCAGCGCCCTCCACCAGAACTATCAGGCACTTTGCTGGCTGCGACGCGACAACGCTGACATGTTCGACGGAACCGCCACCTTCTCAACCGGAGGTTTCACCGCGTCGCTCACCTCTCCCCGTTATATCCGCATCCTCAAGGGCAACCGCGAAATCATCGGCGTGTTCAACCCCAATGTAACCGGCTCGAACGCCACAGTTACCGTTCCGGTGCAGTATCTTTCCAGCTCAAACAGCCAGCTCATCACATCGGCTTATGGCTTCACTCCGCAGTTGACTGTAAATGGCTCCAACGCGACTGTCGCCGTGCCGGCTCACAGCTTCGCCGTATTCGCCACATCGAATGTCTCTGATGTCGAGGAAATCGGTTCTGACCTGGATATGGCTACAGTCAATGTCCGTGGCGGCAATGGCCTCATCGACATTGAAGGGGATTACACCTCTGCCGAGGTATATGACCTGCAAGGCCGTATGGTAGCCGCATCCAACGGTGACGCTACTGTCGAGGTTCCCGCAGGAATCTATGTCGTGAAGGTGGATGGCAACACTTTAAAAGTAGCCGTACGCTGATATATGCATTGAAATCCTTGTCGTAAATTCACGACAAACACATACTTTTTGACTGACGGGCTTGCGCAAGCGAGCCCGTTTTGTTACTTTTGCACTAAGGAAATACAAATATGAGAATCGCAGCATTGATTTCAGGAGGAGTGGATTCGGCAGTGGCTGTACACCGGCTGGTGGAACAGGGCCACGACCTCACCCTCTTTTACATAAGAATCGGCCTGGATGACGGACGCGGCGACTGCTCCGCGGAGGAAGACATCGAGATGTGCCGGGCAATCGCCCGCAAGTACAACCTCCCGCTTGAAGAGGTGTCTCTCCACGAAGAGTATTGGGAAAATGTCATGGAGTATGCGCTTAAAACCGTCAAGGCCGGTCTCACCCCCAATCCGGACATGATGTGTAACCGAATGATCAAATTCGGTTATTTCGAGGAACGATGGGGCCACCGGTTCGACCTTACGGCCACAGGGCATTACGCCACCACAGTCATAGGCTCAGACGGCCTGAAATATCTCGCCACAGCCGTCGATCCGGTAAAAGACCAGACAGATTTCCTCGCGCGTATCACATATCCCCAGCTAAGCCATCTCACCTTCCCCATCGGAGATATCCCGAAGTCGGAAGTCAGGGAAATAGCCATACGCGAACACCTGCCCAACGCATACCGCAAAGACTCCCAGGGCATATGTTTTCTTGGCAAGATAAACTACAACGATTTCCTGCGCCGCCATCTTGGGGAGCGCAAGGGGCCAATCATCGAAATCGAGACCGGACGTAAAATCGGCACGCATAACGGTTACTGGTTCCACACTATCGGCCAGCGCAAGGGTCTCGGCCTCAGCGGTGGCCCTTGGTATGTGGTAAGGAAAAACATCCGCGACAACGCCGTGTACGTGTCGCGGGGATACGACACGGAGAAACAGTATGGCAACCGTATCCATCTCTCGGAAACATTTTTCATTACTCGCGATCCTTGGGAAGGGATGGTTTGTGACCACGAGCCTATAGCCTTCAAGAACCGGCACTCACCAGAATTTTTCAAAGCGACCATAAGCCGCCTGACTGATGCCGACGGCTCTCCCGACGGCTACCTCGTTGAGACTGAAAAACCGGTGCAAGGTATTGCCCCCGGACAATTCGGGGTCATCTATGACAAAGATGGCCATATTTGCCACGGCTCCGGCATAATCACTCCCGACATACAATAATCCGGCGTGATGCGACAAGCGGATATTGCGCCAACAATTCGCCTCAAAAATGAACGACAACCAGAACATACACCCATCACCCTCCGACAGGATAGAGCTGAAAGTGCTCGGCATAAGCTACAGCCAGATTCAGTCAGGAGCCTACGCGCTGATACTTTCAGAAGTCAATGGCCCCATGCGACTGCCTGTCGTGGTCGGAGGTATGGAAGCTCAGTCCATAGCCATAAAGCTCGAGGGAATCATTCCCCCACGACCTATGACCCACGACCTATTCGCTTCACTTATGCACGCCTATGGACTGCAGCTCCTCGAAGTGTATATCTACAGCTTCGAGGATGGCATTTTCTCTTCCGAGCTGACATTCATAGACCGCGCTGGCAATGAAGTGAAACTCGACGCCCGCACTTCAGATGCAATCGCCATATCAATGCGAACAGGCGCCCCGATTTTCACAACCAGGGAAATACTCACAGAGACCGGATTCACCATGGACTCCATATCACATCCCGAGGAAGACAGCTCCGGCGGAACCGGTGAAGACAACATCGAGGAGCAGGAAGCCGAGACAAAAGAGGTCAGACTTGCCTCCCTGCGGGAGGCCCTTGCCAAAGCCATCGAGGAGGAAGCCTATGAGGAAGCCTCGCGGATAACCCGTGAAATCAACAATCTTGAAAACAGATAGAACCATCAAAGCCATATGAGCGAATACAACACAACGCTGACATCTCCCGAGGTAGAACAAATTGTGAAGAGAGCCGTAGAGCTTAAGGCCTCCGGAAAATACAACTGCGCCCAGTCTGTGGCATGCGCCTTTGCGCCGGTAATCGGCCAGGACAGCGAGCTCCTGTATGATATCGGGAATGCTTTCGGCAACGGAATGGGATGTATGGAGGCTACTTGCGGCTCACTGACAGGAGCCGGAATAATCCTTGGCATAGCTGCCGGCGACCGGGTAAAAGCGATGAAAGCCATGGCCGGCATACTGAAAAAATTCCACGAAAGAAATGGCGCCACCGTATGCAAGCATCTCAAAGGTATAACAGTCAATTCTGAAACAGGCGAAATCTCAGTCGGCAAACCGCTCCGTGCCTGCAATTTCTGCGTGGCCGATTCTTCTGAATTTCTCGCCGAGGCATTGTCTGCCGGATTCTGACCAGCAACAGGACAGGCTCAAGGCTCAGGTGGCTGTGGCACTTTTTTCACAATATGTTGTAAAACATAAAACAAAGCCCTGACTTTCACAAGCCGGGGCTTTGTCATGTCAAAAAGGTGTTGTATATTTGTCACGTCATTCTGTGGAGTGACATGACATAGTAATAATTGAAGAAGCGTTTTGCTTATCTCTTATTGAGAAAACGTAGGAAATTTTCGCAATGATGAGAGGATAACAAAGCGGTTCTCACGCTATAGCGTGGGCTGCTAATCCCTCATCTTCATCATAGGTTTCCTACGACCTTCTCAATAGACGCGGGCAAAGTCAGTCCACGTTTCTTATTCAGATTATCGGTTGACGGACTGTAAGACCAACCAATCATAACCATATGAAGAAATGGATTTGTTCTATCGTTACAATCGCGTTTGTAACGATCATGGGCACAAGCTTATGCTCATGGGCGTCTCCATCCTCCAACGACGCCACAACTTGCTCGCACTCTCATTCACAGGATTGGACTTGTGATAAGTGTGATGGCACCGGACATTCATCAACACTTTCCTGTCGTCCATGTCAAGGCAAAGGCATGGTCAAGAGAACGACCACTTGTGACAATTACGGTTGTAACAATGGCACTGTACTTGATCAGTATGGGAAGCCTCAGAAATGTTTGATGTGCAACGGGACAGGTAGAAAAACCTATGAAGTTTCCTGCGATGCTTGTGGTGGATGGGGTAAAGTCTACTGCAATAAATGCGGTGGAACCGGAAGAGTTAGACAAAATTAAACAACTCTGTCCTTTCGGCATAGAGTGAGGCCGTGTCATAAACCTTAATTATGGCACGGCCTCCTGAGACAATGATTATTTCACACCCGCAGCCGAACTTGAATCAGTGTCAGGGGCTTTGTCTATCAAATCCAGGAACTGGTCAAGACTCGGAGTGATGATAATCTGGGTTCGCCGGTTGAGCTGTCGCCCTTCGGCTGTGGCATTGGTGGCCACAGGATTGTACTCTCCACGGCCTCCGGCGGTGAGACGCTGCGGGTCAACTCCGAACTTGTCCTGCAGAACCTGCACCACTGAGGATGCGCGCAACGCCGACAGATCCCAATTGTTTCTTATGTTGGTTCTGCTGATAGGCACATTGTCGGTGTTTCCTTCTACAAGCACGCTGTAGTTCTTGTAATCCTTTATGATTTTTGCAATCTTGTCAAGTATGTCCATCGCTTTGGGTGAGATGTCGTAACTTCCCGACTTGAACAGCATATTGTCAGCCAAGGAGATATACACCACCCCCTTCAGCACCTTGACATCCACATCCTTGAGTTCCGAGGTGTCAAGCGAGCGGGTCAGATTGTTGGAAAGAACCATCAAGAGGGAGTCGCTTTTCGATTTCGCGTCTACCAGCCTCTTGATATAGTTGTTTGAAGCGTTTATCTCATCGACCAGCTTGGATATGTTGACATTCCCTGACTGGTTCGTCTGAATGCTCTGATCAAGCGTTCGTTGCAACGCAGCGTAGTTGTCCTTTAGTTCCTGATTGTTTCTGCGGGCCTGTTCGAGAAGAGATTCAAGGCTTGTAACCTTGGTACGGCTCTCGGCAAGCGCCACTTGCGAGGCATTATAGTCGGCCTGGAGAAGATTGTATTTCTTATGGCTGACACACCCGCTCAAGGCCAGCATCGCGGCCGTGGCGGCAATTATCATTCCTTTTGTTTTCATAATAGGCTTAATTGAGTTGACAAACTGAGACTATAACACAATCCCACTCTGTATAAGAAACACCTGGGGTCATAAGTATGTTTGGCCACGCATAAAGCGCGCATCGTCACAGTTCTTGAATCAATGATGTCTCTTATGATGCTTCTTATGATGTTTTTTTGAGTGTTTCATATGGTGCATCTTCTCCTTGTGATGTTTCTTTGCATGCTTCTTCATGTGCTTTTTGGCATGCTTGTAGTAGTCTTCATAGAAGTCTTCGACATCATCCTCATCAAACTCGTAGCACACAGTTCCATATGGAATGGCATAAAACGGGTAACTCTCAGCCACAGCCTTGCGATAATGGCGGGCGGCTTTGCGGTACTCCTTCACGGCTTTACGGTAATGCTTCGAAGAGTGGTGATAGTCTGGCATGTATCCCGGCATTAAAGGGACATGCACATGTGGACGCGGAGGCGGAGGAGCCACCATCACCGGGAAATAAGGTGAAACATTTGACACATCCACTCCGACACCATCAGTGCCGGCATGCAACGAAAAGAAGGTCTGTGCCTCAATGGCCGGAGCGACGACAACAACGACAGCCATACCGGCAAGTAATGAAAGTTTCATAGTGGTGAACATTCGACTTATCCTGATTCGTTATGGCCCTGCGGAAATTCTCTCTCAGGGCTTCTCTTTACATTAAATACAATCACATGCTCTGATTTGTTCTTTATCACCCTCAGCATGGCAAATTCCAGAGACTTTTCCCAAAGTCTTTTGGCTGACAAAACCAATTTTTGGCCCGAAAATTTGGTTTATTCCACAGAAAATGTTAATTTTGCACCTCGAATTGTGTAAACAATAAAAAACAACATAGCGCTATGAAAAGAACTTATCAGCCTTCCAACCGCAAGAGAGTGAACAAGCACGGTTTCCGTGAAAGAATGTCGACCGCTGATGGCCGCAAGGTCCTCGCCCGTCGTCGCGCCAAAGGCCGTGCCCGTCTTACTGTATCCGACTCACTCGGCCGCAAGTAATCTCTTACGTTTCAAGGCCCGGCATCCGGAGCCAAGCCTTGTAAAAGCAACCGGCAACTCTTCCTTGTAAATCAGGCGAAAGTTGCCGGTTGCTTTTTATTTACTTAAAAACGGGCCGAACCTGAGACAGATTGTGTTGTTCTTAATAATGACACTGATTTCAAAACAATCCAAAAAAACAAAAGCAACCTAATAAAAACATATGTTATGGTAACAGGAGAAATTATCCCCAACAATCTTGGCATAGATGGCGAAGGTCGTATGGTGACCGCTTCCGGCGACTATGCCCATACTCCCCTCATCATCTACTTTTATCCGAAAGACAACACCCCGGGATGCACCGCAGAGGCATGCGCCTTGCGTGACGGCTACAAGAAGCTCCGGGAACTGGGCTATCAGGTAATAGGCATCAACCGCGACACCCCCGCGTCTCACCTGAAATTCGCGACCAAGCACGAACTTCCCTTCCCGCTGCTGACCGATGTGACCGGCGAAGTAAGCGAGGCTTTCGGCGTGTGGCAGATGAAAAAAATGTGCGGCCGCGAGTATATGGGCCTGGTCAGGACCACTTTCATAACCGACGCAGACCATATAATAACCCACATCATAACAAAGGTGAACACAAAGGGAGCCGCCGAACAGATTCTCGACCTCCTCGGAAAATAACGTATTCCACCGACCTGCGAATTCATAAACACACAAAAAAATCCGTTCCTGAATCAGGAACGGATTTTTTTGTGTCACACTGGATAAGAAAGGTATCAGATCCAACGTGTGTATGCGAAGTCCATACGATGGGGCAGCGCGGGGTTAACGGGGTAGAGACGGTAACCGTAACGGAACACACCTGCATCCTTGAGCTTGGCGTTGAGCTGGTAGGTCAGCACATTGCCTTCCTCCTTGATGACATCGAAAGGCTTGGTGTAACAGAGTTTCTCCTCACCATCCATAGCCTTGTAAACGACGAGCTCCAGACCGAGATCCTTGCCGAGACCGTTGGTATCGACGATGGCGCGGACGGTGTAGTCTGTGCCGGTGGTGGAGTTGGTGATATCGGAAGTCTCGATATCGAAGACCTTGATGCCATCCCAGGCGGCAGCGACTTTCTCTTTCCAGGCGGCGATTTCCTTAGCCTTGGCGTAGTTGTCTGCGGACAGACGCTTGGTGCGGTCGGCCTCCTTGAGGTAGAAGCGGTCGATGTAGTCGTTGATCATTCGGGTCATCGTGAAGTGGGGAGCAATCTTGGCGATGGAACGCTTGATGTACTGCACCCATTCGGGGGAGTAACCCTTGGAGTTCTTGGCGTAGTAGAGGGGAACAATCTCGTTTTCGAGCATCGAGTAGATGGTAGCGGCATCGAGCTTGTCCTGCTGGCCCTGGTCGGTGTAGGTACGCTTGTCGGTGAGTGCCCATCCGGCATCCTCGGCGAAACGATATCCCTCATACCACCATCCGTCAAGCACGGAGAAGTTGAGCACACCGTTCATCTCGGCCTTCTCGCCGGATGTTCCGGATGCTTCGAGGGGACGGGTCGGAGTGTTGAGCCAGATGTCGACACCGGAGACAAGGCGCTTGGCCACAATCATATTGTAGTCTTCGAGGAAGATAATCTTGCCAAGGAACTCAGGCATACGGGAGATTTCCATGATGCGCTTGATCAGGCCCTGGCCGGCGGCATCAGCGGGGTGAGCCTTGCCGGAGAAGACAAACTGCACGGGGAACTGCTCGTTGTTGACAATCTTAGACAGGCGCTCCAGGTCGGTGAAGAGGAGGTGGGCACGCTTGTATGTGGCGAAACGGCGGGCGAAACCGATGATGAGGGCGTTGGGGTTGATTTTGTCGACAATCTTCATCACTGAGGAGGGATCGCCTTGGTTGGCAAGCCATTTGGCCTTGAAATCCTTCTTCACGAAGTTGATGAACTTGTTCTTCATCGTCATTCGCATGTTCCAGATTTCCTGGTCGGAACATTTGAGAATGCCCTTCCAGTTGTCAGGGTTGGCCTGGTTGTCGAATACTTCCTGACCGAGCTTGTCGCCGTAGAATTCTTTCCACTCAGAAGCGGCCCAGGTGGGCATATGCACACCGTTGGTCACATAACCCACATGGCTTTCCTGCCAGTTGTAACCCTTCCAGATGCCGGCGAACATCTTCTTGGAAACCTCGCCGTGGAGCCAGCTTACGCCGTTGGCTTCCTGGCAGGTGTTGAGGGCGAAGACGCTCATAGAGAAGCGCTCGTTGGTGTTGGGGTTCTCGCGACCCATGTTCATGAGGTCGTTCCAGGAGATACCGAGCTTCGCGGGGAAGCCGCCCATATACTTGCCGAAGAGACCTTCGTCGAAGTAGTCGTGACCGGCAGGCACGGGAGTGTGGACGGTGTAGAGGCTTGATGCACGCACAAGCTCAAGGGCGACCTGGAAGTCAAGATGCTTCTCCTGCACGAAGTCTACAAGACGCTGGAGGTTGAGGAGGGCGGCGTGACCCTCGTTGCAATGGAAGAGGTCGCTCTTGATGCCAAGTTTCTTGAGCATCAGCACACCACCGATACCGAGCAGGTATTCCTGTTTGATGCGGTTTTCCCAGTCGCCGCCATAGAGCTTGTGAGTGATGGGACGGTCGAATTCAGAGTTCATCTCGAAGTCGGTGTCCATCAGGTATAGGTTCATGCGGCCCACATTGACACGCCACACATGGCTGTAGATAATACGGTCATGGTAAGGCACTTCGAGAATCATCGGGCGGCCAGACTCTTCCATCACCTGCTCGATGGGGAGCTGGTTGAAGTTCTGGGGTTCGTAGTTGGCGATCTGCTGGCCGTCCACGCTGAGGGTCTGCGAGAAGTAGCCATAACGATAGAGGAAGCCGACAGCGGTCATCGGGACACGCGAATCGGAAGCCTCCTTGATATAGTCACCGGCAAGCACACCGAGGCCGCCGGAGTAAATCTTCAGGGCGTTGCAAAGGCCGTACTCCATAGAGAAGTATGCCACGGATGGGAGGTCGTCACGCATCGGCTTGGCCATGTATTCCTTGAACATAGCATAAACATGCTCGATGCGCTCCATCATTTTCTTGTCGGCGATGACCTCATCAAGACGTTCGGAAGACAACTGCTGGAGAAGCATGACGGGATTTTCACCGGTCGCGCGCCAAAGATCCACATCAAGATCGTGGAAAACGGCCTTGGCTTCGCTGTTCCAGACCCACCAGAGGTTTTTGGCAATCTCCTCAAGAGACTTGAGCTTCGAAGGGAGGTCGGATTTCACTGTGATGTCGCGCCATACGGGGACATTAGTGTTGCTGACTTGGAGTTTCATGTAGTGAAATGGTGTATAGTTTGTGTGATTGTTTTTATATATAGATGAATGTAGTATCATCCAGAATACCCATATGCCTGCGGCGTCATCCGTGAATCTGCTCGTCGCGCCGCTTGTCTGCGGCTGCGAGCGCCATACGGAACGCCTCGACATAATAGGTTATGAAGTAATTCCACTCGGCTTTGTCGGCAGTCTCGCGGGCGGCGGCCGAATCGGCGGCAATCACCTCCGGAGAAGCTTCGGCCATTGCCATCATCGAGTCGGCCAGGGACTTTACGACTTCGTGGTAGTTGGAGTCGGTGCGGGGTATGACGGTTACGCCGCTCTTGTCGAATCCATTCTTGCCGGAAGAGAGGACCCACTGGCCGAACCCTGAAAGCGATGTGGTGACGGTGGGCACACCGAATGCCACACTTTCAAGAGGAGTGTAGCCCCAAGGCTCGTAATAGGAAGGGAACACCGTCAGGTCTATCCCGGCGAGCACATCGTAATATGCCATATCCAGGATTCCGTCATTGCCTGTCAGATAACAGGGGACATAAACCACCTGAACTTTGGCATCAGCAGGCTGTGATGCGAATCCAAGCTGACGGATGCGGCCGATTATCGGATCCTCGTCGGGATTGTTGAGCTGATGGGTAATCACCGGTTCCGCCAAGGGAGCGGCGGGGGTAGAGCCATCTCCGGCTGCCAACGCCTCCTTCAAATCAGCGCGGGGAGCCTTTGACCAGGCGGGCACCAATATATATAGGAGAAGGTTGCGCGAGGAAGCCATGTCGTTTAGCATATTGGCGGCGTCAAGGAAGGCATCGATGCCTTTGTTGCGGAACTCACACCGGCCCGAGGTGGCGACAATGAATGTATCCTCAGGAAGGGTACGGCCAGACAATCTGGAACCGACATTCAACATAGCTTCGCGGGCCGCCTGACGGGCACGCTTCTGGCGAATCTTGGTGGGAGCCCAATCGGCGGGAAAGCCGTTGGGGGTCACGATGTCGGGGCGGCGCTCAAGCAGCTGCTCGCACTCGGCGGCGGTCACATCGCTCACTGTGGTGAAGCAATCGGCAGCATGGGCCGCGGCCTTTTCGAGGGAATGCTTCGACTCCATATTAAGCTCGCGCGCCATCTGGTCGCCGTTGTATCCGGGCAGATAATCGTAGAGCGGCTTGCCGTTTCCGCAGATGCTTCGCCCGATTGAGGTTGCGTGAGTGGTGAAGATTGTTCCGACAAAAGGAACTTTCCATTTGGTGTAGAGGAGCCCCATACCGGTTGTCCACTCATCGAAATGGGCAAGGACGTTCTTATGACGCATTCGCTTGTAGGAACAGATGCTCTCTATGACAGCACCGGCAGCCAGGGCGAAGGCACAACCTTCGTCGTAGTCGCCGTATGCATGCAGGGAGTCCACCCGGAAACGTTCCCACATCTCACCATAATAATAATCCTTGAGTTTGTACATGCCCTTGAAATCAACCAAGATTACAATGGGCTTGCCGGGGATGTTCCACCTGCCGACTCTCACCGACACCCCTTCGGGAAGAAGGGCTTTGTCTCGCCAAGGCTTCAGAAGAGAAGGCACCTCCGAAAAATAAGGGGAGGGATTGTCTTCGGTCCAGACATCCGGACCTATGAATATCGTTTTGTCTTTATATAGGTTTTGGAGCGTCTGGGCTTTTGTAGATAAAACGGTATAAATACCTCCTATTTTATTACAAACCTCCCAGCTCGTCTCAAAAATCATATCAAGATTCACGGGGTCAAACTTCATAACGAAAATTCAGTTTGTTTGAAATTGTCCTGTTTAGGGTGCAAAGGTAATCATTTTTTTCTCATTAATGCAAATTTTATCCATAAAAATCCCAATCGTGTAATAAAATAATGCTATTGAAATTCATCAAATATTCTGATTTATTTGTTTTTTCGGGCTAATTTCGTTAATTTTGGGGGTGAAATCATAAAGATATGTGGAGTAAATGAAAAATATTTTCATTTTGTCCGTATCAGTTTTTATTCCGGATTATTCCGGAGGCCTCAACCGACTATCCACAAGAAGCTATATACCTGAAAGATGACCCGAGACAGAGCATATTACCTCGACACATATATCGCAGGACGACTCTACGGAGACGCCGACTTGGCGTGGCCTCACCTTGAAGTCGGCCAGCAGGTAATCCTCGTCAGGGAAGCAGACAATGAAAACGATTCTGCTGCGATAGCCGTCTTCACTGAAGCCGCAGGACAACACCTCAAGCTCGGTTATATTCCGTTCAGGAAGAACCAGCCGCTGGCCCTGATGCTTGATATGGGATGGGGAGAAGCTTTCGGGGCAACCATATCGCGTCTCGACCCTTCTGCCACATACGACCGCCAAATCGGCATTACAATCCGCATACTCAGAAACCACCGATATGAAAACCCCTGACAGCACCTACACTCCGACGCAGACAATGCGCTCGATAATTTCCGACAACTCACTGCTGCTTATGGCCTTGAGCCGATTCGGCATATCACTGGGCTTCGGAGACAAGACAATCGAGGAGGTCTGCAAGGAGCAAGGTATAGATTGCCAGACCTTCCTGACTGTTGCCGACTACATTTCAGGGCACCCATACAACCCTGACAACATAGACCTCGAGCAGCTCATGGCCTACCTGAAAAAAGCCCACAGCTATTTCCTCGACTTTCAGCTTCCAATGATTCGCAGGAAGCTTCTCGAAGCTATCGATATTTCAGGAGTTAATTCAATCGGATTTCTCATTCTAAGATTTTACGACGATTACGCAACAGAAGTTCGCACACATATGGAGGTGGAAAACGACCATGTGTTCCCATATGTGGCCGGGCTACTCGAGGGAACACTCGACAAGAACTTCTCCATAGAGTCTTTCGCCAAGGGCCACATACACATCGCCCCGAAACTTCAGGAACTTAAAGACATAATCGTCAGATATTATCCCGAGAACACGAATGACCTGCTCACATCAGCATTGTTCGACATCATAACATGCGAGCAAGACCTTAGCGCGCATTGCCTGGCGGAGGACGACCTATTCATACCGGCTGTGAGACGTCTTGAAACGAAAATCGAGCAGGAGGAGAGCCTGAGGCAGAGCGAAGACGCCTCACACACAAGCAAAACCGCAGACACAGACGATGACGAATCTGACTCATCAACCGACGCCGAAAAGCTCAACTCCCTGTCTGAGCGCGAGAAAGAAATCGTGTGTCTCATAGCCAAGGGGCTAACCAACAAGGAGATAGCCAACCAGCTATACCTGTCAGTACACACTGTGGCCACCCACAGACGTAACATATGCGGAAAACTCCGAATCCACTCCCCCGCAGGCCTTACCATCTTCGCGATAATGAACGGCCTGTTGCCTATCGCCGACATACCACGCTCAAGTTTCCAATGAAAACCGACACCAATCCCTGCCCGTCACACAACATCACAGACCTCCATCTATGAGATTTTCAGAAATACTTGGCCACGAATCCGTCAAGGAACGCCTGCGGACAATGGCCGACAACGACCGCCTTCCCCATGCCCTGGTGATTGAAGGCCCTCCCGGCACCGGAAAATTCGCGATGGCCCGTGCCACGGCGCAATACATCCATTGCGCCAATCGCACTGATGGAGACTCCTGCGGGCACTGCCCGTCGTGTGTGCAGCACCAGTCGTTCAACCACATCGACACCATCTACTCTTTCCCCGTGCTGAAATCTGCGGGCGGAGCTGTCAGCGATGATTTTATGTCGCTGTGGAAAGAATTTCTAAATGACAGCCCCTATATGGACTTCGAAAGCTGGCAGCGGATGCTGGGGAATCCAAACGGACAGCCGGTGATATATGTCGATGAATCACAGGAAATCATCCGCAAGCTCTCCTTCACCTCACACGGAGCATCGTGCAAAGTCGTGATCATGTGGCTCCCGGAGAAGATGAACAACCAATGCGCCAACAAGTTACTAAAGCTCATAGAGGAACCGCTTCCCGGCGTCAAACTGATTTTCGTATCCAACTCACCGGGAGCAATCCTTCCGACCATTTACTCCCGCCTGCAGCGGCTTGAGATGAAAAGGTTGTCTGACGGAGAGGTTTCGTCATACCTTCAAGCATGCCACTCAATCGCGCCAGAAGACGCACTGCCTCTCGCCCACCTGGCAGGGGGCAGCGTTCTGGCCGCCGAGAAAGCCCTTTCCAGCCATGGCGAGAACCGCGAGTTCCTTGAGCTGTTCCAAAAGCTCATGCGACTCGCCTACCAGCGCAAAATCGGCTTGCTCAAGAAATGGAGCCAGGACGCAGCCGCCCTGGGGCGCGAACAGGCCGGCCGTTTCTGCGGCTATTGCCAGCGACAGATACGCGAGAACTTCATCGCCAATCTGAAAATCGAACAACTCAACTACCTCAACCGGGAGGAAACGGCTTTCAGCCGCAATTTTTCGCCGTTCATCAATGAACGGAACGTGGAACAATTGTCGTCGCTGTTCAACAAGGCTGAAGAGGACATCCTGGCCAATGGCAACGGGAAAATAATATTTTTCGACGTGGCCGTCAAGGTAATCCTGCTATTGAAAAGATGAAACCTTTCCTTTACAGCATCGCCGAGGCATATATCCTCAATGAAGGAGCCGACCTCCAGGATTATTGCTTTGTCTTTCCCAACAAGCGCAGCGGCGTGTTCTTCCACCACGCATTCGCCCGCGCGTCAAGGGAGCTTGGCATCAGCGTGGTTCACCCTGCGTCAACAACCATATCAAGCTTCATCGAGGATATGGTTCCAGGGAAACCCGCCGAACGACTGGAGATGATACTTATTCTCTACCAGGCTTACCGTGAAGTCATTTTCAGGCACGCGGGAGGGAGCCGCGAAGCACAGGAAATCGCCGAGATGGTGGATTTCAACAAGTTCCAACGCTGGTCCGATATGATAATCGGCGACTTCAACGACGTTGACATGTATCTGGTCGACGCCGCCCAGCTTTTCCCGAACCTGGAACATTACCGTGAGATTTCCGCCAACTACCTGGAGCCGGAGGTTATCGAGGAGATAAAACGCCACTGGCGGGTGGAACGCATTCCGGAATATAACGACTCGTTCTGGAACCACATACTGCACGCCGGGACACCTGATGATGAAGGCTCCCGGCAGGATGAGGACTCCCGGGGAAGCGCGCTCCGTTTTTTCCGCCTATGGCAAGTTATGCTCGAATTGTATGAGACCTTCCGGCGCAAAATGGCCGAAGCGGGCTTGTTTTACCCGGGCATGGCATACAGAGAGGCCACCAGAATCATAAAAGAACGCGAAAGGAGCGATTTCGACCACAAGAGATACATATTCGTCGGTTTCAACATGCTCTCCAGGGCCGAAGAGTCCATATTCAAGGAAATGAAAGAAAAACGTGGAGAAGACCTTTTCACGGGGCCTTTCGCCGACTTCTACTTCGACGACGCTTCTCCCGCCTTCTTGATGCCCGGCAACACTACTGCCGCGTTCCTTGACCATTACACCCGCCTTTTCCCCTCATTGTATGATTGCGTGGAGCGTATCACCGGATTTCCACGCATAGAAATATCCGGAATAGCGTCAAAGGCAGCCCAGGCAAAACTGGCAGGCGCGATTGTAGGCCACCTTTATCCCAAATCCGGGGAATGGAATCCCGAACTGTTGCGTCGCACCGCCATAATCCTGCCACAGGAAACGATGGCTCGGGGAATCGTGGCCGCCCTACCTGAATGGGTGACTCCAGTCAACCTGACCATGGGTTACCGGCTGCGCGACAGCAAGGCCGCCGGGCTGGTCAGGGACATCGTGTCCATGCACCTGCGTTCAAGAAAAAGCAGAGACGCCGGACATACATTCTTCTATGAAGATGTCCTCAAGGTACTGACCCACCCGCTTATTCGCCAGACCTATCCGGCAGAGTGCAGCCGCATCGTGTATGACATAAACGTCAACCGGTGGTACAATATCGATGGCGCGTACCTCACGGAACATCACCCCGGGTTGTCCACTCTGTTCAAATATGTGGAGGACTCCGGCTCCCGAGAAGAGGTATTCTCTTACTTCGAGAACCTGTTCAACTGGCTTCTCTCACATATGGCCGATGACACCAAGACAGAAGCGGTCACTGACATAGACGGGACAGAGGTTGAATGCGCCGAGTCTATGAATGCCGGAGCACTGGTCGACCGGATGCTCGCCAGGGCCTATCTTAGGGCAATTGGCCGACTGCGCGATCTCTCCTCGCGCTATCTCACGCAACGTGACATCTTCCTCGCCGACTCCACACTGTTTCATCTGATAGAACGATTGGTCGGCGGGGAGACTGTAAATTTCGAGGGACGTCCACTCAACGGGCTTCAGGTGATGGGGGTGCTGGAGGCACGCGGCCTTGATTTCGAGAATGTCATCATCCCGTCGATGAACGAGAAGGTGTTTCCAAGAAAACACTATCAGAAATCATTCATTCCTCCCCACCTGCGGCGCGCATACGGCATGGCCACACAAGACCATCAGGAAAGCATCTACTCTTATTACTTCTACAGGATGATTTCCCGTGCCTCACGAGTGTTCCTCCTCTATGACGCCCGTACCCAAGGCGTGGGCGGTGGGCAGATGTCTCGCTACCTGGGACAGCTCCTGCACCTGTACAAACCGGCAGGAATATCCTCACGCATTCTCGGATATGGAGTGGAGTCAAGAGACACCCCCCAGCTGAGCGTAAGGAAAACACCTGAGATAATGGCCGAGCTGAAGCGCTACCTGACCGTGGAGAATCCTCGCCCCCTATCGGCAAGCTCCATCAACCAATATATCAACTGTCCGCTGTCGTTCTATCTAACGTGCATCGCCGGGTACAAGAGGGAGGATGAGTTTCACGACTATATGGACGAAAGCACCTACGGAACCATCATCCATGGTGTGCTTGAAGACCTGTACGGGGCTGAGCGTCACACCCTGCCCGAAGGGCGTTTCACACGACAGGCCATCGAAGCCCTGATGAAAAAAGAGGTCTCCATCGAACAGGCGATCACCCGCCGCATCAACCGGCATTACAACCGGCTTGGCGACAACTGCCTGACCCCGCTGAAAGGAGACGCGGAGATTTTCGGGGAAATAATGAAGAAATATATCCTTCTGGTTTTACGGCGGGAAATCGAAGCGGGCGAGTTTGAATATATTGCCGGAGAGTTCGGCGTCCCGGGACGGTTGCGTCTGCAAGGCTCAACCTCATCCATCGAGATAAATTACACCTATTCCATCGACCGTATCGACCGAATCTCGACAAAAGATGGCGACAGTGTGCTGAGAATCATTGACTACAAGACCGGAGAGGATGAGACATCAATCATCGACATCCGTGACATGTTCCAGGACAGGGGTAAATCCGGGAAGAGAGCCAAAGCTATGTTGCAGCTGTTTCTGTATTGCCAGGCCCTCGCCCAGGCCAAGAACCTCGACGAGCCCATACAGCCCTGGATATATTCCATCAGGAAGGTAGCGACAACGCCTTTCTCCCCCCTGCGTATTTCTTCACCTTCGGCAGACGACAAGAGAGGGAGAAAGAAAACAGAAATCACCGATTACCGCGACTATGTCATTGAATTCAACGATATGATGCTGGAGGTGCTTGACGACCTCTTCAATCCGGAGATTCCGTTCACGGCGGCTCAGAACGACCACGCCTGCACCTTCTGCAAGTTCACGGAAATATGCCGCAGAAGGCAGAAATGACCCCGATTCAGACATCAAACACCTCGAACCCCACTCATCCTCCTATGGCTGGTATATACATACACATCCCGTTTTGCAGAAGCAAATGCGCATACTGTGACTTCTTCTCGCTCCCGGCAACAGCAGCCCTGAAAAAAGACGCAGACTGTTTCACAAAGTATCTTGAAGCCGTAAAACGGGAACTTGTGCTGAGAATTGACGAACTCACCGCGCCTGCCACCACCATATATATCGGAGGTGGCACTCCTACCGCCATCCCACTGTGTCAACTTGCGCCGTTTCTGTCCTGGATATACAGAGAGGTAGTCAGCCGGAACCAAAAATTCGATGGAGAGGCCGTGACAGAATTCACTGTGGAGGCCAATCCGGAAGATATTTCTTCTGACCTCATCGACTCCCTGCGACAGTCAGGGGTGAACCGGATAAGCATAGGCATACAGTCTTTCGACACAGCCCAGCTTGACGCCATCATGCGCCGCCACGATTCCGACGCATCTTTCCGAGCGCTATCCATCCTTCGGGAATCAGGAATCAACTATTCCGCCGACCTGATATACGGCCTTCCTCAACAATCCCTTGAAAGCTGGTCATCGCAGATTAAATCCCTGCTTGATTTCGAGCCTCCCCATTTCTCGGCATACCTGCTTTCCTACGAACCTGGAACGCGTTTATATGCCCGTAAAGAGCAGGGAAAAGTGACGGAAGCAGACGAGCATACCGCCTGCAGAATGTACGGGATTCTGACCGAAGCTGCACGCGAAAGGGGATACAACCACTACGAAATTTCAAATTTTTCCATTCCTGGCAAGGAAGCCAGACATAACTCTTCATACTGGAACCTGACCCCATATCTCGGGCTTGGATGCAGTGCCCACAGTTTCGACGGGGATACGCGACGCATCAATCCGGCAAATCTCGGCTCATATATCAACTCCCTGCTTGCCTCCGACCCGACACCTCCATACACAGAAGAGGCGGAAACCCTGATAAACAAGGTCAACGACTACATTATAACATCTCTGCGTACTTCTGCCGGGCTTTCATTACTCAGAATAAGGGAGAAGTGGGGGAGCGACATCGCATCACGCGTCTTGTCTAATATAACCCGGATATACAAAGAGGGGGGCATTACCTCTAAAGGAGATTCCTCTTTCCGCATACCTGAACAGCTATGGCTCACCTCCGATGCCATTCTTCGGGAGGTGATTCTTGACGCTGATTGACGTGTCATTCAGCATTAATCCGCACCCTCTGCTGAATCTAACTTTTTCTGACAGAAATCCTGCATAGGGAACACAAAACTGTTTACTCCTGTTAAAATACTACATTACAGTGAATTAATTGTTAAATTAGCATCTTCCTGACAACTATTTGAGGCTCTGAGAATGTTATATTTGTAAACTGGTCTACGTCCAGTCGAGAATATTGAAAATATTTGTCTGCCAAAATTCAATTCAACATAAATGCCCGATTTACGGAAATCGAATTCATAAAGGTGATTGTTCTTGAATAACGAATCTCCTAACAACAATTTATGATTCGGAACTATATCTCAACCAAAATTCAAGAACACAAATCCACTTTACAATTTGATTGGAACAGCATTATTCGAATTTTAGAATTCTAATCTGATTTGCATTCCGGAACACATCATCCAGAAACACAGACAATGGATTTTCGGATGCAAATAGTCATTTGTTCTCATTTCCACACTTGCTAATTTGCGATTTCAATCCGAATAATTTGCATTTTAACCACCTTTTTGCACGCAAATGGCCACTATCGGATTCACAAACTCAAGGTTTGCATCCACATTTTTATTATCATCTATTCTTCAAATGCAAACCCATTGTTCCAATACGCAAACCTCCACCCCGTTTTTGCAATTAACATATATTTGCATTTTACCTAATCACCTAATACTCATACTTATTATAAATTAATCCTAAACTAACAGTTCAACTATTTTAACCAAAATCAAATATATCCCCCATCCACCATACAGCCCTCCGCATAACCTCCGTAAGACCACCATAAATAAAAAATAAAGCCAAACAAAAGCTTTAATTCCGCACTCGATTTTTCAGTTTTCATCCCCATCATCACGCCATTCAGATTACATTCAAAAATACTTACCGACAGCTCGATTTGCATTTTGAAATTTACATTCCCTGCAACTGAATTTGCATTTCAACACTACTCTGTTTATGTTTTTAAATCGAGTTCTGCGATTCTCAACCACAAACTCAACTCGCAACTGACCTAAATTTGCGTTTTTCCTTCGCAAATTTGCATTTACCAATTTTTATTACTAAATTTGCAACATTAAAAAATCCGGAAATCCACATATTTCCAATTTACAATCACTAATTCAACCCCTCCGCCCCTATGGATTTGGTAAATCGCCTCAAACATTATATGGATACCACCCAGGTCACCATCTCTCAATTTGCAGACAGATGCGGAATTCCCCGTCCAACTATGTCTCAATTGATAAATGGCCGGAACAAACGCATATCCGACGAGGTCATAAACAAAATCCACAACGCTTTTCCAGATTTATCCATCTTATGGCTGATGTTTGGCGAGGGAGAGATGGATGCAAACGCAAATATCAAAATCTCAGGGCCTCAAAATGACCCTGTTTTCAACATATCGGCGCAACAACCCGCTATCCCACAAACAGATACAAACTCACCGATTGAGTTACAAAAAGACTCGGCAGAAGAGCCAACCAGCGGAAATCTGGAAAATCTGCTGTTTGAGTCACTCCAGAGCGAGACATACGCCGATTCGGGCTCCTTCTCTGACGAAAATCCAACGAAAGAGAACATCCTCTTTGAATCCTCAGCCCCCCTCCCCACCAGCGAAGCCCCGTCGCCATCCTCTCGTCAACAGTCAGCAATGCCGCCACAATCGCAAGAGAACCTGCAGGACATCACCAGAACATTATGCGGACAGCGCCCTCCTCTTCCTGTCCAGACGACGCAGGAATGCGTGGATTCCGCCGGCGAGGGAAAGCGAATTTCCATCTCTCCCGACGCCCGCAAGAAGATAACCAACATCGTCGTGTTTTACTCTGACAATTCTTTCCAATCATTCCTGCCTGACGCATAATTCACCCTGTATAAAAACGGCCCCGGAACGCTCCATTTTGAGCTGTTCCGGGGCCGTTTTTAAGACTTTTAAGCGCTTTGTCAATCAGACATAGCCTCGCACGATTCCTCGCTTGGAATTGCGGATGAATTCAATGATTTCATCGCGCTCCTTGGTGGCGGGAAGCTCCGCCTCGATACGGTCAACCGCGTCGGTCACATTCAGACGCGAAAGGTACAGATAACGGTATATCTCCTGAATCTCGCGTATCTGGTCGTTGGTGAAGTTGCGTCGACGCAATCCGATGGAATTGATGCCGGTGTAGGCGATAGGATCGCGGCCAGCTTTCACAAAGGGAGGAATGTCCTTGTTGATGCGGGAACCACCCTGAATCATCACATGGGTTCCGAGGTGGCTGAACTGATGTATCAGCGTTCCCCCACCAATCACAGCGAAATCATCGACCTGCACCTCTCCCGCAAGCTGCGACGAGTTCGAGATGATGACATTGTTGCCGACGATACAGTCGTGGGCGACATGGGAATAGGCCATGATGAGGCAATTGTTGCCGACAACGGTTTTTCCCTTGGCCACGGTGCCTCGGTTGACAGTCACGCATTCACGGATTGTGGTGTTGTCTCCGATAATCGCCACGGTATCCTCCCCCTTGAACTTGAGGTCCTGGGGAATACCTGAAATCACGGCTCCGGGAAATATATTGCAGTGTTTACCAATCCTGGCGCCCTCCATAATCGTCACATTGCTGCAGATATGCGAGCCTTCCCCGATTTCGACATTCTGGTCGATGGTCACGAAAGGATCGATGACGACACTGGGGTGGATTTTAGCCGCAGGATGGATGTAGGCAAATGGCTGTTTCATGCTTGAAGCTTATGGCTGTTACTTGTTCTTTACTATCTGGGCCATGAATTCACATTCACACACCACCTTGTCTCCAACGAAAGCCACACCCTTCATCAGGGCGCAACCGCGGCGCAAGGGGGTCATGAATGACACATGGAACAGCAGGGTGTCGCCGGGGACGACCTTCTGACGGAATTTGACATTGTCAATCTTCATGAAGTAGGTCGAGTATTTCTCGGGATCCTCTATGGTGGCGAGCACCAACAGGCCGCCGGTCTGGGCCATAGCCTCAATCAGCAGCACACCCGGCATCACCGGCTCCTGGGGGAAATGTCCCTGGAAGAAAGGCTCGTTGACGGTCACGTTCTTGACGCCGACGATATAGGTCTCCCCTCTGTCGATGATTTTGTCGACGAGAAGCATGGGATAGCGGTGAGGCAGATGCTCGCGGATGTCGTTGATGTCCATCAGCGGAGCCAACGAGGGGTTGTAAGAAGGAGCCTGGAGTTCCTGACGCTGGATTTCCTTACGTATCTGCTTGGCGAAAGTGGTGTTGATTTTGTGGCCGGGACGGCAAGCGATGATGCGTCCCTTGAGCGGACGCCCGATGAGGGCTGTGTCTCCCAGCACATCGAGCAGCTTGTGGCGCGCGGGCTCATTCTCGAATTCAAGCGGACGGTTGTTGATGAAGCCAAGCTCATTGACCTGCTTGTGCTCAACCCCCATAAGGTCAGAGATATGGTCGAGTTTCTCCTGAGCCATCTCCCTGTCATAAATCACAATCGCGTTGTCAAGGTCGCCGCCCTTGATGAGGTTGGCGTTGAGAAGCGGCTCGATCTCACGCACGAACACAAAAGTGCGGCTGCCGCTGATTTCCTGCCTGAACTCCGACATATTCTCCAGTCGGGCGAACTGGTTGGCCAGCACGGGTGAGTCATAGGAAATCATGACATCCACCGAGAAGTCGCTGTCGGGAAGCACTGTCAGATGCGCGCCGGTCTGCGGGTCACGCACCTCGATCTTACGCTTCACAACATAGAAATTCTTGTCGGCGCTCTGCTCTACAAGCCCGACACGCTCTATCGCCTCACTGAACTGGCGGGCGCTTCCGTCGAGAATGGGTATCTCGGGGCCGGTAACCTTGATGAGGCAGTTGTCGACACCGGCGGCATAAAGAGCAGCCAAGGCATGTTCAACCGTGGAAACCCTGACATCGCCCCTTGCGAGTACGGTGCCGCGGTCTGTGTCGGTCACATTTTCAGCCAGCGCGTCAATGACGGGTTCGCCCTCAAGGTCGATACGCTGAATCTTGTAACCGTGGTTTTCAGGAGCGGGCAGGAATGTGGCCTCGATTTCCAATCCGGTATGAAGGCCTTTCCCCTTTACGGAGAATTCGCCGTTAAGAGTAAGCTGTTTCATTATTTTTGTTTAGTGATATTTTCAAGTTGTTTCACCCGGTCGAAAAGATCGCCCAGATTCTTCTGATATACGACATTGCGGGCATATTTCTTCATATCCACCGCCGGCGAGCCCATCATCCTGGAATCAGAAGGGATGCTTGACGCCACTCCAGACTGGGCTCCGATCTGCACTCGGTCACCTACGGAAATGTGGCCGGCCAGACCGACCTGGCCGCCGAACATACAGCGGCTTCCCACCTTGGTGGAACCGGCAATGCCGACCTGCGCCGCCATCACCGTATGCTCGCCGACACGGCAGTTGTGGGCAATCTGCACGAGATTGTCAAGCTTGGTGCCGCGGCCAATGACTGTCGAACCCATCATCGCGCGGTCGACCGTCGTGTTCGCCCCGAGTTCAACGTCATCCTCCAGGACAACATTCCCGAGCTGGGGTATCTTCTTGTAACCGTCGTCGGTAGGCGCGAATCCGAACCCGTCAGCACCGACCACACATCCCGAATGGAGAACACACCGCTCCCCTATCCGGCAATTGTGATAGACCTTCACACCAGGTTTCAGAACAGCCCCGTCGCCGACCTCGACATTGTCTCCGAGGTAGACCTGCGGGAAAATCTTCACACCGCGACCCAGCTTGACGCCGCGGCCCAGATATGCGAATGCTCCTATATAGGCGTCCTCGGGAATCTCCACCCCCTCAGACACATAACACGGCTGCTCCACCCCCTGATATTTAGGCTCAAGGGCTTCGGCAGCGATGTCAAGCAACCGGGCGATTGTCGCATAGGGGTCATCGACCCTTATCAATGTGGCCTTCACCGGATGCTCTGCTACGAAGTCTTTTTTGACCAACACCACTGACGACTCGGTCTGATAGATGTAATGGTCATATTTAGGATTGGCAAGGAATGACAATGCTCCGGGACGACCTTCTTCGATTTTGGCGAATGTCGACACGGCCACATTGCCGTCTCCTTCGACAGTGCCGCCAACCATGGCGGCTATTTGCTCTGCTGTGAACTGCATTTTATGGTATGATATCTTGCGTGTCCGGTTTGCCTGAGCATTCCAGACCGGCAGTGGCATCACGGGTATAACCCTACCCTGACGGCCTCAGGAGCCAAAACGCCCCTTGGCACGCATTCTTTTACAATTTGCAAAGTTGGCAATTTTTTTCGACATATCCAAAAATAGGCAAAAGGTTTTGCCGACACATCTTTTTATCCTAAATTTGCAGCATGGAACTCACAAAAGAAGCCACCAACCTTGAAACCACGCCGGCAGAAATCATCTACCGGTATTTCCCGGATTTGAGCGACATACAGCGCGACCAGTTCGAGCGCTTAGGCCCCCTGTACACAGACTGGAACGAGAAGATAAATGTCATATCCCGCAAAGACATCGACAACCTCTACCCCCACCACGTCCTTCACAGCCTGGCCATCGCCAAATTCATAACCCCGGTCGACGGCACCGAGATTCTCGACTTCGGTTGCGGAGGAGGCTTTCCCGGCATCCCTCTGGCTATCCTGTGGCCTAATTGCAGATTTCATCTCATCGACCGTGTCGGGAAAAAAATAAAGGTCGCCCAGGAAATCGCCCGCTCTATCGGCCTCTCAAACGTCACCCTGCAACATGGCGACGCCGGCGAATGCCACCGCAAATTCGACTTCGTTGTAAGCCGCGCCGTGATGCGTCTTGAAACCCTGGCTCCCTTGGCCAAACGCAACATTTCGTCGAAATCGCGCAACAAACTTCCCAACGGGCTGGTTTGTTTAAAGGGTGGAGACCTCACCTCCGAAGTCGAAGCTGCAAAAGGAGACACCCTGGAAGTTCCCCTCTCCGACTTTTTCAAAGAACCATTCTTCGAGACAAAGAAGCTAATCTACAAGCCGCTCTGACTACGGCTGACAAAACGACATGACAATGGTAAAAATCGAACGATTCGTTTTCAATCCATTTCAGGAAACCACTTATCTGATCTGGGACACCGACACCTGCGAGGCGGCAGTGGTCGACCCCGGCATGTCAGACCGCCGAGAAGAACAACAGCTCGACAGCTTCATCAACGGTAAAAACCTGAAGCTGAAAGCCATCCTGCTCACTCACGCCCACATAGACCACACCTTTGGCGTAGACCACCTTAAGAAGCTTTACAATGCCCCGGTCATGCTCCATAAAGATGATGAGTTTCTCGGGAAGCAAAGGTCGGAACAGGCGAGGAGATTCCATCTGCCTGTCGAGTTGCCACCCCTTTCAGTCGACAGCTTCATCGACGAAGGGGAAGCGCTCACTCTCGGCGAGAACAAAATATCAGCACTCCACGCCCCGGGCCATTCCCCCGGCAGCCTGCTGTATTACATCCCGGCGGCCAACGCACTCATTTCGGGCGACGTACTCTTCCAAGGGAGCATCGGCCGCACCGACCTTCCCGGCGGCAGTTTCGGACAACTAATCGCGAGCATCAACGGGAAAATCATACCGCTCCCCCCATCCACGATTGTATATCCCGGCCACGGCCCGTCAACAACCATAGCCCAGGAAATGCGGACAAACCCATACTTCTAAAAGCACACACCTTAACATTTATCGTCAGAACAAAGCATCAGGCGACAACACAAAAAAAGAACATATATGCCCATTTCATAACAGGGCACATATGTTCTTTTATTTTCCAAGACCAGGCCTCGCCGTCTGTCATATCACAGGTGAAGGTCCTGCGCCCGGCATATTTCAGTGGAGGTCTCCCCTATCCATCCGCAGCATTGGTTGATTCCGGTGTAGACCTTTACGAAGTCGACACCCGGCAACACGACAGGCAACCCATTCCTGTCAACGGCCCAGGAAATATCGAAGCTGTTTAGCTCTACATTTTCATTCGGATGACTGTCGGCATATCCCCAGTCATAACAATACAACACGTAGTAGGTACCCGTGCCGCTGACATCCACACCATTGTCGGGCAGACGCGAGCCTCCAAATGTCAGCACATCCCCCTCTATCCAGCCCGGATAATAATCCTGGCGGTGGAAAATGTTTTTCGGCATAAACGACGAAGTCCCTTCCGAATCCTCCCACGCTATATAATTGACATCCGAAAGATTTCCTTGCACTATCACCTTACGGTCGGGGTCTGGACGATGATATGTTATGGAATATCCATGCAAGGTTGCGGGATTATGATACTCGCTTCCGGCGAGTTCATACCATTCGTCGTCAGGCAATCCATTGCAATTACGGTCATAGCTGACCATGACAATTCCCGGTTCCGACGACCCTCCCTTTCGGCCATTCCCCGTCAGTTCGTAGTAGCTGTTGCCAAGCACGACAAAATCCATCTCTCCTGGACGGTTTATTACCGTGTGGTCAAATCCAAAGACAATATACCCACCGAATCCACCAAGCGACACCGGTATGTCATTGGTTCCCCCGACTGACTCCTCTACTTTTCTAAGCATATCCGCATAACTGTCTCCGGCAACATACTGTGGCATCACATTTATGAACTGCCCCGGCGCGGGTTTGTATTCATACACTTTAGAAATATATGGACTGTATTCAATCTCCTCTTTCACCACAGTCACAGTGAATTCGAAATGAAAAGGTGTCTCATCATCAATGATGTCAAGCACCAGTTGATATACTCCCTCTTTCTCAGCCAGGAAAATGTAATCCCTCTCGGTTGACAACAGCTCACCTGACGCCATCGACCACCGGTATGATTCGCCGACAAACTCCGGACTCAATTCCAGCTTCTGCATACGGCATACATAATAATTGTCGTCAATACCCAGATTGAGCATAGAGGGGGCATCTGAGCATGCGGAAAGCCATCCCGCAACCCCTACATACAACAATTTTACAGCGTGTTTTTTATTCATACGTCATTTTATCAGTTAACTCGCTATTTCGGCAAAAAGCATATCTGTGACGGGATATCACCTGTGCGCACACTCCACTTCTTACGGCCGTGGCGGTCGAAACAATACAGCGTGCCGGACGACACATAATTCTTGGCGTCTGTGACAAAGATGTCGCCATTCTCGGGATGTACCGCGATACCATAAGGCACAGTGATTTCCCGGTCCGTGCCATCGGTGATGAAACTCTCCGACACCACCTCCTGCGAACGGACATCGATTATGCCGTAGGAAACCTCGTTCTCAGCTGCAGACGCGTTCCACCCTGTCGCAAAATAATAAAGGGAATCCCCCTTTATCGCCATATTGGAGCAACGGATGTCGAGCTTCCTCTCCATTGACAGACGGCTCTCCCCCGATTTGCGGGAAAGCACATACAGACACGACGGACGGCTCTGGTTATCCCCACGGGAATTTATCCACAGTTTGTCATAGCGGTCTTTCTTCACGCGGTGGAGGTTTATGTCAACCGGAATCTGCTGTACCTGCTTGAAGTCGCTCATCTGAATCACCGAAACGGTATTGTCATATTGCGGAGCTCGGTAGCCTCCGGAGTTGGCCACATACATGTAATCGCCGACAATCTCCATCTCCTCCGGCTGATAACCGACCGTTACTTTAGCGGTAACGGCGAGTGAAAGAGTGTCGACTTCATATATGGCCCCCTTGGGAGTGTCGACGCCTACCTGCACAGGCCCGACATAGCTGCTGACATACGCTTTTCCTCGGTGGAACCTAACGTAACGGCAATTGGGAATGTCAACCTGACCAATCCTCACCCCGCTGTGGCTGTCAACCACCTCAACCTTGTGTGAACAGTTGACCACCACATACAGCTTTGAGCCATACACGCCGATATCATTGCCGACATCGCCCAGCTCTTTCACCACATTCGGATTACGCTCGGCATATATGTTGCGGGAATATATCCCTGTTGAATAATCGAAATAGTCGAGGCTGCATTTGTTCGAGCCCATGTTCCCTTCATTCACAAGATAGAAACCCTGTATGGCTGAGTCGGCCGAAGGAACCTCCGGGATGACTTCATACTCCGTCGGCACCACGAGCTCATTTTCACGGCAGCCCGTGACACACGACAGGAGTGGCAGAAAATAAACAAATATGTTCTTTTGAATCTTGGTCATTATATTTCAACGGTTAATGTAACCCTGTAATTGCGTTTCGGCATCGGATAATTGAGGATGACGTCATAATCCTGGCTGAGCAGGTTGTTGACCTCAAGGAGTCCGCGCAGCGAGACACGCCCCAGTCGGAAATCCTTGCTTACCGAAAGATCGCTTGTGTACCAGGGCTGCATATGATTGTACAATATGTTTTCCTGCTGGTTATACCTTTCCCCCACATAAATCCAGGAGTAATTCAGCCCCCATCCGCGCCACTGGGCATTGATGACAGCCGATCCCGAATGACGGGGAATGTACGGAATCTGGTCGCGGTAATAGTTGTCTGCCGGATTGGTGACATCTATCGCCCGCTGGAAGGTATATTGCAGACGGGCCGTCACAAACAGCTTCGGTAGAGGATTTACCGTAATCAACCCGCTGACATCAACGCCCTTTATATCCACCAGCCCAAGGTTGAGCATCGTCCATCTGAACTGTTGTCCCTTAGGGTATGCGACAATTTTGTCCTTGACCTTATTGTAATATATGTCAGCTGTCATCTTGACCGCAGAAATGACTCCATGGGAAGAGTGGTCATAGACCAGGCCGAAATTGTATTGGGTCACCCGTTCGGGGGTCAGCTTAGAGTTACCCATATCGGCATAATAAAGGTCATTGAAGGTCGGCATCCTGAAAGATTTCTTGTAGAAGAACCTTAAGGAGAATTCTCGGCTGCGCAGCGGATTGAAAGTCGCGAAAAATGCCGGTGTCAACACCTTCTGGTCATCCGGAGCCTGCTGGCCGTCCACAGAGTCGTGGATAAATGTCCCCAACAGACTCCCCTGCATTCTCAGACGTCCGAAGTCCATCGACGTGGCAACCGATAGGTAATTGCTGATTCTGTCAGGCCTGGCAAATCCATACATGTCCGCGACCAGTGCGTTCCACATAAAATCATAGCTCGCTGAAGCCTCCCACCATTCCGTAATTCCGAACTCGTGAGCCGTCGACACATACAACTCTTTCTGCTTGTAAAGGTTGTCTATTTTCAGCTGATTGTCGTCATCATTGACATAGTGGGTGCGGTAAAACGCATACTTTACATTGTTGAGCATCGTCCATCGTCCGAAATGAGCCGTATATCGCCCCTGCACGAAAGAATTCGTGTCCCACACCCTCTCGCCGCGACGCCACACATTATTGACTATCGCGCCAGGTATCCCCCTTTCGGAATTGTAATTGTAAGCCTTGAAATGCCAGGAGCCACGCGCAAGCGTTCCATTGAGATTCAGTTCAAGGCGCGTGGCGTTTATGTCGCCATTCTGCCTCACGGCGGTCGTGTCATAAGCAAGCTCTCCAGCCGGGTTCACTCGCCGGTAACGGAATCTGTATTTTCCGCTGGAGTTCACCCATTCGGCACTCAACTGGGCGTTGACCCTGTCGGAAAGCTTCAGCTCGACAAGGGCCGAGGGGTTGATCAGATCAAACGAGCCGAACCTTACAGTTGCGCGGGCATGGTAGGTTTCATCCTCATCGAATCGCGGCGCGCGGGTACGCATATGTATGGTGCCCGCCGCACCGAAATCTTTAGCCGGCTGTAATATACGGCTTTTCTGGCCATTGTACAGCGAGATTTCCTCCATATTGTCGAGGGAGAACTGCCCGAGATCAATCTGGCCGTTCTGTGCGTTTCCAAGCTCCACGCCATCATAGACAACTCCGGTATGGTTGGTGCCCATCGACCGGATGTTTACCGTCTTTATGCCGCCGACACCGCCGTAATCTTTGACCTGCACTCCCGAAAAATACCGGAGAGCGTCAGCAACGCTGTTCGAGTTGAGTTTTTTGAGCTGCTCACCCGACAATGTCTGGGCAGGAATTATGTCATCAGCCGGACGACGGGCCGTGACCATCACCTCCTGCAGATGCAACACTGTGTCGATCTCCTCCACCGGCTCCCCCGGGAAAAGAGACAATGGAATCAGCATCGCGGCCTGCAAGGCCACGACGCGAAAAAGTCGTGTATCCACTATCTGAGATATGAAATCGGCCGCGTGGCCCCTTTGGTTAAATTTACCCATAATCCCGTAGGCTTGTCACAATTGCCGAAACGGGAGGTCTTCTGACTTGTCCCGGTCTCTCGCGCCTTCTCGGAGAAACAACTTCTCCAATGGCACCCTACGAAAGACCATCATGCCAACCGGCATAGGACTCACAGCAGCGGGTACTGTCCCCGAATCTCACGGGGTTCCCTGTTCCGTTTCAAACACAAAGTTAATGAAAAAACACCACATCGCGAAATTCAGGAGAGGAAATCGACCGTCAGCGGATCAAAATCCTCAAGATTCACCGGCAGATTATCAGTAGTGGCGAGTGTGTGGATGAGTCGGGCGGTGAACCTTATGCCTCTCCACCTGAAATGGTCGTCGACCGAACGACACTCCTCCTTTGCCTTCTCTATCGCATCGCTCAGCGCGGCAGCCTCATCTTTCCTGCCCAGGCGCAAATACACCGACGCCAGCAGGATATAGTCGGTCATCGAAAAAAAGCCGGGCCTGGATGCCGGGCAAGACATATCACCCGACACATCCTCGAAAACCTCCGCGTAACGCTCGAACATCCGTGCGTCATAAAGCGCGTGGAGATAGAAATCCACCCAAGTGGTGATACCGATTTTGCGGTGGTAAAAATCAAGCGCCTTGGCGACTGCCTGAAACTTCTCCTTCTCGAGAAGCCCCAAAGCTATCATCCGCCAATCCTTCGCGTCGGTTTTCCCTTTGTCTATGGCGAGTTGCAGATAATCCTCAAGGTTGTCTGGCTCAAGCTCGAGTATGACCGAAAGAGGATTGACAGCCCCGGCGGTCACGACATCGTGGCTCAGCATCGTGGCATAGACATCGCAGGCTTCCTTTATGCGGTTTTCCCTCGCATACGCCTCCGCAAGTCCTTCGAGCGCGAAATTATTCAGAGGGTCTGAGGCAAGTATGTCAGTAAGCACTTCTATCGCCTCATTCCGCTTCTCGGGGATGACCACCATGATCACCCCCCGGGTAAGCCTCGCATTGAAATGCTCCGGGTCGATAGCCAACGCATAATCGACAGCGGCCAACGCGTCATCTGAATGCTCAAGCCCGAACTCAATGCGCGCCAACAGCAGCCACGCCTCAATGTTGAACGGCTCCATACGGGTCAGTTCCTCGGCGATGCGCCTGGCATCCTCCTGGAAAACGCCCCCCTCTTTCAGCGTCTCAGCCGCCTCAAAAGCAAATCCCCTCGGGTCTTCAGCCCTGCGGCTGATTTCGGGGTAGTACTTGACAATCAAATCGCGCTGGTCGATTTCTCGCAACAAATCTATTATTTTCAATACAGATTCGCAGTCGAGTGAATCATACTTGCGGAAAATCTCCTCAAGATAAGGAGCCGCATCCCCCGCCGGGTAACACTTCACCCCCATCTGCAAGACATCCCACAAGGCGGTTTCCCTGCGTCCCTTTCGCGAAGCCATGTCGTTGGCCGCGTCCTGAGAGACATACGAAAGGAAAAACGCCAAACGCTCATCGAAATCACGGTTCTCGGGATACAGACGCGAGACCGTCAGGAACACGAACATCTGCACCATCGCGTCACCCTCATCCTGCGCGTAGTCATAGATGTCGAGCAACTCGTTGATTTCGTAATAATCGATAAGCGCGCCGCTCTCCACCTCCTGACGGAAGCGGTCATAGAGCGAGCGCATGTATTCTTCGTCTGATTTTCTGGATTCGTCGTCGTTATACATTCTTCTTCTGAGCCTTCTCCCAGCTGTCTTTCAGCGCGATGGTGCGGTTGAAAATCAGCTTGCCGGGAGTTGAGTCCACATCAGGGGTAAAGTAACCGATGCGCTGGAACTGGAATTTCTCTCCGGGACGGGCATTCTCGGCGATGAACGGCTCCACCTTGACACCTTCGACTACCTTGAGCGAATCAGGATTCAGCAGGTCACGGAAGTCACCCTCTTCTGCCGAGGGATTCTCAACATTGAACAGTCGGTCGTAGATGCGGGCGGTGGCGTCCACGGCGTGAGCCGCAGAAACCCAGTGGAGCGTTCCCTTGACTTTCCTTGAGGCACCGGCCATACCGCTGCGGCTTTCGGGGTCATAGGTGCAATGGATTTCCTGGATATTGCCGTCTGCGTCTTTTACGACATCCGTACACTTTATGATGTACGCGCCCTTCAGGCGCACCTCCCCGCCGGGAGCGAGGCGGAAGAACTTCTTGGGAGGATTCTCCATAAAGTCATCAGCCTCAATGAAAATCTCACGCGAGAAAGGCATCGAGTGGGTTCCGGCCGAAGCGTCCTCGGGATTGTTCTCCATCTCCACCATCTCGGTCTGACCTTCCGGATAGTTTGTAATCACGACCTTTACTGGATTCATGACTGCCATCGCACGGGTCGCGATAGCGTTCAGGTCTTCACGCACCGCATGTTCGAGCAACGAAACAGAAATCATCGCCTCCTCGATTTTGGTGTAACCGATGCGGTCTATGAAGTTCCTGACGGCCTTCGGTGTGAAACCTCGGCGGCGCATACCGGAGATTGTCGGCATACGGGGGTCATCCCATCCCGCAACGAGTCCCTCCTTCACGAGCTGGAGCAGCTTTCGCTTGCTCATCACGGTATAAGTGAGGTTGAGTCGGTTGAACTCAATCTGACGGGGTCTGTATGAACCGTCGGTCAGGAAGTCTACGAAATAGTCATACAACGGACGGTGAGGCACAAACTCGAGGGTGCAGATCGAATGGGTCACACCTTCGAAGAAGTCACTCTGGCCGTGTGCGAAATCATACATCGGATAGACCTTCCACTGTGTGCCGGTGCGGTGATGGGGGGTCTTGATGATTCGGTACATGATGGGGTCGCGGAAGTGCATGTTGGATGACGCCATATCGATTTTGGCTCTCAACACGCGCGCGCCTTCCTCAAACTCACCCTTGTTCATACGCTCGAACAGGTCGAGGTTCTCCTCTACCGAACGGTCGCGATATGGGCTTGCCGTACCCGGAGTGGTGGGTGTTCCTTTCTGGGCTGCGATTTCCTCGGAAGTCTGGTCATCGACATAAGCTTTTCCCTCCTTGATCATCCTCACGGCAAGATCATAGAGCTGGGGGAAGTAATCCGACGCGTAGCGTTCGTTCTCTCCCCATTCAAATCCAAGCCAGTGGATATCATCGCGAATCGCATCGACATATTCGGTGTCCTCCTTGATAGGATTCGTGTCATCAAAGCGCAGGAAGCATTTCCCGCCGAATTTCTCGGCGGCTCCGAAGTCCATACAGATGGCTTTCGCGTGACCGATATGCAGATAACCGTTGGGTTCGGGCGGGAAACGGGTCTGGAGCCTGCCTCCGTTCTTCCCCTCCTTGAGGTCATCGACAATCATCTGTTCTACAAAACTCAGCCCTTTTGCTTCTTCGGGCATTTCTGCTTCGATTTTTTCAGCCATAATGGAACAAGTAAATTTTAGGATGCAAATATACGCAGTTTTTTTCATTCCGCTTGCAGGTTTCGGGATTTATTTCGAAATTTGCGCCCGCATAACATAAAAATCAACCCCATAACAATAATGTTGCAGTTCGCCACTGATGATTCAATCCGCCATTCCGTCGCGGAGCAAGTCGAGCTCGCCCTGCAGGCTGGGTGCCGTTGGATACGCGTCACAGGCACACCGGCAGACGAGGCGGCAGAGAAACTAATTCCCCTCTGTCAGGAGAATGACGCCATACTCGTGCTTGACAACAACATAGAGCTGGTTGACAGGCTTCGTGTCCACGGTCTCCATCTGACAGAATGGACTCGGGGCAGCGTGATTGCAGCCCGTGAGAAACTCGGCCCGCATGCCATCATCGGCTTAAGCTGCCAAGACGCAACACAGCTTGAAGATCTGGCGGCCCTGGATGTCGACTACCTGGTCGCAGAGTGCCCCGACGGCGAAAACCAGGTCGATTTCTATGCCCGGTTTGTCGAAGCCCTGAGGAAGGTTCATTCTGAAATTCATCCGGTTGCCTCCGGCGACATACCTGTCGCGCTTTACCCCTCGGTAATCGCCACCGGCATCGAAGGCATCGAGATTTCAGGCGCGATCACAGACGCCCCTGACCCCTCGGCGTTCATCCGCCTGGCATTGGAGACATTACAATGAGAAAACCGGCAAAGCCATCTTCATATATGAAATTCATAGGAATAATACCCGCGCGTTATGCCTCGACCCGTTTCGAGGGGAAACCTTTGGCCGACCTCGGCGGCAAGCCTGTGATACAGCATGTCTGCGACCGCGTTTCATCGGTGCTTGACGACTTCGCCGTCGCAACAGATGACCGCCGCATATTTGACACTGTCATATCTTTCGGGGCAAAAGCAGTGATGACATCCCCTGACCACCGCAGCGGGACAGACCGTTGCCTGGAAGCTTACGACAACCTTGGCAGCGACGCCGACGTGGTCATCAACATACAGGGTGACGAGCCATTTGTCGACCCGGTCCAGATAAGGCAGATAATGGACTGCTTCGACGACCCTTCGACCGACATTGCCACATTGGCCCTCCCCTATCCCCACGACGGCTCTTACAGCGGCCTTGAAAATCCCAACAAGCCTAAGGTCGTGATGGATTCACACAGCAACGCACTGATGTTCAGCAGGTCGGTCATTCCATACCTGCGCGGATTCGACCGGGAAGAATGGCCTGCCAATGCCGATTACTTCACCCATATCGGCATGTATGCCTTCCGTATCAAGATTCTGAGGGAAGTCACCCGCCTTCCCCAGTCTCCTCTCGAAAAGGCCGAATCTCTCGAACAACTCAGATGGCTGCAAAACGGCTACACCATAAAGGTGGGCATCACCGACAGGCAGACCATCGGAATCGACACCCCGGCCGACCTCGAAGCCGCCAAGGCTTTGCTCACCAACATTAACTGAAACAACACAGATGCTTGACCGTTTGACCGCACCTCCCATATCGGGGTTCCCGATTCTTTCACTTCCCGGTTTCAACGAAAGGAAACTACAGAATGGCATACGATTGCTGACTTTGAATTCCGGCGAAGAAGCCGTCACCAGGCTTTCAGTGATTTGGCCTGCCGGGCTGATTGACTCAGGATCACCGGCCGCGTATAGCCTCACGGCAAATATGCTCACAGAAGGTTGCGACGGGATTACAGGCAAAGATGTGTCAGACATACTCGAATCAAATGGAGCATGGTTCAAGGTCTTCCCATCCCAGCATTCCACGCTTCTGACCCTGCACTCGCTAAACCATACAGCCCCGGAAGTCTTCCCCCTCGTCAGCAAAATAATATCCTCTCCTGATTTCCCCGAAGAAACGCTTGAGGCCCTCAAGAAAAAGAATGCCGCCGAGAAAGAACTCGCCACACGGAAGCCGTCATACCAGGCCACCCTCCTGGCCCGGGAAGCATTATACGGCCCCGGGCATCCGTTGGCATCAATGGTCACCCCTGACGACATCCTCGCCGTCACACGCGAAGATCTCGTCAGACTGCATTCCGGGATACTCCTCGCCAACAAACCCGCCGTATTCCTTTCCGGGAAAATAACTCCCGAGATTGAACAAATACTTGAGGAAGCGCTCTATTCGATACCTTTCGAAGAATCTGCCACTGGACGAATCCGCCGCAACATATTGTCAGTGCCCGATTTCAAATCCAGTCAAACCTGCCGCAAAGAGATGCCTGAGTCCTTGCAGACAGGCATCAGGATACAGATACCCACAATCGAACGACATCATCCCGACTACGAGGCGCTGCGCTTCACGGTGGTGGCCCTCGGGGGATATTTCGGCAGCCGCCTGATGGCCAATATCCGCGAAGACAAAGGTTACACCTACGGCATCGGGGCAAGCCTTGTGCCGACTCTTGAGGGAACAAACATCGTGATAAGCTGCGAATGCGACAACCGCTACACCGAGGCAGTCGTGAAAGAAGTCAACCGGGAAATCTCCCGTATGGCAAATGAAGATATGGAGCCGGAGGAGGTCGAGACCGTGCGAAACATCCTCATCTCAAACCTCGCGGGAATACTTGACTCCCCATTCTCCATTTCAAGCTTCAGGGAGCAGGCCGAATCCCTGAATCTCACGCCTGACGCATATGCCGTCCAGTTCTCGGAAGCATTGTCAATGACCCCTGGAAAAATCAGGGAAACAGCCGCCCGATACCTGCAGTCGGCCCCTTGTGTGACCGCTCTTGCCGGCGGCAAGCCCGGTTAGCATCTTTTAACAGCTTGGATTGCATATTATTTTGTAACTTTGTATTGTAGAATACAATAACCCAACAGATATACCTATAATAATGAAGAAAAGCGCTTTGCAGAAAGCCCGTGCGGCTTACCAGCCTAAGCTCCCTATCGTGCTCACCGGCCCCGTTAAAGCAGTTGAAGGACACCCCACCCAGTCGGTCGCCGACCAGGAGGACATCAAAAACCTCTTCCCCAACACTTACGGTCTCCCCGAGCTCAAATTCGAGAAAACCTCCTCATCGGCTCCCTCCAAGCCCATTAACGTAGGTGTCATCCTCTCCGGCGGACAGGCTCCCGGCGGACACAACGTGATCAGCGGCCTCTTCGACGGCATCAAGAAAATCAACAAAGAGTCCAAGCTCTACGGCTTCCTTATGGGGCCCGGCGGCTTCGTGGACCATCAGTATACGGAACTCACCGCCGCCATCATCGACGAGTTCCGCAACACCGGCGGCTTCGACATCATCGGCTCCGGTCGTACCAAGCTCGAAACCAAAGAGCAGTTCGACAAGGGTCTTGAAATCCTGAAAGAGCTCAACATCTCAGCCCTCGTGATCATCGGTGGCGACGACTCCAACACCAACGCCGCCGTTCTCGCCGAATACTACAAGGAAATCAACGCAGGTGTCCAGGTAATCGGCTGCCCCAAGACCATCGACGGCGACCTCAAGAACGACGTCATCGAGACCTCTTTCGGTTTCGACACCGCCACCAAGGTATATTCCGAGGTCATCGGAAATATCCAGCGCGACTGCAACTCGGCAAAGAAATACTGGCACTTCATTAAGCTCATGGGCCGCTCCGCAAGCCACATCGCCCTTGAATGCGCCCTCCAGACCCAGCCCAACGTCTGCATCATTTCCGAGGAAGTTGAAGCGAAGGACATGAGCCTCCAGCAGGTAGTCGACTACATCGCCGACATCGTGGCCAAACGTGCCGCCGCCGGCATGAACTTCGGAACCGTCCTCGTTCCCGAAGGCCTCATCGAGTTCATCCCCGCAATGAAGCGCCTCATCGCCGAACTCAACGACCTCCTTGCCAAGAACGCCGAGGAGTTCGCCAAACTCGACGCAGCCGCCCAGCGCGAATATATCATCAAGAACCTCTCTGCCGAGAACGCCGCCGTTTATGAGTCACTTCCCCTCGGAGTGGCCCGTCAGCTCAGCCTCGACCGCGACCCCCACGGCAATGTGCAGGTTTCACTCATCGAGACCGAGAAACTCCTCTCCGAGATGGTTGGCAAGCGTCTTGCCGAATGGGCCTCTGAAGGCAAGTTCAACGGCAAGTTCTCTGCCCTCCACCACTTCTTCGGCTATGAAGGCCGTTGCGCCGACCCCTCCAACTTCGACGCCGACTACTGCTACGCCCTCGGTTTCAACGCCGCATGCCTCGTGAAAGCAGGAGTAACCGGCTACATGTCATCTGTCCGCAACCTGACCAAACCCTCAGTGCAGTGGATTGCCGGCGGTATCCCCATCACCATGATGATGAACATGGAGCGTCGTCACGGAAAGATGAAACCCGTTATCCAGAAAGCCCTCGTGCATCTCGACGGCGCGCCCTTCCTCAAATATGCATCCAAGCGCGATGACTGGGCCGTCAACACATCTTATGTTTACCCCGGCCCCATCCAATACTTCGGCCCCGCTGAAGTCTGCGACCAGCCTACCATGACGCTCAAGTACGAGCACCAGGGTAAGTAAACAATGCGCCTATAAATATCGCCCGCAAGCGATACCCGTATCTGACACTTACTCACAGCTTGCATAGAAGAATGGAGCTGCCGCCGGAAAATCCGGCGACGGCTCCATTTGTTTCATCCCCACTGACATCTGAAAGATTCGACACAGAACATCCATCACACATATATTATTTGTTTAGTTAACTACAACAATGAGAAAACTGCTGAAATACCCGGCACTGATTGCCGCAATGATGACTGTCATGACATCCTGCTCTTCAAACACAGCTGAGAACCGAGAAACCCAAGCCGAGACCTCCGGCAATCCGGCAATCGAAAACATTATGACACGCACAAGCGTCCGCCAGTACATACCCGGCAAAGAGATTCCCGCCGACACCATCGAACTACTGCTGCGCGCGGCAATGGCCGCCCCTACGGCTGTCAACCGTCAGCCGTGGCAATTCATTGTCATTGACAACCGCGAATCACTCGACTCCCTCGCCCAAGCCCTTCCCCACGCCAAGATGCTGCAACACGCCTCTATCGCGATTGTGCCTTGTGGCGACCTCGAAAAGGCATTCGAAGGGGAGCCTTCCTATTGGATTCAGGATGTCTCCGCCGCGACAGAAAACCTGCTCCTGGCCGCCCATTCACTCGGCCTCGGAGCTGTGTGGACAGGTGTTTACCCTACCAAAGAACGCGTGACCGCAGTATCAGAAAGACTTGGACTGCCGTCAAACGTCATCCCCTTGGCAGTTGTGCCGATAGGTTATCCCGAAGGAGACAACCAGCCCAAAGACAAATGGAGTCCGGAATCGGTTCACTACAACCGCTGGTAAGCCATACTGACGAGAAAAAAGACTCGTGGCAACGCGGCATCACATTAACATTTATTCCCTTTTATTAAGTCTTTAAATTTGCACATTCTTGGAATTGTTACTAACTTTGTAATAATTCCAAGAATGTTAACCATTATGCCTGAGCAAAGAAGATTTTCCGACAGCGAGCTGACAAACATGATTCATTCAGCCGGCCTGAGACCGTCAATCCAACGTATCGCGGTCTTCAGCCTTGTGGCCAACTCACGGAAACACCCCTCTGCAGATGAGATTTTCTCGGAATTGACAAAAACATATCCCTCACTGTCAAGGACAACGGTTTACAATTCCCTGCACGCGCTTGTAGACGCGGGACTCGTAAGGGGGCTTGAGATAGAATGTGGCAACCGCCATTACGACCTTGCCCCACAGCCACCCCACAGTCATTTCATATGCCGCAAGTGTGGCAAAATTTTCGATATGACGATTCCATCCGGCATCAGCGCCGCCGCCTCACCGGGTTTCTGTGTCGACAGTGTTGACGTCTACTTCAAAGGCGTGTGTCCCGTTTGCTCGAAAGAGGTATGAAATGCGGATATGAACCATAAATTCAGTCAAACATACACTAAACATCAATAAACATATGAAAGACCTTAAAGGAACCAAGACCGAGCGCAACCTCCAGCAGGCGTTCGCCGGAGAATCAGAAGCCCGCAACAAATACTCCTATTACGCAGCCAAGGCCCGCGAAGACGGCTACGAGCAGATTGCCTCTATTTTCGAGGAAACCGCCCGTAATGAACGTGAACACGCCAAACTTTGGTTCAAATACCTCCACGGAGGAGAAGTCGCCGACACGATGACCAACCTGCGCGACGCGGCCGAAGGTGAACACTTCGAATGGACCGACATGTACGACCGCATGGCCAAAGAGGCCGAAGAGGAAGGCTTCCCCCAGATTGCGTTCCGCTTCCGCGCCGTGGCCGCAATCGAACGCCATCATGAGGAGCGTTACCGCCGCCTTCTCGCGAACATCGAGGAGGGAATCGTATTCTCCCGCGAGGGAGACACCATCTGGGTATGCCGCAATTGCGGTCATATCGTCATCGGCAAGAAAGCTCCCGGAGTTTGCGCCGTATGCTCCGAACCCCAGAGCTTCTTCGAAATTGAGGCAAAAAACTATTGACGCACCTTTGACCGCCACATATGCAGCCTACATACCATAGGCATGTGATAAAGCCAAATATCCCCGCCACAGACATCTGTGGCGGGGATATTTGGCTTGTGCGGTTATGAGCCACATCCTCACTAATCGCTGTTTCGCGGATTGTTGTTAAGCATCTTCGTGTCCTGCTTGACAAGGTCGGGGTCGACTTTCCCGTCATCAGCCTTGTCTTCAGACACTCCGGGAAAATGGTCTATGGCATTGGCAAACTTTTTCGCACCTTCACCGACTTTTCCGGCCATCGACTTCACGCCGTCGATATTGACACTTTTACCTATCTGCTCAGCCTTTTCTGCCACGGTGTGAGCAACATCCTCGGCTTTTTCCTTCAAAGCCGCAGCTTTATCCTTGAGGTCAGAAAGCTTCTCGCTTGACGCCAGATTCTTGATATCGTTGAAATCCATAGTTGTTGTGGGTTTAGTTTGGAAACATAATCTTTCCTATTAAAACACCCGACACATACCGGAGGTTTAACATCAAGACCGACAATCAGGCCACAACTCTCACTCTTCCCCCTCCACGGTTTCGAGCGGGAGCTTGATAAGCTGCTCTATGTAGTCGAGGATTTCAGACCTGCCACGCTTGTCAACCGAGCTGCTTTTGAAAATCGGAGGCAGCTCTTCCCACTCCTCGAGAAGCTGGGCGCAATAGTCCCCCGTGACCTTCTTCGCTGCTGACGACGACATCTTGTCAAGCTTGGTGAAAACGATGCAGAACGGTATGCCGTTCTCCCCAAGCCATCTCATGAACTCCATATCGATTTTCTGTGGCATATGACGGCCGTCTATCAGCAGGAACAGGCATGTCATCTGTGGGCGAGAGAGTATATACTCCTTGATTATGCGGGAAATCTCGGCTCTCCCCTCCTTGCTTCGCCGGGCGAATCCGTAGCCGGGCAAGTCGACAAGATACCACTCATCATTGACAAGGAAATGGTTTATGAGCAACGTTTTCCCCGGAGTGGAGGAGGTCATCGCCAGCCCCTTGTGGTTGGTGAGCATATTGATGAGGGAGGATTTGCCGACATTCGACCGCCCGATGAAGGCGAATTCATGGCGCACATCGTCAGGACAGCTTTTCACTGTGGAATTGCTGACTACGAATCTTGCGGTGTTTACTATCATTCTTTGTGTCTCTTTATTTTTTTCAAAATTAACAAAACTCATAGTAAAAAACAAATTTCCGCCTTTTTTGACTAACTTTGCAGGCGACTTTTTCCAATCATCCCCCTTCATAAATGAGAAATCCCGACAGAGAGAAAGTATTCCGGTTCAAGCGGTTCGAGGTGAAGAACCATCTCAGTGCTATGAAAGTCGGCACTGACGGGGTGTTGCTTGGAGCTTGGGCTCTGTCCGGAAAAACAGCCTCTCCCGGAAGTTCTCTTCCGGAGGAACCTCATACCATACTGGATGTCGGCTGTGGCACAGGGCTGATAGCTCTAATGATGGCCCAACGATTTCCGGCGGCTTCCATATCGGCCGTCGAAATAGACCGTGACGCCGCCGCCGAGGCTACGGATAATTTCAGAAATTCCCAATGGAGCGAACGTCTGTCATTGACCATCGGGGATTTCTCAACAGAATTTCCTCCGGAATACAACCGACGTTTCGACTTGATTGTTAGCAACCCTCCATTCTTCACCAATGGGGAGATTTCTCCTGAACAGAGCAGGCTTATGGCCCGCCATGAGAAGTCGCTGACACTTGAGACTCTGATTGCCACCTCCCGCAGGTTGTTATCACCGCAAGGCGCGCTGTGTCTCATCTTGCCGGCCGACCGGGAGGATGACCTGAAGTTTCAGGCGGTGTCAGCCCGTATGGCCATAACCTCTCTGACAAGGGTAACCACTGTTCCCTCCAAGCCACCCCGGCGCATCCTCGCTGAATTGCGCGACATATCGGCATGTGACTTCACAAGTCAGGCTCAGCACCTGTCAATACATGACGGCAAAGGAGGGTTCACCGTTGAATACTCCCGTTTAGTAACTGATTTTTACCTGCATTTTTAATCAGACACCAAATCATAATGACCAACCAACGACCAGTGGCAAAAAATGGTGCCACACCCCCTTTCAGGCTCCAACGCCCAGCCACAGCCCTGGGGCTGCTCGGATGCATGTTCCTGTTCTGCCTTGTGATTTCAGGCGTGTTGCTACCGTTCATTCCACGGCTCGTCAGCCGACCGGAAGCAGCGATAAAAATCACCGTCGTCATCCAGGATATGCTTGTGTTCATTGTCCCGGCGGTTGCCACGGCTATGATTGTCACCCGCCTCCCGGCGCGCCTGCTGTGTGTCGACAAATGGCCCGGACTCCCTGTGGTCCTGCTCTCTTGCGGAGTCCTCATCTGCTCTATCCCGGCTATGAACGCGATAATCGAGTGGAACAAAAACTGGCATCTGCCTGAATCGATGCAAGGTGCGGAACAATTCTTCAGGCAACTTGAGGATGGAGCGGAGGCCACGACCAGAATACTGATGAACGGGGCTTCTATCCCCTCCCTCATTGTCTCGGTATTGATTGTCGGGGTACTTGCAGGTTTCAGTGAGGAGCTGTTTTTCCGTGGAGCCCTCCAACGGATTGTCGGACAGACACGGCTCAACATGCATGTCACCATATGGATGGTGGCATTCATCTTCAGCGCGTTCCATTTCCAGCTGTTCGGCCTTCTGCCCCGTATGCTGCTCGGAGCGTTTTTCGGCTATCTCCTGTGGTGGAGCAAGTCTTTGTGGTTACCCATAATCCTCCACATCCTTAACAACTCGATTGTCGTTATCGCGACATATTTCGAGACGGCCGACACGAAGGGTGCGGATGCCTCAACCGCCGGCATTGACCAGATTGGCGCAAACCTGTCATCTTCAGCAGACATAATGATGGTGATTGCAAGTGTCATACTGACATCATTGGGCATCATACTTGTAAGACGTCATTTCCTTCACAAAAAAGCAGTATGACCGAATCAAACAATGAATGGAGAAAAATGCTGTCAGGCGAAATATATGACGCCACAGACGGCGAACTCCTGCGACAACTCGCCCAGACAAGGCAGCGGCTATGGGAGTTCAACAACCTCAATCCTTCAGACATCGGTTGCCAGAGAGCAATCCTGAGGGATTTGTTTGGCTCAATCGGAGAGAATTTCGTCGTGAACCAACCGTTTCGCTGCGACTACGGATGCAACATCCATGTCGGTGAAAATTTCTTCGCCAATTTCAACCTGACAATCCTCGACGAGGCCCGTGTGGACATCGGAGACCACGCTTTCATAGGGCCGAATGTCAGCATCTTCACTGCCTGTCATCCTCTTGACGCATCACAACGCAACACAGGGGTTGAATGGGCCGAACCGGTGAAAATAGGCGATAACGTGTGGATTGGTGGTTGCGCCACAATCCTGCCGGGAGTCACAGTCGGCGACAATGTCGTAATCGGAGCCGGCTCGGTTGTGACTCGCGACATCCCTTCAGATGTTGTAGTGGCCGGTAATCCGGCAAAAATCATCAGACATCTCTGACCTCCGCCCCCCACCTCTGACCAACTGTGGCGTCCCCCCTCAGCCGATTTCTCATTACCCAATAGCCGCAAGCACACGCCGCATATCAGGTCAGCCCTTACAAAAAGAATCCGCAGGCCGGCACCTTTTCGGTTGCCGCCTGCGGATTTCACTTATAGTTGACTGGTTTGTAATCGTCAGTAACCGTAATGGGGGACATTAATCCTCGCTGTTCTTCTCGGCGTATTCCTTGAGTAGCTTGTCCTGCACATCGCCGGGGGTCAGTTCATAGCTCGAGAACTGCATGGTGAAGGAGGAGCGGCCACCTGTGATGGAGCTGAGCGCCGTAGAGTAGCTCGACATCTCCTTGAGGGGAACCTTGGCCGAAATCTTCTCGAAGCCATTCTCGGAAGACATACCCATGATTATCGCACGGCGTCCCTGGAGGTCGCTCATCACATCTCCCATAACGTCAGAGGGAACCATCACCTCCACGTCATAGACAGGCTCAAGCACCTTGGGATTGGCGGCGCGGAAGGCCTCGGAGAACGCATTGCGGGCTGCAAGGCGGAACGAGATTTCATTTGAATCAACCGGGTGCATCTTTCCGTCGTAGATGCACACACGCACGTCGCGGGCATATGAGCCGGTCAGCGGGCCTTGCTCCATACGGTCCATCAGTCCCTTGATGATTGCCGGGATGAAGCGCGCGTCGATTGACCCACCTACGATACAGTTGTGGACAACCAGCTTGCCTCCCCATTGCAGAGGAATCTCCTGTGTGTCGCGGACACTCATCTTGTATTCCTGGTTGCCGAAACGGTATGTGTCAGGCACGGGAGCGTCTTCGCTGTACGGCTCGATGATGAGGTGGACTTCGCCAAACTGCCCGGCACCACCCGACTGTTTCTTGTGGCGGTAATCGGCCCTGGCGGCTTTCGTGATTGTCTCGCGGTAGGGAATCTTGGGTTCTTCAAAGACTATCGGGAGTTTGTCGTTGTTCTCGACGCGCCATTTGAGGGTACGCAGGTGGAACTCACCCTGCCCTTTGAGAAGAACCTGCTTGAGCTCCTTGGACTGCTCAACAACCCAAGTGGGATCCTCCTCGTGCATACGGGTAAGGATTCCTGCAAGCTTCTCCGCGTCGCTCTCGGTGACCGGACGGATGGCGCGCTGATATTTCGGCGCGGGGTATTTGATGAAATCAAAGGCGATTTCACAACCTTTCTCGTCGAGGGTGTTTCCGGTACGGACATCCTTGAGTTTAACGGTCGCACCGATGTCGCCGGCACAAAGCTTGTCTACGGGGGTCTTTATCTGGCCGCACACGCAGAAAATCTGCGCCATACGTTCCTTCCCGCCTCGGGTGACATTGTCAAGGTCCACACCTGCGGTGAGGGTTCCAGACATTACTTTGAAGTACTGTACTTCACCGATATGAGGTTCGACAGTGGTCTTGAACATGAATATGCTCAGCGGGCCGTTGCTGTCGGGTTTCACTTCATTTCCGGCCGTGTCAACCGGAGCAGGCATCTCTTCCACGAAGGGAACCACATTGCCGAGGAACTCCATCATACGGCGCACGCCCATGTCTTTGAGGGCGCTGACACAGAACACCGGATAAATCGAGCGGTCGACGAGTCCCTTGCGGATGCCTTCACGCATCTCATCCTCGGTCAGATGCCCCTGGTCGAAGAATTTCTCCATCAGGGTCTCATCATTCTCGGCGGCAGCCTCGACCAGCGTCTGGTGCATCTCCTGGGCTTTCTCCATCTCTTCAGCGGGGATGTCTTCGATGGTGGGAACACCTCCATCAGGCCCCCAGGAGTATTTCTTCATAAGAAGGACGTCGATCATCGCGTTGAAGCCAGGCCCGCATTGGAGGGGATACTGGATAGGAACAACACGCGAGCCGAAGATTTCCTTCATCTGCTCTATGCAGTTGTCATAGTCGGCCTTTTCCCCGTCAAGCTGGTTGAGGGCGAAAATCACCGGCTTCTTGAGGCTGGCGGTGGTACGGAAGATGTTCTGCGTACCTACCTCCACACCATATTGGGCGTCTATCACGATGACGCCGGTGTCGGTCACGTTGAGGGCCGTGATGGCGTTGCCCACGAAGTCATCCGCTCCGGGACAGTCGATGACGTTGAGTTTCTTGTTGAGGAACTCGGCGTAGAAGATCGTCGAGAAAACCGAGTAACCATACTCTTTCTCTACCGGGAAGTAGTCGGAAACCGTGTTTTTGGCATCGATGGTGCCACGGCGTTTTATTACTCCACACTCGTAAAGCATAGCTTCGGCGAGTGTGGTTTTCCCGGCTCCCTTGCTACCAAGCAAGGAGATGTTTTTGATTTCGTTGGTTTGATAGACCTTCATGGCAATCAGGTATTATGTTGAGGTAAGAATTTTTTACGGTCTAAATTTAGTAAGAAATCGCCTCGCAGCAATAACTTTTTATATGTTACAAAACACATTTCCGCAAAAAATCGCCATATTCGCCCGAATTTTGACAAAAGGGGGATTTTTCGTAACTTTGCAGCCGATTTTCGCCCCTTAGGGGTATTTCCCTCCCTGTTTATGAAAAAAGAGCCCAAAATCATCACTATGGGTCAGATTGACCTCACCCGCGCAGGAGGCTTCAAGGCCCCCGACCTGGGATGTCTGCCCGTCATCGCCACACGCAACCTCGTACTTTTCCCCGGAGTGGCCATACCCATAGCCCTGGTCAGGGAGTCTTCGCTGGCGGTTGCCAGACAGGCGCAGGAGGGGAAACTCACCGTAGGGCTGTGCTGCCAGACCGATCCGCGCACCGAAAATCCCACCAACCACACCGATGTCGCCACGTATGGCGTGTTTGTCGAAGTGCTGCAGATTTTCGACCTTCCCGACGGGACACGCTCGGCGTTCCTCAGGGCCACAGGAAAATTCAAAGTGAAGGGCGACGCTGCCGGATCTTCATTGCCGGGCTCCACCCTCAACCTTGCCGTAAGCCGCGTCAGCGAAAGCAAGACTGGCTCTCCTGAAAATCTCAGGACTTTGGCCGAACTCATTTCCAAGGCATACAAGGAACTGGCATCCCACACAGACTCTGACCAGATACAGGCCATAAATCCCGATCTTCTCAGCGACCCGGCAGAAATCATAAACACCATATCCACCCACCTGGCGGCTCCCGCCGAAGCGAAGGTGGAACTGCTCGCGTCATTCCGCCTGCTCACCCGTGGAGAGAGACTGTTGCGCATCCTAAATGATGAGCTGCAAAAACTCTCCATCGCGAGAGATATTATGGAACGCGCGCGCGAGGAGCTTACACAGGAGCAACGAGAGACTTTCATACGCCGCCAGATGGATGTGATGCAACGAGAGTTGTATGGCGACACTGACGATGTGGAACAGCTTTCAGAGAAAGCCGCCTCCATAAAACTCACACCCCAGGCTGATGAGGCTTTCCGTAAAGGGGTCTCACAGCTGCGCCGTCTCAATCCGTCGTCGCCTGACTATTCGGTGACATACAACTACCTGACCACCCTGCTTGAGCTCCCCTGGATGGAGGAAACCCCTCTCAACACCTCGCTGCCTAAGGCCAAGGAGGAGCTGGAGGCCAACCACTTCGGCATGGAGAAGGTCAAGGAGAGGATTCTGGAGCAGGTTGCGGTCACAATGGCCAACCCCGAGGGGAAAGCCCCCATACTGTGTCTTGTGGGCGCACCCGGCGTCGGCAAGACTTCACTGGGAAAATCGATAGCCGAAGCTCTCGGCAGGAACTATCAGCGTGTTTCACTCGGCGGCGTTTCTGACGAGGCTGAAATCCGGGGCCACAGGCGCACATACATCGGCGCCATGCCCGGACGCATAATCGACGCCGTAAGGCGCGCCAAAAGCTCCAACCCGCTGCTGCTCCTCGATGAGATAGACAAACTTTCAAGGGACATAAAGGGAGACCCCTCGTCGGCACTGCTTGAAGTGCTCGACCCGGAGCAGAACCATAAGTTCCACGACAATTTCGTCGATGTCGACTTCGACCTGTCAAAGGTACTGTTCATCGCCACAGCCAACACCCTTGACACCATTCCCCGTCCGCTGCTTGACCGCATGGAGGTGGTGGAGGTTCCGGGCTACCTACTGGAGGAGAAAATCGAAATCGCGCGGCGCCACCTTGTGCCACGCGTGAAGCAGATGGGTGGCTCGTCAATCGACTCCCTAAACTTCTCCGATGACGCCATCACGGCTGTAATCGAAGGCTACACCTCGGAAAGCGGTGTGCGCCAACTTGAAAAGACCTTGTCATCGGCGGCCAGGAAACTGCTCGTGAAAGTTATGTCAGGCGACAGCCCGTCGCTTGATGTCACCTCCGCCGATGATGTCAAAGCGATCCTCGGGCCTGAACGCTTCTCACCACAGCGCTACGAGGCATTCTCGCAGCCCGGAGTGGTGACTGGCCTCGCATGGACTGCCCACGGAGGGGAAATCCTGTTTATCGAGTCGTCGCTGTCAAAAGGGAAGGGTGAAAAACTCACCTTGACCGGCAACCTCGGCGATGTCATGAAGGAATCCGCCGCCATTGCCCTGCAATATGTGCGCTCCCACGCCGCAGAGCTTTCCATCCCGTCTGAGAAATTCGAAGAGAACAACCTCCACATACATGTGCCTGAAGGAGCCGTCCCCAAGGACGGCCCGTCGGCCGGCATAACCATGGCTGTCTCGATTGCCTCTACATTCACCGGCCGTATGGTGAAGCCCCGCCTCGCCATGACCGGCGAAATCACATTGCGCGGACGCGTGATGCCTGTCGGAGGAATCAAAGAGAAGATTCTCGCAGCAAAACGGGCAGGAATCACCGACATCATAATCTGCGAGGAAAACCGCAAAGACATCCTGCAAATCGAGGATGCATACCTCAAGGGAGTGACATTCCATTATGTCCGCACTGTTGATGAAGTGCTTGGCATCGCCCTACAATAAAAAAGCCCGGCGAAGAGCAACTTTTGGCCGGGGCAACGCGTCATACATATAAAAAAGATGATCAGCAACAAGGTAAAACGCAACATATGGCTCACACTGACTATTGTCGGTGGAGCCATAATAGTTTCAAGGGTGATAGATGTCTTGACCGGGGGAGAATGGTGGCAACTGCTGTCATCGGTCTGCATATTCCTTGTCTCACTCAAATGTTTCCTCTCTTACCGGAAAGCCGTGAAAGAGGGAAATATGTTCGGCCATATAGACCCGTTAAAAGGCGACAGGCAGAAATAACTAACAGCCAGGCGGTCAATTACTGTCCGCTGTGCCCCTCGCGTCGAATTTCTTGCGGTAGAAGATGAAGCTTCGCCCGAGATATTTCTCTCTGACCACAGGGTTCTCCGCCAACTCCTCTGAAGTTCCCTGGAACAGGATTTTCCCCTCGAAGAGAAGATATGCGCGGTCTGTGATACGCAGCGTCTCCTGGGCGTTATGGTCAGTGATCAGAATGCCGATGTTCTTCTCTTTGAGACGATAGACAACCTCCTGGATGTCTTCAACCGCGATAGGGTCAACCCCGGCGAAAGGCTCATCGAGCATTATGAATTTGGGATTTATCGCCAGACACCTTGCGATTTCCGTGCGGCGGCGCTCACCTCCCGAAAGCTGGTCTCCGAGATTCTTCCTTACCTTCTGGAGCCTGAATTCGGCAATCAGGCTTTCAAGCTTGTCGCGCTGCTCCTCCTTCGACAATCCGGTCATCTCGAGAATAGACTTTATGTTGTTCTCGACCGACAGCTTCCTGAACACCGATGCCTCCTGGGCGAGATAACCGATACCGTTCTTAGCCCGCCGGTAAACCGGATATTTCGTGATGTCCTTGTCGTTGAGGAATATGCGCCCCTCATTAGGGGTGATAAGGCCGGTGGTCATATAAAAGGTGGTTGTCTTCCCGGCCCCGTTAGGCCCGAGCAGCCCAACGATTTCACCCTGGGTCACATCTATCGACACATGGTTGGCCACTGTGCGGCTACCATATTTCTTGACAAGGTTCTCGGTGCGCAGCACCATCTTTTCTTCTGTCCCTTCCTGCATCTCCCCTGTTGTTACTTGCTTCCAGCTTTCTTGAGACGACCGTCGATATAGTCGGTGAGCAACACTATCGCCACGGAGTTCTTGCCACCCTGCGGGATGATAAGGTCGGCGAAACGTTTGCACGGTTCTATATACTGGCAGTGCATCGGCTTGAGCACATCCTCATAACGGTCAATCACCATCTGAGGTGTGCGCCCGCGCTCTATGCAGTCACGCGCGATGACCCTTATGAGGCGGTCGTCGGCGTCGGCGTCAACAAAACATTTCACATCCATCATCTGGCGCAACACCGGATCGGTAAGCACGAGGATTCCCTCCACGATGACCACATCGCGGGGTTCCACCCTGACGGTCTCCTCCTGACGGGTGCATGTGAGATAGCTGTATGTCGGCATATCGACAGCTTTCCCGGCCTTGAGCTGCCGCAGATGCTCTACCAGAAGGCTCCACTCGATTGCGTTCGGTTCGTCGAAATTTATCTTGCTACGTTCCTCTGGCGGGATATGCGAGGAATCCTTGTAGTAAGAATCCTGCGGTATGACGGCAACCTCTCCGGCCGGGAAGCTCGAGAGTATCTTGTTGACGACAGTCGTTTTGCCTGAGCCGGTTCCTCCGGCGATACCGATGATAAGCATTGTTCTTCTGGGATAAAAGGATTATTTTGAGGGCGAAATTACGAAATTTTCACCGTATATTAATAGCCGGATGGCATTTTTGTGGAAAATTTCTTACCTTTGTGGTAGGAAAACAGCTTCATCGAAAATTCACGAAGCGTTTATAAGTTATAACAACCGACTTATTTCCAATTGATTATGCTCCTCACGACATCTTTAAGCCAATTTGGCAGATACTGTATGTTCATTGCCAAGGCTTTCTCGATACCCGACAAGTGGAAAGTGTTCTCACGCCGCACCCTCCAGGAGGTCACGAAGCTCGGGGTCGATTCCATCCCCCTTGTCATAGTGATTTCAGTCTTCATCGGCGCGGTATGTACCATTCAGATGAAACTGAACACCTCCAACCCTCTGATGCCCGCCTATTCTGTAGGCCTGGCAACCCGAGACATCGTGCTTCTGGAGTTCTCCAACTCTATCCTCTGCCTGATTCTCGCGGGAAAAGTCGGTTCGAACATCGCATCGGAAATAGGCACGATGAGGGTCACCGAGCAGATAGACGCCCTTGAAATCATGGGCGTGAACTCGGTCAACTACCTCGTGTTGCCCAAGATAGTCGCGTTCGTTGGATTCATGCCTGTACTGAGCGTATTCTGCATCGGCACATCGATTCTCGGCGGCTACCTCGTCACCATATTCACCGACCTCATCTCGACGGCCCGTTACACTTACGGCATACAGGCGTTCTTCAACGAATGGTATGTCTGGTACGGCCTTATCAAGAGCCTCGTGTTCGCCTACATCATAGCTTCCGTAGCGTCATTCTTCGGATACTACGTCAAAGGCGGCGCACTTCAGGTCGGCAAGGCATCGACCAACGCCGTGGTCTCATCCTCCATCCTGATTCTACTGTTCGACGTCATACTGACAAAAGTACTGCTGCAATGATCGAAGTCAAGAACCTAACTAAATCGTTCGACGGGAAGACCATCCTTCACGACGTCTCCGCCACCTTCTACACCGGCAAGACTAACTTGATTATCGGCCAGAGCGGTTCTGGAAAGACAGTGCTGATGAAATCCATAGTCGGCCTGGTCACACCCGAGCAGGGTGAAATCCTTTACGACAACCGCGATTTCCTCAAGATGAATCCCCGCCAGGTCAAGGAGTTGCGCAAGGAAATCGGGATGCTTTTCCAGGGGTCTGCACTCTTTGACTCCGAGACAGTGCTGGGCAACGTGATGTTTCCCCTTACGATGTTCACATCTATGACAAGGGGAGAAATACTCGACCGCGCTCGCTTCTGCCTTGAACGAGTGAACCTCCAGGGAGCCGAAAAGAAATACCCCTCGGAAATATCGGGAGGTATGCAGAAGCGTGTGGCCATCGCCCGCGCCATCGCCCTCAACCCCAAATACCTCTTCTGCGACGAGCCCAACTCCGGCCTCGACCCCCGCACCTCGATTCTCATCGACGAGCTGCTCCACGACATCACCCACGAGTATGGCATAACCACCATCATAAACACCCACGACATGAACTCCGTGCTCGGCATCGGGGAAAACATCATCTTCATCAACAAAGGCCATCGCGAATGGGTCGGCGACAAGGAGCGCATATTCACGACAACCAACGAAGCCCTCAACGACTTCGTATTCGCCACACGACTCTTCCAGAAGGTCAAGCACTACATCATTTCAGAAGGACACAAGGAGAAGTGACCCTTCCATCAATTCAGACCATAACCAGATGGAATCCATACGCCAGCTTTACAAGATTGGTAGCGGCCCCTCAAGCTCACATACTATGGGACCTCGCAAAGCCGCCCAGATGTTCCTCAAAGAGATGTCGCCGGAAACCGCGCGCATCGAAGTGACCCTCTTCGGCTCTCTGGCGGCCACCGGCAAGGGGCACCTTACCGACAAGGCCGTGCTCGAAGAACTCACCACAACCGTGCCCGCTGAAATCATATGGAAACCGGAGACCGTACTCCCCTTCCACACCAACGGCATCCGTTTCGAGGGATTCGCCGCAGACGGCACACCGCTTTCAGGCCAGACCTACTACTCAATCGGCGGAGGCGATATCGTGCGCGAAGGTGAAAGCCGTCAGTCAGCCGACGCCATATACTCGATGACAAAAATTAAAGACATCCTCGAATTGTGTGAGCGTACCGGACTGAGCTACTGGGAATATGTCGGCCAGACCGAAGGCCCCGCCATATGGGACTATCTGCGCGAGGTATGGCACGTAATGAAGGCGGCTGTCGAACGCGGCATAGAGGCCGAGGGAGTCCTCCCCGGTGGTCTCGGCGTGCGCCGCAAAGCCGTCAGCTACTACATTCACGCTGCTGGCTACAACTCATCGCTCAAGAGCCGCGGCCTGGTCTACGCCTACGCCCTGGCCGTGAGCGAGGAAAACGCCGCCGGAGGGGAAATCGTCACCGCCCCCACATGCGGCTCCTGCGGAATCGTGCCGGCAGTGCTTTACCATCTCCACACCTCCAAAGGCTTCTCTGAGAACCGCATCCTTCGTGCGCTGGCCACAGCCGGTCTTTTCGGCAACGTCGTGAAGTTCAATGCCTCCGTGTCGGGCGCCGAAGTCGGATGCCAGGGGGAGGTTGGCGTAGCCTGCGCCATGGCAGCCGCAGCCGCCTCACAACTATTCGGCGGCACTCCCGCCCAGATTGAATACTCGGCGGAGATGGGGCTGGAACATCATCTCGGACTCACTTGCGACCCTGTCTGCGGCCTCGTGCAGATACCCTGCATCGAACGCAACGCCTACGCCGCTGCCCGTGCCCTCGACGCCAACCTGTACGCGGCTTTTTCTGACGGGCAGCACCGTGTCGACTTCGACCGCATCGTGGAGGTCATGAAGCAGACCGGCCACGACATACCATCCCTCTACAAGGAAACATCCCAGGGAGGCCTCGCGGTTATTTGACCCCTTTCAGCCCACCTTATGTCTATCAGATAGTGTCAGTCTGCTGAATTGTCTACCAGCAGGAAACAATAAGGCAGCCCTCATTATAATAATAGCACAAAAAAAACAGACGGAATGCCGTGATTACGGCATTCCGTCGTTTTTCTCCGGCTTTATTGTCGGAGCTATTGCCTTATGCTCAGGACTTAAGCCTTCACCTTGTCAACAACAGCCTTGAATGCGGCGGGGTTGTTGAGGGCGAGGTCGGCGAGAACCTTGCGGTTGATCTCGATGCCGGCCTTGTGGATGAGTCCCATAAGCTGTGAGTAGGAAAGACCCTCCTGACGGGCGGCGGCGTTGATACGCTGAATCCAAAGCGAACGGAAGTTACGCTTTTTATTCTTACGGTCGCGGTAAGCGTAGGTGAGACCCTTTTCCCAAGTGTTCTTGGCAACGGTCCACACGTTACGACGGCAACCGAAGTAACCGCGGGTTAATTTGAGGATTTTCTTACGACGTGCGCGGGATGCTACGTGGTTTACTGATCTTGGCATTTTTTTGACAAGTTTTGAATGTCAGCGGCAACGGGGTTGATGTTGAATGCCGTTGCTCTTGCGGCATGACATCCGGTTAGTAGATTTCGGACCACTTGGAATTGCTCAGGCCGGTCCGGTTGCCTTCGCCCTAACATCCGGCGTCAAGAGTAGCGCGGAAAGTCGGGGATAATCTGTGGGTGAAACCCTCAGGCTCTTCGGGTTGAAGAATGCGGTTCCTGAAAGGAATCCGGATTACTTCAGGCCAAGTAATGCCTTTACGTTGGCTTCGTCTACCTTGTTGACTGTGCCGAAGTGGGTGAGGTTTCTCTTCTGCTTCTTGGTCTTCTTCGTCAGAATGTGACTCTTGTAAGCATGTTTTCTCTTGATCTTTCCTGTTCCGGTAAGGGCGAACCTCTTTTTGGCACCGGAATTAGTCTTAATCTTTGGCATTTTTGTTAATTTATGAATTGATTAGTTTGGTGTCGGCGACACCATCTTATACAACGCGTCATCAGGCATATTATTGCCCTCTGAGATGTTTTTTCAAGCTTTTTTCTTCGGGGAAAGCATGATTGTCATACGTTTCCCTTCAAGAACCGGCATCTGCTCTACCTTTCCAAGCTCCTCGAGGTCATTGGCGAAGCGGAGCAGCAGAACCTCTCCCTGCTCTTTGAAGAGAATCGAACGTCCCTTGAAGAAGACATAGGCTTTTACTTTCGAACCCTCCTGGAGGAAGCTCTGGGCGTGCTTGAGCTTGAAGTTGTAGTCGTGGTCGTCGGTCTGGGGACCGAAACGGATTTCTTTGACCACAACCTTGGTAGCCTTGGCCTTCTGCTCCTTCTGGCGCTTCTTCTGCTGGTAGAGGAATTTGGAATAGTCAAGAATCTTGCATACCGGTGGCTGGGCGGTGGGAGAGATTTCCACCAGGTCGAGCTCCATCTCGTCTGCAAGTTTCAACGCCTGCTGGAGGGATACAACACCATTTTCAACATTGTCACCCACGAGGCGTACCTCCTTGGCGTGGATGCGTTCGTTGATGTTGTAAGGCTCCTCCTTACGGGGCGGACGGGGACCGGTCAGCGGGGGACGCATCCCTGCGGGACGCGGGCCTCCGAAACCTCCGGGACGGGGACCACCGAAACCTCCGGGGCGCGGGCCTCCGGGGCGGGGACCGGAAAATCCTCCGGGACGTCCGGCGCCGGAGCCGGCGGGACGGGGTGCCGATGTGCCTGCGGGACGCGGCGCACCGGGGCCACGCTGGCCGTAGCCGCCCTGTGAGGATGAGGAATGCTGGCCGCTGCCGGCCTGTCGGGGAGCCCCGCCGCTATGGCTCGGGCTTCCATAATTGGAGGGACGTGATCCTCCGGAGTTACTGGGTTTCTTATCCATTCAGTATTGGTTGGTGATTCTTTCTAAGGTGAACATCCTTTCCGTGATTTCTGTTCGTCGAACCGGCGGAATTACTGGAGTTCTTTCACGAGGCAGTTGATTTCTTCGGCGAATTCGGCAACTTTCATAGTCCCCTTGTCGCCTTCTCCCTGCTTGCGGACAGAGACTTCGCCGTTCTCGGCCTCCTTCTCCCCTACGACAAGCATATACGGAATGCGCTTGAGCTCATTGTCGCGTATCTTGCGGCCGATTTTCTCGTTGCGGTCATCCACCGTCACGCGGACGTCAAGCTCGTTGAGCTGGCGTGCCACCTCATATGCGTAGTCGTTGAATTTCTCAGAAATCGGGAGGATGATGGCCTGTTCGGGGGAGAGCCAGAGGGGGAACTTGCCGGCGGTGTGCTCAAGCAGCACGGCCACGAATCGTTCCAGGGAGCCGAACGGCGCGCGGTGAATCATCACAGGGCGATGCTTCTGGTTGTCGGCACCGGTATATTCGAGCTGGAACCGCTCGGGAAGGTTGTAGTCAACCTGGATGGTGCCCAGCTGCCAGCGGCGGCCGATCGCGTCCTTGACCATGAAGTCGAGCTTCGGGCCGTAGAAAGCAGCTTCGCCAAGCTCCTTGCGGGCTTTGAGACCCTTCTCCTCACAGGCCTCGATGATGGCCTGCTCCGCGAGGTGCCAGTTCTCGTCCGAACCGATATATTTCTCCTTGTTGTTGGGGTCGCGCAGTGAAATCTGAGCCTCGTAGTTGTCGAATTTCAGGGCGTTGAAGATATACAGGATGATGTCCATGACTTTGAGGAACTCATCCTTGATCTGGTCGGGGGCACAGAAGATGTGGGCGTCATCCTGGGTGAATCCGCGCACACGGGTAAGGCCGTGAAGCTCACCGGTCTGCTCGTAGCGGTAGACGGTGCCGAATTCCGCCAGGCGGAGGGGCAGCTCACGGTAAGAGCGGGGCGACGTCTTGAAAATCTCACAGTGGTGAGGACAGTTCATCGGCTTGAGCATATACTCCTCACCCTCCTGCGGAGTGTGGATGGGCTGGAATGAGTCCTTGCCATACTTCGCATAGTGGCCTGAGGTCACATAAAGCTGCTTGTTGCCGATATGGGGAGTGATTACCTGCTGGTAACCATATTTCTTCTGAATCTTGCGGAGGAACTGCTCGAGACGGTCACGCAAAGCGGCCCCCTTGGGGAGCCAGAGGGGAAGACCGGCGCCGACATTGGTGGAGAAGGCAAACAGCTCCATCTCCTTGCCGAGCTTGCGGTGGTCGCGTTTCTTGGCCTCTTCAAGAAGGACGAGATACTCGTCGAGCATCTTCTTCTTGGGGAAGGTGATTCCGTAGACGCGGACAAGCTGGTTGCGTTTTTCGTCGCCACGCCAGTAGGCTCCGGCGAGAGACATCACCTTGCAAGCCTTGATGACCCCGGTAGAAGGGAGATGCGGGCCACGGCAGAGGTCGGTGAACGCTCCCTGGGTGTAGGTGGTTATCGAGCCATCCTCCAGTTCGGAGATAAGCTCGCATTTGTATTCCTCGTTGCGGTCGCCGAACATCTTGAGGGCGTCAGCCTTGGTAATGTCCGCCCTGACAATCTGCTCGTCGCGGCGCGCGAGTTCGAGCATCTTTGCCTCAATCGCGGGGAAGTCAGCGGCTGTGATGCTGTGACCGTTGGGGTCTATGTCGTAATAGAAGCCATTCTCGATTGCCGGACCGATGCCGAACTTCACCCCGGGATAAAGCTCCTGGAGGGCCTCGGCGAGAAGGTGGGCAGAGGAGTGCCAGAAAGCGTGCTTGCCTTCAGGATCATCCCATTTGAAAAGTTTGACGGAAGCATCTTCGTTGACGGGACGGCTGAGATCCCACTCCTGGTCGTTAACGGATGCGGCAAGCACCTCACGCGCAAGCTGCGGCGAGAGGCTGCGGGCGATTTCAAGGGGAGTCACCCCGGCTTCGTACTGTTTTACCGAATTATCGGGAAACGTGATGTTAATCATTATTATCTTTTTGTTTATCAATCAATTGCCACCAACAACGTGGCAACCAAACAACAATAAATCCTGCACCCGAACACCTCCCGATTCTCCTCAAAAACGACAAGGGAGGGGGATTTCAGGGGGTCAAGGCGCAAAAACCGCTACAAAGTTAACAAAAAAAATCAAATATCACTCTTTTTAACAGAGCTTTTGTTTGTTTAAGGCCTATTTCCGGAACAAGCCATTCATCCAATGCCACAAACGCCGGTAAAACACCCTGTCATACTTTTGCCTGTACTTCCGCGCATCACGGGCAAATCCGCCAAGCCCTATGATTGGAGAGCCGAAATACCTGTTGTATGTTTCCTTGTGCTTTGCCAGTATGTAAAGCTCGATGTCAAACAGCCCGGTGCCTTTGTGGGCTTCGACATTCCTGGAGCTTTCCTTTATCCGATAATTGAACAACTTTTGTGAAATCTGGACCACGATTGACTCCTCATCCAGGAAGCGAATCCAGAATTCCCAGTCTTCCAAACCTTTGCGCATGGCTTCGTCAAACCCGCCGGCACTCAGGAATTTGTCACGGCGCATCATCGCCGTGACAAAAATGCGGTTGCAGAGCAACAGTGACCTGTAGCCGGGATATGAAATGTCGGGGGTCCGGTCATCGGCCCCGAAATAACGCCACTGGCAATAAACCACATCAGTGGACGGCGCTGACTCGAACACGTCGACACATTTCCTTATGTAATCCGGCTCAATCGTGTCATCGGCATCAAGCGGCAATATGAAAACCCCACCCGACATGCCGACCGCATAATTACGGGCGGCCGACACTCCCCGGTTTTCCGTGTGGAAAAACCTTATACGCGGGTCTGACTCAAGGTATGGCTTGACTGTCTCCGCAACATTGTCGGGCGAACCGTCATCCACAATCAGCACTTCCCAGTTCTCATAAGTCTGCCTCAGCAGGGAGTCAAGCGCCTCACCGATATACTTTCCCTGGTTGTAAGCAGGCATAATGACTGACACCAGGGGGTGTCCGCCTCTTGTCTCCACCGGGGCCAATCCCCCCTGCATTCGTCGCTCCGCGTTCATTCTGTCAATATTGATATGGGGCAGCATCAGCGCCTGACCCGCTTTCCTATTTCTTCCAGGTAGCCTCGGCCATACACCCGGCATGGCTCAAGGTAATTCCCCTCACCCCATTCATTCCAGGATTTTATGAAAACGAGGCTGTGGTCTTGGTCTTTTCCTCCTACGACATCGATACACTTGTCAAGAAGTTTCCCGAAAAGCTCCGGAGACTCGCCAGTGTACATCACCCCTTTTCTTCCGGTCCTGGGGGTATGGTCCCAGTTAGGATACAAGGTCGGGAATATGTTATCCGCCCTCTCCTCCTCCCCGACCAATGTCGGGTAAACCTTGTCATATGGGAGCCGCAAGGGAATCCTGAACATATTCTGAATCCTCTCCTTGCGCTTGTACATCGAATGATGCTTCTCCTTTATGTCCCAGAACCGACAGACGTTCACCCCGTCCAGGCCCATTTTGAGCATCTCCTCCCCCTCCTTGTCGAAGAAATAGGATATGCCGACGAAATAAACCCCGCCGAGGCCGCTCTCCACCGCCCACTTACGCCATAGGACTATCATCTCGGATATCTCCTCCCTGGCAGCCAACGGATGATATATGACAAACAGGGGTTTGCCCTCGACCGTCATATAGCGTTTGTCACGAAACGCCGGAAGCACCGACTCGAAATGCCGGCGATAGTCTTCCTCTCCTCCATAGACCTGCTCCACGAGGCACTCTTTTTTCTTAACTCCGTGATGGAACCCTTTCCATGACTCATTAGCCCATGCAAGGCAGAACGGGAAATCAGGCTCCCCTGATTCAAGCACCTCCTTGAAAGGACGTTCCAGAAGCTGGCGCCCGTTGCCGAACCAATAATGCCAGTAGCAAAACCCCTCTATTCCATACTCCCGGGCGAGATCCGCCTGCGCCCTGCGGGACTCCGGCACCCTCAGGTCGTAATATCCCAGCTCCGTAGGCAGCTTGGGCTGATAATGGCCGGGGAAAAGACTGCGGGCCTTCCCGACATTGGTCCATTCCGTGAACCCCTTTTCCCACCATTGGTCATTTTCGGGTATCGGATGGAACTGCGGCAGATAGAAAGCCACAACACGAGGAAATTTTTGACAATCAGCCATTGCTTTGTTCTATTACTTTGTGAAATCTACGCCGTGGATTATATTTACCGGTCTCAAAGCCGCCTGCCGGGATGAGACGAACCGTTTCTCGACAAGCCATATGGTGTGCTTGTACAGCCAGAACAACGGATATGAGGCCGATGTTATTCCGATGTTGTCCCAGAACTTCGGGTCTATGGACTCCAGCTCCCGGCGGAAACCTGCCAACCCTCCTCTGTGGAAAATGCGGTACAGGTTGTAACGGTTGTAGACCTTCAGGCCGAAAGGAAGGCCCGGAAGCATGTTCCTGAACATGTAGGCCACAATCTCCCCTTCCGCCCTCAGCCTGGGTGTCTGCCTGGCGCCGTCAGTGACGCTATTGCCATGAAGTCTGAAGCGGCTAAGAGGCTTATGTATCTCGGCTACCCTCCGGCCGTTCATAAGCATGCCCCAGAAAAGCCAGTCACCGACATAACGCAGTCTCACATACGACTTGTCCTGGATTTGACACCACGCATCGCGCCTCATCAAAACCATGCTCGCGTTGTAACAATGGTTCCACCAGATCATCTTTTCCTGAAGATACTCAGACCCGTCATAAATGTAAGCGTCGCCATCCGGCTCGAAATCCTCAAACGGTTTATGCGGCGACGGCTGCCCTTCCGAATCTATCAGCCGCGACATTGTCTTGACAACAGCGATGCTGTCGTCCGACTCCATGACAGCCACAGTCCGCTCCAGGAATGTCGGCTCAGCACAGTCATCCGCCTCGGCAATCCAAACATATTTCCCTTTGGCGAGCCCAAGCCCCTTCTCCCACTGGACAAAGGGATTGCCGCTGTTGGTTTCATTGAACACGACACGGCTGACCTGGGGATGGCCGGCATATCGCCCGATCACATCTCTCGAATCATCTGTCGAGCAGTCATCAAGTATGATGACCTCGAAATCCCGGAATGTCTGCCCCAGCACCGAATCCAACCTTTCAGCAAGATAACGGGCATAGTTGTAATTGGGCACTATGACTGAGACCAAAGGATTTTTCATCAAACCTCGGTAATAAATGGAATTGTGTGCAAGAATATGAAACAAACAAACCCGGAAGCACTCTTGGAAAGAGCCCCTCCGGGATTGTTAATTGTTAAGCAAGTTGTCAGCCGGAGTTGATTATTCGGCGGCAGCCTCTTCAGCGGCGGGAGCCTCCTCTGCGGGAGCCTCTTCAGCCGCCTTCGCAGCCTCCTCGGCAGCCTTGGCGGCAGCGATTTCGGCTTTCTTCTTGGCTACTTCCTCAGCCTTGGCGGCGTTCTTGGCCTGCTCGGCGGCAAGACGCTCCTTGGCGGCGGCAGCCTTCTTGTCGGCGTTGGAAGCCTTGACAGCCTCTACAGCCTTCTCCTTGTTGGCCTTCCAGGCATCGAAACGACGCTGTGCTTCAGCCTCGTCGAAAGCGCCCTTCTTGACGCCACCCTGGAGGTGCTTCATCAGCAGCACACCTTCCTTGGAAAGGATGCTACGGACAGTGTCGGTAGGCTGTGCGCCCACGTTGACCCAATACAAAGCTCGCTCGAAGTTGAGAGTGATTGTAGCAGGATTAGTGTTGGGATTGTAAGAACCAATCCTTTCAATAAACCTACCATCTCGTGGTGCCCTGCTATTGGCGATTACAATAGGATAGAACGCATAGTTCTTGCGACCATGGCGTTGCAGTCTGATTTTTGTTGCCATTAAAAATGTTTGTTAATGAGTTTGTATTGCGTCTCCCTGCCAACGCGTGACCGGGAAATGCGACCGCAAAGTTACGAAATTCCACCGACATATCCAAACATCCTTCGACTTTCAGACAAAAAACATTTCAGACAGCCATCAGACTGAGCCACTGGCGACTCTATGGCGGCATAATTGACAATTATTATTCCTTTACCAGGCATCCTAAATCAAACGACTCTGGTAGATTACTTCTCTTTTTTGCGCTGATTTTTTATAGATGACGCCTCCGATAATACCTCCTATAATACCCGCGACTACCGGCAGACATGAATAAAATGGAAGATTCATAATATCTGAATTTTAATGTTTGTTTGCCACCCTATCTCAGCAGGCCGTTCACGATTTGACCGACCGGAAGACCGATACCGATTTTGCCGACCTTGACATATGGGGTGACAATTGGCTCGAAACGATAGCTTGAAGTGCCAACCTTCTGAACCATCTGGCCCCCGACATCCAGCCCGAAATTTTCATTAAGCTGATAATGAAACAAGCCGCCGAACCGCCCCACAGCATAATACCCCATCATCGATGGGGGCATTGGCAATCCTCCGCCCAACACCGGCGGGGCTCCGAAATAATATGAACCGAACGCCGAGAAATGAATCCCGGGAGAGAACCGATATGTCAAACTGCCGTTTATTCCGTATTGCGTATGCACACCCTGAAAATATCCATACTTGTTCGCTACCCCTCCCCCATAAACGGAGAAATCACCAAACCTCTGGTATATACCTATCGAGCCGGTATCAATGCGCATCAAACCCGGCATAGTCATCGACTCCCCATCGACAACAACACCGCCATTGTGCCACAACGGGAAACCGACCTGTTGCTGCTTTCCGGCAACCCAATCCCCTGTCCTGGCATTGACGAAACTCAAAACCGGGGCTCCGAAAACCGGTCCGACAACTGGGACATAATCCACCGCAGCTTCCGGGGCATCAACACCATATTCCGTCACATAACCGGCAGGCAACTGGCTTCCGGCGACACTATCAGTCACGTTAAAGTCTCCGTCTCCAGGCTGTCCTGTTTCGGATTGCCCCGCACACACAAACGGCAACCCCACCAATAACATAAACAAAAGTTCCTTCATACCGCAAATTTAATCTTGTCTCCGGATAAGCTTCATCAGTCCCAGTCATTTCCATTCAATCCGAACCCGGCCGTCACACGAGCATCCTCCGGAATCTTATCGACCATAACCGCAAACCTTGTCAGACAGCGCCTGTCGGCATATGTCGGTTCCGGAGAATCGACACCTATCAGAATCGACCAATTGTATTTGGCCTCCTGATTGTAGTACACATATCTGTAGCTAAACCTGTCAAACTCCCAGGCATGGATATGATAGTAGACCAATATCGTGTGATTACTGAAATCAGCCTCAGTGTAAGCCCTCGAAAATCCGATTCCATCCCCCTCGGGAAATTCGTCAGGAGAATTGACCACAAAAAGCCTGCCACTCCATCCTACAAGCCTATCATATTCCTCCGCATCATTAATCTCCACCCAGACATTCTCCGGAGTATAAATCTCGCGAACCGGGAGTTCCGTCTCAAAGGGAGGTTCCTCCCGGTTCCTGTTACACGCACTCAGAACCGACAGGCATAAAAAGAGAAAGACGATGTCAACAAATCTCTTCATAGACTCTTTTTCCAGGCAAATCAAATGCAGAAGCTGACTATGGCACCCGCGCCAATGGCAATCGCCGTAGCGATTGAAACACGAATCCACACCCTCAGCTTACTGGAGACAAGCCAATAAGCAGCAACAAACACCAATCCCGTAAATACACCGACGAGGAAATGGCTCCAGCCAGGAAGGAGTGATGAATTCGCAATATATGCCAATGCGCCCAATACGCTGCAAATAATCGGGTTCCAATTTTTCATACTTCAAATTACGATTATGTTTTCCCTATTAGACGCGAACCCACTCAAAATAGTTGCATATGGCGACAATAATATTTACCTTGACTCCACTGACATATCGGCATCTAATTTTTGGACTTTTTTCTGTGCCATTTAGACATAATCCCGACTCTTTTTAGTAAATTTGGAGCAATCATCTTGCAACTGCTGTTGACAACTTTTTTAACGATTGGTATCAATCCCTATGGCCGAAAAATCGATCAAATCGATAATTGAGTTTTCTGATTCAATTATCCAACTTAAAGAAATTGCAATCAAACAACTGCTTGCGATTTCTTCGGAATGTGCCGGATTGAAAGCAAAGCCCGAAAACGAGCCTCTGTATCAGTTTAACTTACTTGACATTGTTCCGACAGAGGAACCCCACACAAGTAAATTCATTTCTGCGATTCTCAATTATACCGAGAATGGCAAACATATCATTCTGGCTTCATTTGTTGACAGATTCCTCTCTTCCATTGGCCTTGACAAGTCCCTCATAACCGATCCTGTCATCACAGCAGAGAACTCGCATATAGATATTCGCATTCTCGACAATGACTACGCCATAATCATCGAGAATAAGCTGATGAATGCCCCATTCCAACGCAACCAACTGGGAAGATATATTGAGGCCACCCACCGTTTAGGTTATGATTATGATAATATATACATTGTCCTCATCCCCCTATATTTCTATCCTAATCTTGTTGACGGTCTCAGGCCATCCGTCTGGAAATGCCCGCCAGACGGGCTCTCCTCAACCAATGCCACCCGACATTGTTCCCGCTTGGACCAATACCAATGTTGGTGTGATGACAGAAACCACACCTTTAACACCCACGAGACAACTCATTGCGAAAAATGCGTTGATTTCCACACTTCATTCCGTAGTCACACCACCGTCATCCACTCCCAGTTATCTGACTGGCTTTTCGAGATTATCCCAATCATAGAACCCAGACAAACCACTCTAAAGTCTGCCATCCATCAATTTGCCGATTTCACAAAAGGTTTGTTCAACATACGCATAAACAATGATCTACTTATGGATATACAAAAACTAATCAAAGAAACCTTCATTCCGACAGACGCTTCGGCCATTACTCAATGGGACATCCTGAACGAGAAGTCCAAAGAGTTAAGCGAAATCCAGTCGGCCTTATACGCAATGAAGATACAGTTGTCGAAAGACCTTATCGACGAATGGTACCACGAATTGAAGCCGGAATTCGAATCTCTACATCGCGAAGTTCAAAAATCATTTGGCATCAACATCATGGGCGTTTGGGTTGGCTGTTGGTGCGGCTCTGACAACAACGGCTCTCCCTACTGGGGCTTCTATTGCGAAAACAAAGGAACCCCGCAACAGCAAGCTATGGTTCGTGAGATTCTTGCCGAATGCGACATCCGTCCCTCGAAATCCTCTGCAAACTATATCTGTTGGAATAGCACCCGAAAAGGTGCCGAGAGATGTCGCAGCTTCTACAATGCCGCCATAAAATTAGGCTATCTCAAATAACATTTAACATTGTCCCCACCCGCCGCGCTTTTCGCGAATCACATCCATCTTTTGCCCATCCGACTTCATTCGCAAACATCTGAGACTGTGTTTACCAAACATTCTGCTTTCAAAATTTGTCATATGAAAGTATACCTACAATGCTGCAGATAGAGCCTGATAAGTATAGGCCAATGTCCCTTTGTCATCCAAGCAAAGCTGACTGATGTCATTGCTTTTATGCGACCCCATCCATTTTCGATATTCTGAAGCATATCGATTGCTTATTGTGTATAGTTTTTCTACTCACGCGATTGGTTTTCCATACAACAAGTTACTAATAATCATAATTAAAGATGCAATCACGCAAGAACACAATCTCTCATTGCGCCACAACGGGAAACCAATATGACAACTGGCATATAATCTCGGGGTATCAACATCCACGCCATTCACAAGACCTATCACAACTGGTTTCCCGCGACACTATCAGTCACACCAAAGCCATCGTCTTCCATCGGTCAAACTTCGGATTATCCCCACACAAATGGCAATCCCTCCAACTACATAAACAGAAGTTTACTAATGCCGCTTAAAACATCACAAACACCAACAAACATTAATCGACTAATCTCCAGCTTAATCATACTTCATATATGGAGTACATTCGGATGGAGTATACCATATTATGCCATATTTTTCTTTGAGTAATCTTTTTTTAACATCCCAATATGTATAGCAGCTACCGAGACCTGACGTCCACATTATCGGAGACTGTATCGGAGACTGTTCTCCAAACATATCGTCCTCAACAGATGTTAATTCCCCTGGATTTATGATCGCATTTATCTGCTTTTCCAAATCAGGTATACGATTTATGGCATTGATTACTTCATCAGTATTTTTTGGTGCAATTTCATACAAAACCTCATAATACATTTGCCATAAAGAATCATCTTGGTTAAAATAGCATTTAATGATATTAAGTATAAACGTTTTAATTTCTTCTTTAAGCCCTTCGACAATCTCTTCTGCTGATATAAATTCTCTTTTAGACATATTATCTTGCAGAATTGATTTAATATCATTAAATTGTCTAAGTTTTGTAAGCAACCCTACAATCTCATCCCTACGGAATGGGCTAAATTTATTTTCCATCTCGTTCGTTACCTGATTAATTTAGCGTTATGAATCCAAGTGCATCGCCAATAGCTTGCCCATACAAGCATCCACGAATACGATTCAATATTGAATTATCCATTATCGTCATACGATTTCATTCAGGCTCGTAGCCTTCATAGTAATAGGATTGATTTATGCCGTGGAAGATTACGTCGCGGTCGTCAGTCTCTGATGTAAGGGCGTTTTGAATAAGATAGCGTAGCTCAAGGTCGTTGACTGGAGAACGCTCCATAGCCTGCATATATGCTTCGCGGGTAATATGCTGCCAGTCCACAACTTTACCAAGGAGGCGACGAAGCATCATATCAAACCAAATGCGTGTAGCGCGACCGTTCCCCTCCATAAAGGGATGGGCAATGTTCATTTCCACATATTTAGCGATAATTTCCTCGAAAGTAGACTCCGGCATCTTTTCTATCGCTTCAAGCGCAGGAATGAGATAAAGGGAATTTGCAAAACGAAAGCCTCCTTTTGAGATATTCAATTTACGAATTTCCCCGGCAAAAGGATAAAGCCCGTCAAACAACGCGCGATGAATCGCCTGAAGTCCGACGATTGTGCCGACTTCAATCGCATACACCTTGCCTGATATGAAAAGCTCTTTAGCTTTCTCAATGCTCGCGCGGTCAATCTCGTTTTGCGTCATAGCATTCTATTTAAGTATGGTTAACGCCCATTCGGGTAGGTCGTTTGTGTATTGTTTAGCTATCTCTCCATTTGAGAGGCGAAATAGAGGACACGCGTCTGCATCATCTATCGAGTTGTCATAGACGTAAAGTCGGTCGATGATTGGGGCGATTGTCTTACAATTTCGGATAGACTTATAGTAGCGTGAGATAATTTTCTTGATTGGAACGTCATGGCCACCTTTCATCACTCTATTGGCAATTCGAGATGCATTAATAGTAGGGTTAGTTGTTGAAATGAAGAAAATGCGAATAAAGAAACCGGACTCTTTAGCGCGAATCACGAAATCAATCTTGTCTTGAGCTGAAAAGACAGTCTCGAATACAAAGCTTTTCTTCTCGGCAAGACATTGCTCGCGAAGTTCTGAGCAATAGTTGGCTGCTTTTAAGACAGCTTCCTCATTGTTCCAGTCTCCGAACATGTCTTTGGCAACCTGATCAGGATTGATATAAATGGTCCCTTCCGCCCACTCATGATGGAGAAACTTTTGGGTAATGGAAGTTTTGCCCGACCCATTTGGTCCGGCAATTATAATCATTTCCGGTTTATGTTCAATGCTTGCCATTCCTGATTTCATTTATGCGGTCGGCCCATTTCGCCTCATCTGCTATCATTTCTCGTCGCATATCATAAAGGTGCTTGTTGGCAGCTTCTTCATTGCTTTTTTTAGCATCTTCTGCCACTTCGTGCATTATTTGCGCGAGCATCTCATCGGTAGGCTCTTGGCCGGTTCCGAACCGATATGAATTCATTTCAGCTTCTGACATATTTGATAGAGAGATTAAGAAAGGCCGTAATGCCGAAAGGGCATTACGGCCTTGTTATAGTGTAATTAGATTATTCGAAGAATATTAGTCTTCGATGGCAGCCTGGGCCGCAGCTACGCGGGCGATGGGCACGCGGAAGGGCGAGCAGCTGACGTAGTTCATGCCGAGTTTGGCGCAGAACTTGACTGACGAGGGTTCGCCGCCGTGTTCGCCGCAGATGCCGACTTTGAGGTCGGTGCGGGTTGCGCGGCCTTTCTTGACGCCCATTTCCACGAGCTGGCCTACGCCTTCCTGGTCGAGGACTTCAAACGGATCAACCTTGATGATGCCATGTTCCTTGTAGTATTTGAGGAACTTGGGAGCGTCGTCGCGGCTGAAGCCGAATGTCATCTGAGTGAGGTCGTTTGTGCCGAATGAGAAGAATTCGGCCACTTCTGCGATCTGGTCAGCCACCAGAGGGGCGCGGGGCACTTCGATCCTTGTGCCGACGAGGGAGGGGAGCGAGCGGCCCTGTTC